>JALFJR010000004.1 GCA_022775005.1 Parabacteroides sp.
ATGGTCTTTCCGTTGCTGCCCGTGATACCAATCACCGGGATATGGAAACGTTTCCGGTGATAAGCCGCCAATCGCTGCAAGGCACGTAGCGTATCTTTCACCAACAAGAAATTGGCCTCCGGCATACGGGCAAACTCTGGGCGTAACTCACTCACCACAAAATTGCGCACCCGCAATTGGTATAAATCCTGGATATAACGATGCCCATTATTGGTCTTCGTAACCAAAGCAAAGAACAGGCTTTGCTCCGGGAAAGAGAGGCGACGGCTATCAGTCAGCAACAGGCTGATCGTGTCGTCGTGCAATGTTTGCGTAGAGGCACCTATGATCTGGGCTACCTCCTTTATTGCGTATTCCATGCTTCAACGTAGTTTAGCAGTCAATAGTTCTAACTCTTTTGTGAAGTCAAAGAAAGGCATTTTCGCTTTAAGCTGTTCAAGTTTTAACAAAGTTTGTGTTATAAACTGCCGATAAGATTCGCTTTCGGGTTGCAAAGGGCGATGAGCGATTGCCTGGCGTAGTTTATGCCAAGCGTCACGAGCCTTCAGCGTTTCTGGGTCGAAATAGGTTTGCGCAAACCGTCCGGCAATATAGTCAACGGCCAAGGCAGAGGGATGCAACATATCATCCGCATAGAAACGGTAATCTCGCAACTCGTCCAAAAGAATCTCATAGGCAGGGAAATAACTGATTCGATCGGGAAACTCGGCCTGCAACGCATCCAAAGCCAGCAAAAGGGTAGCCTTGCTCAGCTGATTGGCGTGTGCGCCATCCTTCCAATGGCGAATCGGGCTGACCGTGCAGATCAGTTTGAGGTTGGGACACTGGCTCCACAGCGTTGTTAGTAACAGGCGCCATTCCTCCACGATGGCCTCCACGCTCAACCGTTCTCGCACGAAACGTTGCTCAGGCAGTTTATGGCAGTTGGCGACGATACGTCCATCACTCCGCAAGCGATAGACATAGGCCGTGCCCCAGGTCAGGATCAATCGGGTAGCCTCTCGCAACTGTTGTGCAGAACTAAGCAGCCGCTCATTCATCTGCCGCAACGCCTCCTCCGCAGTCGTGGCAGAGAACCGACTGTGATAGGCGAAGCTATGGTAGCTTCCCTCATGCTCAAATAGATCGGAAGCGGTGAGCGACTCCGGGCGCAACAACCGACGCAGTCCCTCCGCAATGGAAGCAGGGTTATAGAGTGTGCCAAACGGATTGTTATCTACCCGAAACTTATCGTTCTCTAATCGCTCCCCGATATTCTCCGCAAAGCAAGAGCCCATCAGCACCATGCGATCGGCATAGCTGATCCCAAACGGGGGTTTGGGTATCTGGATGGAGGTGGTCAGCGCTAAATCACCCACGTGATCCCTCATTGTGGAGCTGGATAGCACCCCAAATGCCAATACCTGCTGCTAACAGGCCGACAACACATAAAAATACAATCAATCCCATTATTATACCTCCTTTTTTTTGAATAAAGCTGTTAATATCGCTCCCGCAGAAAAGCAAGCCAAGACCACACTTCCACCGAGACCGAAAAGTAACCATTGATTGATATTCTCATACTTCATGATGCCAGCAAGTATAACTCCTCCAAACACCAATTTAGCAATGTCAATCAAAAACTTTCCGATCTCAAATAAGATAGCTTCTTTACTTTCCTTCTTCATGTCTGCAAAAGTAAGAAGAATTTCTTATTTCCCTGCATTCATCACACCCGAATCGCTATCAGAGTTATTTACCTTCTTTTGGCCAGACTTGAAGGAGCGACCGAAAGAGAAGTTGTAGGTCAGCGAAAGACCGATCACGTTCGTGGCCTCCTTGATGTGGCTGGTGCGGTGATAGGAGGCGAAACGGTTCCAGTTCTCCGTCTCCTGCTTCCAATTATTGACGAAGGGACTGATAGCGAAGAGACCCACCGTCCAATCCTTCATTTTATAGGTCAGCGCCGCATATTGCCAGTTCTCGCCGCCCGTCATCGTCTCTCCCCAGAAACTGTTCACGTTGCTCGACATCTCATACATGAAAGTCAACCGCTTCCAAGTCAGCGAGACATCTCCCGAATACCACCAGTTGGTGTAGCGGTGCGTATAAGCATTGCCATGGGTGATGAAATGGCGCACCCCCCCGGCCAAAGAGAACTGCAGCATATCCTTGATCGGACCGACCCGCAGGGTAGCCGTGGAGAAAAACGCCTGCGCACGCTTCTGGTTATCCCACGTCTGCACGATGCGGTTACCCTCTTGCCACTTCTCGTCCATGATCGCCTTCGGCTGATACTGATAGACGTTCAACAGATCGACATAGAAGAGTTCCTTTTTCAGCGAGTAGTTCAACTCGGCCCGATAGTCCATGTAATAATGCAGATCGGGATTGCCTCGCTGGATCTGGATGGAGTCAATCGCCTGTTCTACCGCACTCAACTGGCTCAACGAGGGGGCATTGCTGCGAATACGTCCCTGTAAACGAAGACTCTGCTCACCGGGCAGGTGATAGAAGAGCGTGAGACGGGAGTTAAGGTTGTATTTGGCCTCCGACAAACCATCCCGCTGGTCATAGGCGACACGCAGCAAAGAGAGCCCCACGGTGTAATCTACCTTGTTCAGTTTGCCCTTCAGCTCACCGTATGCCGAGCTGCTCATCTGCGTCAGGTGGGTCTCATAGGCGTGTCCATTGCGATAGGTGTTATCGGAAAAAGAATGCGTATGGTTCAAGCCTGCACTGAGACGCAGCCCGTTAGCGAATGCCTTCTCATAGATCGCCTCGCCGATCAACGAATACTTCCGGCCCTCCACCTGATTGTTGATGTCCGTCAGCAACAGATCGCCTCGCTGCTCTTGATAGGTGCGTCGGCTATCCGAACCGATATAGGTACCCACCACATTGAAGACCAAGAGTTGCTCTTTCGGCAAGGTGCGCTGGTAGTAGAGATCCAAAGCGGGTGAGTGATAGGTCTCATCGGTCAAGTCAAGCATATCCACATAATCGGTTAGATCGGCACTGTTGCGCAAGATGCCTCGATAGTCAAAGTGCGGACTGCGATTGCCCCAATAGCGCAGGGTAGCGTTGAAAAACTGCTTCTCCGCCTCCTGATAGTTGTAGGTCAAGTGTGCGTTGTGCATATACAGTTCCACATGGCTGGGTACGCCCTCCTCAATGCGATCCACCGTCTGCCCATCAGCCAACTCAAAATGTTCCCGGTTATCCCGATAG
>JALFJR010000078.1 GCA_022775005.1 Parabacteroides sp.
TGCACCCCATTGCTCACGCCTCCCCAGAAGAGGCCCTTCGCTGTCTTTTCTTTTAATGATTGTTCTGCCATGTTTACTTATCGAAATAATTCAGAATGGCTACCTATTCTAACAATCTCTATATAGTCATCATCCACCCAAAAACAGGAAAACTGTTTCATGGAATTTCGTTAATGGAGTTCATGAAACTATCGAAATTAGTCATATCAATCGTCCCAGCATAAACGCCAGACTTTGCTCCGGCAATTGCCTCCAATGTCTCCTCATTAGGATACTCATACACCTGCTTTTTCTCCTTTTTGACAGTACGTACTGAGATCTTTCCAACCCCTCTGATCAGCTTCAAGGTTCGTTTCAGATCTTCAAGGATAGACGGATCGTTCAACTCGAAAGTCACTTCCAATGGTGATGATATTGATGTCGTTGCCATATTGTTCCTATGTTAAGTTTCTATTTGCAAGCAAAGGTAATAATTTTCAGGCATTAAGAGGAATGGAGAAGAAAGAAACGTGTTTGTCTGCTAAAAACAGGAGATAAAAGGGATGAAACATGGTGATAAAAAAGGGCTCTATCCGAATAGAAAATGTCTCTGCTACAGGTAGAAAAAGCCAGAGAAGCCTAATGATTTTTCCGTTCCGCACAGCCGAACGAATATTCTGCACAGTCGAACGGCCGTTCCGCAGTGTTGAACGGATATTCCGCAGTGCTGAACGAACATTTTCTCGGGTATCTTGGACAATTGCTATGGGATGTAAGAACCGTTTTATCGCATGGGAAGGGGAAAAAGATGGGGGAGGGAAGGGCTTGCCTTCGGCCTCCCTCGTCAGAAAAGTTATCGTGCCGTCGTTGCCTTATCCACCAAATAAACGATGGATTTATAGGAGAGGCCACTGTGCATCGTGAGGCCGATCTCGCAGGTACGGCTGTTGCTGTAGCCCTCGGTTGCTCCCTCTAAATCGGGTTTCAGGTAGTGCAAACCGGAAGCATTCAATTCGGGAAAGAAGAATCCGCGGTCGCCTGCCCATCCGCAACAGTTGACACGGGCGGGGGAGACGACCTTCTCCGCACAAAGCGCAGCCAAAGCCGTTAGCTTCTCTTTCACACCCATCTTGGTCGTGCTACAGGTGGCGTGTACGGCTACCGTGATCGGCAGTCGATGGAAATGCAAACGCTCCCGCAAGAGATCATAGATAAACTCTACAGGCTCATAAAGACGCAAGCGCTTGTCTAACGTCTCCCGCATGTGAAGTAAGCAGGGACTCATATCGCACAGGATGGGTAGGCGGCCGTTGTCACTCGCCTCCAAGAGGGCGGCATTCAATTCCTGCTCTTTTTGCTTGGCCTGTTCCCGGAACCCTTTGCTGCTGAACGCCATGCCACAACAGAGCTGGGAGAGCTTCTTCGGATAGTGAATGGTGCAACCCGCCTTGGTCAATAATGCTTGGGTAGCGAGGGTGACATTGGCATAATCGGTCGCCTCATAGTCGGCTGAGGCACCCATCGTGCGGGTGATGCAAGCTGGGAAATAGACCATTTCCAACCCATTTTGCACACCAGGCAATGGCTCAAACGAAGCCCCCGAAGGCGTATGGCGTGTCCAGAGTGGGAAGCGATGTCCCGAAGTCTCGAAAAGCCAACGGGTGAAGCTTTCCATCCGATCATAGCCCATCAACTTAGCCATCCCATGCGGCAACTTCAATAAGAGAGGTAGCGTCCCCGTCAGGAAATCCATATTATGCGCCACCACATCAGCTATCTCGTTAGTGAAGGAGGTATGCTCTTTCCAACGCAGTTCTTTAATCAGCAAACCAGTATTGATACCCACCGGACAGGCAGTCGCACAAAGGCCATCGGTAGCGCAAGTCTCATTTCCTTTATAATTGAAAGCCTGCTTCAACTCCTGGTAATAGGCAGAATGGGTCTCACCCCGTTCCGCTAATAGCGAAAGCTCTCGATAGACAACAATGCGTTGACGGGGTGTCAACGTCACGTGCCGAGCCGGACAAAGCCGTTCGCAGAATCCACATTCGATACATTTATCGATCAGCTCGTTGGCCAAGGGGTTATGCTTCATGTTGTGGATGAACACCTCTGGATCCCGATTGAGCAAAACGCCCGGGTTCAGCAATCCTTTCGGATCAATAATTGCCTTCGCACGCCACATCCATTCATAAATGGTCTCACCCCATTCAGCTTTGACAAAGGGAGCCATGTTGCGACCCGTGCCATGTTCC
>JALFJR010000043.1 GCA_022775005.1 Parabacteroides sp.
AACTATGTGAATGTAAAGATATACAGAACCACAGCCTTGGCTATGAGATGTATGATCTTTGGAGGGATCCTTGCGGGGATCCCTTTTTTATGTCCGTTGAATGAGCCGAAATGGATGCACTGTGGTTAATCGAATGCTTACTATTATCAACCGAGAGTATGTTTACAAAGTAAATATTGGCAAGAAACAGCTGATCTTGGCAGACATTCGCAACAATATTTCCATCCCCCTGGCCGCCTCAAAAGTGGCCCTCCGGCAGCTAAAGAATCACCTGGAGTCGCAACTCTCACTCCCCTCCTCCTCCGACGGCACACATCGGCCCCCAAGATAACAAAAAATCGATTGCGATAGCTTTTCTACAGGGTGAAAAATCTTCCCGCAAGCCGCGGCAGCCTTTCTACAGTGTGATATTTCTTCCCGCGAGCCGCGGCAGCCTTTCTACAGCGTGTATATTATTAAACAGAAAAAACTTTCAACACTCTCGTCCATTTGTTACTACAGCCAGTTGAATCATAGTCACGGCAAGAAAGGCTTGTTCCATGAGAAAAGTGCCTTTTTAGAAATGAGTTATTACATTGCCAAAATTCACCATGTTTAGTATTTTCCACATTATGATATATTACAAATGTAGGTTTGTTTCTAAAATGCGCCATAAAAGAATTAAGTCTGGCAGTTTTTATATCGTCAATATACGGACTGACACAAACAAAATAATTATTACAAGTTATAATACTGTCAACAACTGAAAGAAGATGTTGACTACTGTAATCATCAATGTCAAGTATATTTGAAAACAAATGAATTGTAGGCACGTTATGTTGAACTTTTATATCGGAAGATATTACGTCATCCAGTTTTTTGCATACAGTTTTTAGTTTACCACTTGCAGCAAATTTTCTGCAGTGCAGAGCAGCCCTCTTCAGAACAATTTCTGATGGTTCAACCAACGTTATATAGCGAACGTCTAAAGAGTCGTATTTTTCCAATAAGGTGATGGTCGCCAATCCCTGTCCACATCCCCAATCCACAATATTCACGGGAGTGTCGAAACTCTGGGGGAAAGTTGATTCAAATGAACTTATAAGTTTTGCATAATGCATTTTACCATAACGTTTTATATACTCAAACATTTCCTCTTCTGAGTGTAATTGATCTACACCTCGCCCATTGAGAATGCCGTTAGCTCTATCAACACTAATTTGACGAATTGATATGAAATTATTTGGTACACGAGAAAGTGCATCGCAATAATCAGTTCCTTCTTCAATTAACAAGTTGTCTTCTGACTCTACTGCAACATTTATGATTCTCGTGGTTAATGCATCTATTCTCTCTTCAATTTGTTGATAAACTGATTGAGAATTAGATACATCAAGAAGAGAAATATCTTCTATTTGTTTGAGCCAATTGTATTCTCCTTTATTATAAAGATCACAAAGTTTTTGTTTTGCTTCCGTTGCATAAACAATGTTAGTGTTATAAACAATGTGACCATAATAATTAAGAAATGTCACCAGTGCTTTAGAGGGGTTGTCCTCTTCCTCAACAATTGCATCATTCAATAATTCACATATTTCATCGAACCGACCAACTAATTCTTCATTTGAAGATGGACGTGGGAACAGGAACTTTAAAGCAGCAGTCATCCTCTTGTTGATAACAATGTTATTCCTTTGAATAATATTCATAATGCGAGGAATACAACCATGCAATGCGAATCTTTCACACAAGTCGAGAAGGATTAGAACAAAAGAACGACTTTCTAAGGTTTGAAAATTATAATGAGAAATGATACCATTCTTAAGAAGAATCAATCGTTCAATATCATTCTTCTGTTGATATTGCGTTTGATATGGAGCATTGAAGAAATCTTGGATAGTCAAAAAATTTCTTTCAAGACTATCCGCAAATGATGCCACATCATTGGATTCCTCTAAAAGTGTTTTAAATATCTCTTCCATAATTAAAACAGCTTACTATCTTGGCGTTTTTCTGCACGAAGAATGTAAATGATCAAATCTTCCGTTTTGCTCTGCCTATTGACTGTGCAACCATATTTCTTTGCCAAGTCTTTTAGCTCTTTCGATTTCAAGTTGCATAATTCAATGATTTTTTTTGCATACTCTTCCTCGTTAAAACACGTGTTCTCCTGATTATTTGTTTGTAAAGAGAAAGTAACTGCGTTTTCCGGAACTACTATCTCTTTATCTTTTAAAGATAATTGTTCCTTACACTTGTTTAGCTCTGTTTTTAGACGTAGTACTTCTGTATCGTTCATGTCTTTAATTGCCTGAATAGTTTCCTCGTATTCAGATGATATCTCCTCTTTCACTAAATATGCAAAAGGTTTAAGAATTGTTTCAATGATTATTGACGAGAAATCATAGCCAAGAAAATTGACCTTATCTTTTTGCAGAAAAGATGCCAAACAGTTTTTCCACCATTCTTCGGAAAAAAGGATCGCTTTTTTTTTATCACATACAATAGTATCAAGTATCTGATATTCTCCTCTCTTTGCTTTTCTATCCGTCAAAGTCTTTACCCAGGAATTGAACAAATCAAATTTCGCAGATACAATGTTATAGAAAGTGTACCTATAGATACTCTCTATTGTATAGTAGTCAAGCAAAGAATTAAGTCGGTATTTTACATCTTCCGTTTTATTATCCTTTCTATATTGGTTATTAAATGATGCGTAACCTCTATTATACCCATAATAAAGAGCACAACTTTCTTGATACCCTTGCTTGAGACTCGTAAAATTGTTTAATATTAGTTCATCGATTTTATAGCGACGAGCTTCTTCACCAACTCCATAATTATATAGAACATAACAAAGATATACACTATTTTCAAGGTTGCTCGGGTCAATGACTTTTGTTACTTTGCCCTTACTGATAAATTGTTTTTTCTCTAAAGCCTCATTTTCTAATGTTGTATAATCAACGACACGGTCTAGAAACGTGGGATGATTATCAAAAACCTTATGAAACTTAGTGGCATCATCAGAATTCATCGTCTTCTGACTTGCTATATAAGTGTTGAATTTAGAAAGCAGGTCAATATAGTGAGCAGAATAATTGCATCCATCTTCATGAGCAGTTCTCATCAACGCAATTGCACCTAGTATCCTATTATATTTATCATAGGAAGTTTTTATACTTTCCACAGATGAAACAATATCTTTTGGAACATGTACAATGTTTGCATCGACCTTTTCGAACGTGTTATTCTTATCATCTACCAGGTAACTGGGAATAAACGCTGTCGAAAGCGTAATATTTGAGATTGTTCTATGAGCTTGAGCACTATTTTCAAAATATATTTTCTTTATTCTTGAAATAGGAATTGCGCTCTCAAACAAATAGAAGCCGCCATTTATGTCGACTAAGCTTTTTTCTTCTTCAAGAGTCAATATGATTTGGAGACAGCAATCGGATTCTAAACAGCCAAAATTATTGGTGAGTAAGATAAAATTCTCGAATTTATTTTGGATATCCGGCAATCTGTTTTTATATAGAGATGCAGGCAGGATACAAGCTTGGCCGAAAATTGCAGCCAAGGATGTTGACGATATGGGATAATAATAACTCTTCATAAATATAAAGTTTATTCTACAACTTTGTTTAATGAATGGATAGGATAGTTGCTAAATAAATATAAATTTGTTTTTGCCCTTGTCACAGCAACATAGAAATCTTTCCAATCTAAGACCTCAAATTTATTGCATAAATAATCCATTGAGCCAAAATCTGGAACAAGAACGGTATCAAATTCCAAACCTTTGGCAGACTTGAAGGTCGTAATGTGAACATTATCAATTGGGGGACAGCCAATAGGAAACTCTTTATCGTCCTCATAATAGAAACTATGCGCTATTTCCATTTCATCAAGAATATCATGATATTCTTTAACTGAATCCTTAAACGGAAGAAGGACAGCTATATTATGAGTATCTGTCCGAAAAGTTTTGATTATTTCTTTAATTGCATCGTCTCTTTTACTTCTGGCATTTTCATTAAAAAAAGGGTTACCATCTGTTACTATCAATGTGGGTTTTTCTCCAGGGTTGTTAGCCAATGCATCAAGAGTATCCTGCGGTATATAAGCGTCAGGAAAGGCAACTCGAGCAAATGTCATAATGGCCAAAGTGCTTCTGAAATTTCTATCAAGTACATATTCTACATTATTTTCAAATCGCTTTTTCAATTCTTTTTTAGTTGAAGAATGTTCAGGATAAAGAATCTGAGCATCATCTGCTCCATACGAAATGCTAAATCCAGAAATCTGGTCAAAGTATTTGGCGTCAAGGTCCTGTGCCTCATCTATTATAATTTCACTAAAAATCTCTCTTCTCTTAGGACGACCTGCATATGCAGAACGAACGTTCCTGGATGCTTCGGGATTTCTCAAACGACAACATTCAGACAAATATCTGGCTAAAGTTGTTGTATAAGTTATAAGCAGACTTCTACTACCATTTCCATGGTTCGCAAGATGACGATAAAGCGAAACTACACTTTTTCCTGTACCAGGACCACCAGAAAGTGCAATTTGTTCAGTTTCATTAAGCGCTGCTTGTTGTGGCAGTGTCAACTGTGTTATGGGTGGTAATCTGAAATAGTATGACATAACTTTATAAATTATAATTCATTGCCTAGAAAGGACGTATCATTAAGATTACGAGGATAGAAAGACAAAGATAATTCGTCATATAAACCTAATCGAATTAGTGCATCGATGGCTTGATTTACTCCACTTTTTGCAGCCTGTTCATAGAGTTTAATCGCTCTATTCAAATCGCTTTTAATACCTTTGCCCTGTTCAAGAGCAACAGCATAGTTGTATTTCCCAAAAGGATGCCCAGCAGCTGCGGCTTTTTGATAGTAGTGAACCGCTTTTTCATAATTAACTTCAATCCCATTGCCATAAAAATAGCACACACCTAAGTTATTATATGTCTCAGGGATGGTGGGCATTTCACTTTCAACAATATACTCCCAGCACTCAATAGCCTCTGCAAACATTTGACTTCTTGCAAAATCTGTTCCAATATTGCTTATCTCTATTACATCGCCATTCAGAGCTGCCTGCATTCTGTTTTCATCATAGTAAAAACAATTATAATAGTCGGCAAGTATTTCTTCTAAATTCTTTTTCATTGTATTTATTATTTCCCAGTTATGGTATCAGCATAGGGATTTTCCTTATGTTTCTTCCAATTATTAATAGCCAATTCTTTGGATGCATTAGCATAACAATACTCGCAAAGATGCGGACAGGTGTTATATTCACCAATATCTTTGGATGCCATACATTCACAGAATTGCCTTTGTCCGGAATCTTTCTTGTGGGTACTGATAAAGTAATGGTTGTGAGGCAAGGGTATTGCACCCTGTGGCAACTCCGGCTTCCCAAACAAAGTAGGAGCAGGAGCATCCTCTATCTTTACCTTCATGAATTCCATAAGTTCCTTATCATCCCAGGCAAGCCAGGTTATGAGGTCACCGTCTATACAACGGTTATGAAGAATGCCATACTTGGAAATATCTATCTTCTCTCCACATGTAGCCAGTTGGAAATTCCAGCCTCGTTCTCGATTCATGGCAGATAGCCTGTCGGCAAACTCTTCCATTTGCTCATTTTCCCATTCGTGGTAAGGAATGCCGCTTACTTCAAGATTATGCTTGACTTTCTTGTACATGGCTATATCTGCATAACTGAATACAAGTTTCTCTGTATAATCTTTCAGTTGGTCACCAATGTTCTGAACTTTCCCCAGTAAGTCATCGACCGATATGTCATCAGTCAATATCATAGGGTCAAACCTCCAAATTACAGCCCCCTTGCCTAATTGCTCAACAAGCATTTTGAAAGTTTCTATACGATTAGCCAGAGAAGGTACCTTTTCAAGTTTCTCTTGTTCGTAGTCATTCAAAGTGTATTGAATGTAACATTTAATATTTCGTTCCTTCAGTATGTGTAGATACGGCAACAAAGGTCGAGGATTTTTTGACCAAAACACAATGAATCGTGTGTTCTTGTACGATACATAGCCTTTTACACCATTAAAAGGATTGGTCCATGCGGAATAACCCACCTTCAACCGATTGAAGAACCAATCGGCATAGAAGGCCGGAATATCCGTACTTCTGCTTGCGGAGACAATCATCGGCACCTGCATCGATACCACTTCTCCATTTTCTTTCGGTAGATTCTCTTTATTCCATGTTGCCATAAATTTGCATGGGACTGTTCTTGATTAGGTTTGTCAAATTCTGATCACAAAAATATAAAAATAATTGCAGACTATCGTAAGTACGAAACGACAATCTGCAATATTTGTGTTTTTGTGAAAAAACGCAAGTTTTACATAGCAAAGTGACAAAATGAAAGGATTATCTCTTTCGTTTTACACCATTACTGCTGACCATCTTTGGTGTCTGCAACAAACGTCTTTTGCGGTAAGCTTCTTCCTCTTCATCTGGGTTGCGCCTGTCCCATCTCAAATCGAAAGTCGTACCTCCACCACCTCCAGAAGACGGGATTGGTCTGCCTCCAATAAGAGCATCAGCAATAGCCAAAATCTGAGCTCGTAAGGATGGTACACTCAACTGATCGAGCAACTGGCGATAGACATAATCCTGCTGATGGCTGCTGTCCATTAGGGATTCGTAGTCACCACGCAATTGATTCAACTCCCGGTAATCTGCCAGTACGTTCTTCTGCGCAGCCTTCACTTCATATATATAAACATTTTAGAATTCGACCTCCAATTTAGTAATTTTGTGACAGTGAGCACGTAGGAGGGGACAGGAAACAAGGCTGGCACCTTGTTTTTTTATTCTGCCGGTGTAGAATCTCATGGATTTTATCCACATTTGTATCCATGAATACCTATAACTTACAACGATTTTTGGATGCACAGGATAGATATGATAGCACCCAAAGCGCATTGGAGGAACTAAGACAGGACCGAAAGCGGAGTCATTGGATTTGGTTTATCTTGCAGGAAATGTTCGGAGAATTACAGCCCCCTATAAATGAAAAAAGCCATCCATCACGGACAGCCAATCTCAATTGTTAACCTTAAATCTAATACCATGAAAAACACGATGCAAATATAGGGGTTTTATGTTATACAGCATGCTTTTGCGACATAAACCTTTCATGCTTTAATGTTTTTTATATATTAGGCCACAGAAAGTCTTTCTAAACAGCATCTGCTCTATCCATCTTTGTGTAATTTAGTCGCTGCTAATGCAGCGATCATTGTTTAATCTTATTTGAACTCACATTAATTCAAAAGATAGTATGTTGGTTTTCGGCTTGCTTTTTATATTTGTATGCGGTGTTGCCTATGTTCATATACTGAATAATAAGTCAGTACAAAGCGGCAATCCTTCCAATCCATATTTGGTGGAAGATGATGGAATATATGAAGATGATACGTATAGAAGCCATTTTTCTGAGGAGGAACGCTACTGAGCAGATTCGATGATACGCAATGCTTTTTCTTTAAGCAGGTCTTGCAGGCAATGTCCGGGGAATAACAAACCCCTATAAATGAAAAAAGCCATCCATCACGGACAGCCAATCTCCAATTGTTAACCTTAAATCTAATACCATGAAAAACACGATGCAAATATAGGGGTTTTATGTTATACAGCATACTTTTACGGCATGAATCTTTTGTTATTTAATATTTTTTCAACTATCTAGAGGGGATTTTTACGTAGCTTAAGCTTTTTTTCGATAGATACATCCGTATGCTCTACCCCGACTCTCCTCGTCACCCCCGTCTGCGTTATCTGTTAACGGTGAAAGGAAGTTTGTTATATAAAGAAATCAGTATGAAACATTAACGATAAAAACAGCTGTCTTGCCACCTGAGTTCCCTGCAGCCACTATCGCAGCTCTATTGTAGCTCTGCTGCTCCTCCGTAGTAACTCCGTTGTTCCTCCGAAGCTACTCTAATCTGGCTCTAATCTGGAATTAGAGAATGATTAGAGGTTGATTAGAGATCAATTAGAGATGGATTAGAGGTAAAGTAGGGGAACATAAGTGGAAGAAGAATGAAAAATGCGTACATTTGCCCGAAAGTTGACTAAAAATTACAATGCAATGAAAACGAACATACCTCAGCGTATAGCTGCTCTTCGTGAGGCCATGCGCCAACAACATGTAGATGCGTACATTATTCCCAGCTCTGACCCACATCTGAGCGAGTATCCAGCCGATCGTTGGAAGTCAAGAGCATGGATCTCTGGTTTCGATGGTTCGGCTGGAACGGTGGTCGTGACAGCGGATAAGGCTGGCCTTTGGACCGACTCTCGCTACTTCTTGCAAGCGGAAGCCCAATTGGAGGATAGCGGTATAGACCTCTATAAAATGAAATTACCCGAAACACCCTCTATCCCTGATTTCCTGTTAGAGAATCTGCACCAAGGACAAGCGGTTGGCTTGGATGGCCTTTGTTATAGCGCAGAAGAGGCTCGTGACTTAGCGGCTGTTTTGGCCAAACAGGGTATCCGGCTTGATAGTTCTGCCGACCTGATGGAGGGCATTTGGAGCGATCGCCCGGCGATTCCTGCCAATAAGATCTTCCGTATGCCTACCGAATTGAGCGGAGCTTCTGTCAGCGATAAGTTAGATCAGTTGAACAACCAATTGCGTCAAGCAGGAGCGGATTGCATGGTATTGGCTGCTTTGGACGAGGTGGCTTGGACCTTCAATATCCGTGGCACGGACGTGACCTATAATCCTGTGGCTGTGGCTTATGGATTTGTCTCCGAAGAGGAGAGCGTTTTGTTTATCCAGCCCGAGAAGCTGACAGCGGAAGTGGCTGAGGAGCTGAAGAAAGAGGGAGTGATCTTAGCCGATTATTCACGGATTGATTACTACTTGGCGCATCTGCCTGCCGGCAAACGGGTGTTTGTTGATATGAGCAAGACGAATGTGGCACTCTATAACGCCATCCCCAAAAACTGTGTAATTGTAGAGGGTATCTCACCAGCCAACCATTTAAAGAGCGTGAAGAACGCCACAGAAATCAAAGGTTATCGTAACGCCATGGTGAAAGATGGTATCGCTCTCACGAAATTCTACCGTTGGTTAGAGCAGCAGTTGGCAGCAGGACAAAAGGTGACGGAAATCAGCGCAGCCGACAAGTTGACGGCTTTGCGTGCCGAGCAACCGCAATATATTATGGACAGTTTCGCCACAATCTGCGGTTATGCGGGGCATGGGGCGATCGTGCATTATTCCGCCACGCCAGAGACAGATGTAGAGATTCGTCCGGAAGGTTTGTTGCTGATTGATTCGGGAGCGCAGTATTTGGATGGTACGACTGACATCACCCGCACCATTGCATTGGGTGAGCCGACCGATCAGATGAAAAAGGATTATACCCGTGTATTGAAAGGTACGATCAGTTTAGCGAAATGCAAGTTCCCGGAAGGTACCCGTGGCTGTCAGTTAGACATTTTGGCCCGCAAAGCTTTGTGGGATGCCGGTATCAATTATCTGCATGGCACGGGACATGGCGTTGGTCATTGCCTCAACGTGCATGAAGGGCCGCAGAGCATTCGTATGGAGGAGAACCCCGTGACCTTGAAAGCGGGCATGGTGATGAGCGACGAGCCAGCCATGTATCGCACCGGAGAATATGGGATTCGTACGGAGAACATGATCCTGGTGCGCCCCGACAGCCAGACAGAGTTTGGTGCGTTCTTGGCATTTGATACCTTGACGCTCTGCTACATCGACACCAGCCTCATCATTGTCTCGATGCTCTCTCCTCGTGAACACGCTTGGCTGAACAAATACCATCAACACGTATATGAGACTTTGAGTCCGCACCTCAACGCAGAGGAGCAGGCTTGGCTCAGAGAGAAGACAGCGGAGATTTGAAACTCATAATTCAAAACTCATAATTCAAAATTTCAAAGTTATGGCACTTATTAAATCAGTCAGGGGATTTACCCCGAAAATTGGGAAAGATACATTTTTAGCAGATAACGCAACGATCATCGGCGACGTAGAGATCGGCGAGGGATGCAGCATCTGGTTCGGCACTGTGCTGCGTGGCGATGTGAACTCTATCCGCATCGGCAATGGCGTGAACGTGCAGGACGGCTCTGTGCTCCACACGCTGTATGAGAAATCAACCATTGAGATCGGCGATGACGTATCCATCGGTCATAACGTCACGATTCATGGTGCGAAGATTTGCCACGGTGCGTTGATCGGTATGGGTTCTGTCGTGCTGGATCATGCCGTGATTGGCGAGGGTGCAATCGTAGCGGCTGGATCGGTCGTGTTGAGCAAGACGATCGTGGAGCCGGGTAGCATTTATGCCGGTGTACCCGCTAAGTTTGTCAAGAAGGTGGATCCCGAGCAATCCAAGGAGATCAACCAGAAGATTGCTAAAAACTATCACATGTACTCCTCTTGGTACACGGAGGAAGAAAAGTAAGTATTCATTTTAAATCATACACCCCATGAAATCCAACAAATTATTCGGTATGATCGCAGCAGTGGGCTTGCTGTTCACCCACTTCTCTTGCCAGCAGGAGCAGAAGATCCCGCGTATCGGCATTGCCGGTATCGCTATTGAGTGTAGTACTTTCTCCCCCGCCGTTTCCGACGAGGCTTCCTTCCGTGTGCGTAAGGGAGAGGATGTGTTGAAGGGGTATCCCTTCTTAGCGGCTGACTCTACTTTGCGTCAAAAGGCGGAGTGGCTCCCAGCGATGGTCAGCAGCGCCACTCCGGGTGGTATCGTGACGAGAGAGGCCTACGAATCATTGACCAAGCAGACGCTTGAACTGTTGAAACAGAACGCACCCTACGATGCGCTGTTCTTGGATATTCATGGGGCGATGAGCGTGCAGGGATTGGACGATCCCGAGGCTGACTTCATCAACCGGGTACGTTCGGTGATTGGTGACGAAGCGATCATCTCCACCTGTATGGACCTGCATGGGAACCCGAGTCAAGAGCTGACCCGCAAGTCGGATCTGATCACTTGCTACCGCATGGCTCCTCACGAGGATTCCATGGATTCCAAACGTCGCGCTGTGGCGAACCTGATCGAGCGCATCGAGAAGGGTTTAGGCAAGCCAGCCTACAAGGCATGGGTGAGCGTTCCCATCCTGCTGCCAGGCGAGAAAACCTCTACCCGTGTGGAGCCGGGCAAATCGCTCTATGCGAAAGTGGCTCCCGAGGCAGACAAGCCGGGCGTAACAGATGCGGCTATCTGGATTGGTTATGCGTGGGCAGACGAACCTCGTAACCACGGCACGGTGATCGTAACAGGTGATGACAAGCAGCAGGTGGAGCAATCCGCGCTCTACTTGGCGAAGAGCTTCTGGGAGGTGCGTAAACAGTTTGAGTTCGTGGCTCCGACCGATGAGTTAGAGGTCTGCTTGGCCGCTGCCTTGAAAAGCGACAAGAAGCCCTTCTTTATCAGTGATATGGGTGACAACCCCACTGCGGGTGGCGCAGGCGACGTGACCTGGACATTGACTGAACTGAGCAAGCGCAAAGAGTTCAAGTCAGCCAATGGCCCTTCATTGGTCTATGCCTCTATCCCCGGTCCGGAATTGGTGCAGAAAGCCTTCGAGTTAGGCGTTGGCAAGGAGATCAGCGGTGAGGTGGGTGCGAAAGTAGATTTTCGATATGCGCCTCCTTTCCCCTTAAAGGGCAAGATCATCGCCCTTGGCGAGCAGAACCCGAAGAACCGTGAGGCTGTCATTCAGATGGGCAGTATGAAGGTGATCGTCACCGAGAAGCGTCGTGGCTATCACGAGGCGAAGAGCTTAGAGGCCTTGGGCATCAAACCTGCTGAGACCGACATCATCGTTGTGAAGTTAGGCTACCTCACCAAGGGACTCTATGATGTACGAGGCGACTGGATGATGGCCCTCACGCGTGGTGGTGTGGATCAGGATCTGTTGAAGCTGACCTACAACCGTATCGACCGCCCAATGTTCCCCTTCGATGCGGATATGCCCGATCCGGAATTTAAGGTCGTAGATTTATAAATCCTCTATTCCTAATATTAACGATAAGACATGAAAAAGAACTTCCTTTGGATAGCCGCCCTCACACTGGGGGCGACGCTATCCGCACAAGCGCAACAAGCGGATGGAGGCATCTCTCCCCAGCAGTTGCAGCAGATCAAGCAGGCCTATCAAGGGACACCTGCCGACAAGGCGATTCGCAACGCTATCGCCAACAACGACATCAACAAGTTGGCGGTTAACAGCGAGAGCCTCAACAACCTCGACACCCACTTCTCTGACAAAGTGGAGAGCAAGGGTATCTCTAACCAACGCTCCTCGGGCCGCTGCTGGCTCTTCACGGGGCTGAATGTGCTCCGTGCCCGCACCATCGCCAAGTATGGCATGGGCGAGTTCCAGTTCTCTCAGAATTACAGCTTCTTCTGGGATCAATTGGAAAAGGCTAACCTCTTTTTGCAAGGTATCATCGACACCCGTGAGAAACCGCTCGACGACAAGATGGTGGAGTGGCTCTTCAAGAATCCTGTGGGCGACGGTGGCCAATACACCGGTGTCTCCGACCTGCTAATGAAGTATGGCGTAGTGCCTGCCGAGGTGATGGTCGAGACCAACAGCAGCAACAACACCAGCCGCATGTCGAACCTCCTACGTCTGAAACTGAAAGAGTTCGGTTTGGAACTGCGTGATAAGGCAGCTAACAAAGTGTCTGTGGCTGATTTAGGCAAGCGTAAGACAGAGATGCTTGGCACCATCTATCGCATGTTGGTGCTGAACCTTGGCGAGCCGCCTACAAAGTTCACCTGGACACGCAAGGACGCCAAGGGCAATCCCGTGGAGACAAAGGAATACACCCCGCAGTCGTTCTATGCCGAGTATATCGGTGAGGACTTGAAGAGCAACTACGTGATGCTGATGAACGATCCGAGCCGAGAGTATTACAAGCTCTACGAGATCGACTACGACCGTCATGTCTATGATGGCTACAACTGGACCTACGTGAACCTGCCAATCGAAGACATCAAGCAGATGGCAATCGCCTCCATCAAGGACAGCACGATGATGTATTTCTCCTGCGATGTAGGTAAATTCTTCGATCGTGAACGGGGCATCCTCGATGTGAACTACCTCGACTATGGCTCGCTGATGGGCACCACTTTCGGTATGGACAAGAAACAACGCATCCAAACCTTCGCCAGCGGTTCCTCGCACGCCATGACCCTCATGGCAGTTGACTTGGACAAGGCAACGGGTAAGCCGAAGAAATGGATGGTGGAAAATAGCTGGGGACCGGGAGCCAACGCTGGTCACCTCATCATGACCGACGAATGGTTCAACGAGTACATGTTCCGTTTGGTAGTGAACAAAAAGTACATCACCGACAAGGTGAAATCCATCCTCCAGCAGAAGCCCGTCCGCTTGCCGGCCTGGGATCCGATGTTTGCGGATGAGGATTGATCAAACCGTTCGTCCACTTTATCACAGGGGGTGTGTTCTTTTTTGGACATGCCCCCTGATTTTCTACGGGCATTACGACGATAAGTAGGTGCCCCCTCCAACATTCCTTAATGTGGCATTAAGCCGCATCTCCACGCGGTAGGTATGCCGCGTCCGCATGCGGTGTATAGGCCGCATCGGCACGCAGTTGGTATACCGCATCCGCACGCGGTGAGTAGGCCGCATCTACATGCGGTTATCTCCCACATTGGAGAGTATACGAAGACCGATAGCTGGAGCTACCAACCATGCGTTTAGCATCGCCAAGCCTCCGCATTTTTCGGTCAATCCTTAAATTTTCGGTCAATGCACGTATTTCTTTGATCGTTAGCGGGAAGAAAACAGCCATTTAGACGATTCTATCGACAATTGTCTCTATTTTTGCTTCACAATTGAATTGATAGAGGACAATGAACACAGTTGAGGCATTCGCGCATGAAATGAGAGGAGGGATCACGCTGTTCTTCCTCTTTTGATGTTTCAAGCTATACCCCTCCATCCACCAAAGCCGTATGATGCGATTGCTCTTCATCAGTACCCTTTGGATCACGATCGGCCACTTGAAAGATTCCGTTTTCCTGCTTGAGGATTGGAAGGACAGCATCTGGCTCGACAACGTGATCGACCTCATTTTTATTCCGCTCACCTGTGCATTTTTCCTTGAAGCCACCCGACCCGGATTCTCTACCACGCCACGTGTAGCCATCGCCGTAGGTGTGCAGGCACTATTCATCCCGGCCTATCTGCTTTGGCCGACCGACGGCATGCTGATGAGCGCTTATTATGTGGCTTATGCGATGGGAGTGCTGACCACAGCTTCGGTCATACACTTCGCCGCCCGCTATCATCGCTATCTCTCGACGCACTATTCTTATGTAGAGAACCTCGATGTGCACTGGGTCGTTGTCTCCTGCCTGGCCTTTTTCAGTTCGCTTATCATCTATGATTTGGCTTTCGATCAGACCACTTGGCTGAGCGAAGCGCTCTACAACCTCTTCAGTCTCGTGCTTTGGACCTTCCTTTTTGTCCATGCCAAACGGCACAGGGTGCTTCGCTGGTTGCAGCCGAAACGCACGAAAGAGTCAAGAAGCGCAGCTGCTGAAACACGGCATGTGCTGGAGGAACGCAGGGATTCCACCGAACCCATTCTCCCCGAAGCGTTGAGCGAAGCGGAAAGTCCAGAAGAAGAAGAGGTCATGACCGAGAGCGACGAGGGAACAAGCACCGTCACCATCAACGAGGAACAGATTGCCCGTCAGCTGACAGAAATCATGACGCAACGCCAGCTCTACCTCAACCCGAAGCTCACCCTGAAGGAGGTGGCTGCTGCCATCGGCACCAACATGACCTACCTCTCCATCTACCTCAACCACTACCTACATCTCACCTTCTATGACTATGTGAATCGCTTCCGTGTGGAAGAGGCCTGTCATCTCATTGATGAGATGCCCAACACGGGACGCATCAACATGACGGAAGTAGCGCAACGAAGTGGATTCAACTCGATCTCCACTTTCAACCGCTATTTCAAGAAGACGAAGGGTATCACCCCGAAGGAATACTATTTCAACAAACGGGAATAACCACCATCCCACATTTTCGGTCAATGGATAAATATGTTCGGTCAAACCATGTAAAAGGCCAACAGCCTATTGGTCGCATCAAAGAGAACACACATCTTTGCAGGCACAAATCATAATTAAACAAGCATACACAAGAAGAGAACAGGCACAGGAACTTTACTATGGAGCGAGCGAATGAAAATTAACCCTACTAAATATATACAATCTTTGGGATACAGTTGCCTGCTATGGGCATCCGTATCCCTTTTCGCTGCTTGTAGCGACGATCCTCAGCAAGAGCCGAATCCCGTAGTAAACGAACCTTACAAGATAGATAAAAAGAAGAAGCTATACAGACTGTCTGAACCAAATTTGACTACTTTTGTTTTTAAGATAGTAAAGCAAACCAAACAAGGGTATGAATATGAATGGCAGAAAAATTGAGGCGGCTCTTGTAGCCGTGGGCCTACTCCTGTTGGGAGTGGAGATCAGGGAAGGCATCAATGACTTCTCAGACAGGGATCGTGTCGTGACCGTGAAGGGATTGGCTGAGCGGGAGGTGCCAGCGGACAAGGTCGTGTGGCCCCTTTCCTACAAGGATATCGGCGATGACCCAGTGGCACTCTATGCCAATATGAACCGCAAGAGTGAAGCGATCGTGAAATTCTTGAAAGACAAAGGAATCACCGATGAGGAGATCAGCATCGCTCCCCCAGAGGTAATCGACATGCAGGCGGAGCGCTACGGCAACAACAACACACCCTATCGCTACAACGCCACTTCAGTGATCACCGTCACCTCCAAGCAGGTAGATAAAGTGCGTGCGTTAATGAGTGAACAGGCCGAACTGCTGAAGCAGGGCATTGCCATCGTGGGTGGCGACTATCGCTTCAACGTGAGCTATGAGTTCACCGGATTGAACGAGGTGAAGCCGGAGATGATCGAGGAGGCAACTCGTAACGCACGTGCGGCCGCCGAGAAGTTCGCCAAAGACAGCGATAGTCGCCTCGGCAAGATCCGCAATGCCTCACAAGGGCAGTTCTCCATCGCCAATCGAGACGAGAATACCCCCTATATCAAGACCGTACGGGTAGTAACTACCATCAACTACTACCTGAAACGATAGGAAGGTGGAGGCACATCAGGACACAAAAGTACATGCTTTTCAATCGTCGGTGGCAGGGATCACCCTGCCCCGACGATTTACTTTTCCCTTCCACTACACCCCACATCCGTTGTGTGTGAAAGCGGCAGAGGAGGTGCAAACCTATTTGCGCCATCAGACAGCATGGGCAGAGGAACTGCAACGAGGGAAAATGTTCGGTGTGCTTGTTGTGGAAACAGTGAGCGGAGAGCTTGGCTACTTGGCCGCCTTCTCCGGCAATCTGCTGGGAGAAAACCAATGGGATTTCTTCGTGCCTCCCATCTACGACCTGCTGCGTCCCGGCAGCTATTTCCCGGAAGAGGAGCAACGGATCTCCGCTATGAATCAGGAAATCGTTCGCCTGCAAACCGATCCTGACTACACACACCTGCGCACAGAGGTTGAACGGATTACCTCGGCTGCAGCAGAGGAACTGCGTCAAGCCAAACACATCCTGAAGACAGAGAAAGAAAGAAGAGAACACCTTCGCCAAGCAGGAGTCGATGAAACAATCGCCAAGGCTTTGATCCAAGAGAGTCAATTCCAGAAAGCGGAATACAAACGGTTAGAACGAAGGTGGCAGGCTCAGATAACAGAGACTCGACAGGCGTTGTCGGCCTACGAAGCGCAAATCACTGCCCTCAAGCAGGAACGCAAACATCGTTCCGCTGCTCTGCAACAGTGGCTTTTCGAGCAATATCAAGTGCTGAACGCACGAGGTGAGCGTAAACCTTTGACTGAGATCTTCGCCTCAACTGCCCAAGGTACACCACCTGCTGGAGCTGGTGAATGCGCTGCCCCGAAGTTGCTGCAATATGCCTACCTGCATCACTTGAAGCCTCACTGCATGGCGGAATTTTGGTGGGGAGACTCCCCGAAGCAGGAGATTCGTCAGCATGGCAACTACTATCCTGCCTGTAAAGGGAAATGCGAACCCATCTTGGGGCACATGCTGCAAGGCCTATCGGTCGATCCCAACCCCCTCTTAACGAACACCCAAGAGAAGATGCCGATTGAGATTGTCTATGAAGATGACTGGCTGTTAGTTATCAATAAACCGGCTGGCATGCTCTCTGTGCCCGGCAAGGAGGCCATCAGCTCCATGGCAGAACGGTTGCGTGCTCGTTATCCTGAGGCAGAAGGTCCCATGATTGTGCACCGCTTGGACATGGCCACCTCCGGTTTACTATTGGTAGCCAAGCAAAAAACGATTCATCAACAGTTGCAAGCCCAGTTTCATCACCGCACCATTCGCAAACGCTACATCGCCCTCTTGGAAGGAATCGTCACTTCGGATCAAGGCACCATCTCCTTATCCTTAGCTCCCGACCTGTTAGATCGACCTCGGCAACGGGTGGATCAGGAACAGGGCAAACCGGCCATTACCGACTATCAGGTGTTGAGTCGTGAGGCTGACCATACCCGCATCGCCTTCTATCCCCACACGGGACGGACACACCAACTACGTGTCCATGCGGCCCATCCCGAAGGCTTAGGTTGCCCCATCATGGGTGACACGCTCTATGGCCATCCCGCCGATCGCCTCTATCTCCATGCCGAGTCGCTCACCTTCACGCACCCAATCACAGAGGAACGCATAACAGTCGTGAGCCCTGCACCTTTTTGAACGAATCATGCACTATTTGAACCTATCGAGAGGCAGCAGATTCTCACCTGCTTTAAGAGTGATCTGCTTAGACTTTTGCTGATAACGGACATTCACCTTTTGCTTGCGCTTGGCGTAGAGCCGTGCGGAACACAAAGTACCGTTTTCCCAACGCAAATCCACGGTGATGCCTCCTCGGGCACATAAGCCTTTGATCTCGCCATCCCGCCAAGAGAGAGGCAGAGCTGGCAACAAATGCAACTCTCCATGATGACTCTGGAGCAGCATCTCCGCAATACCGGCTGTTCCTCCAAAGTTGCCATCAATTTGGAAAGGAGGATGCAGATCGAACAGATTGTCTTGCGTGTTGTTCGCCAACAGCAACTGGACATTCTTGCCCGCCTCCTCGCCATCCAGCAAGCGAGCGTAGAAGTTGATCATCCAGGCCCGGCTCCATCCTGTGTAGGAGCCGTTTTTCTCCACCTCGTTGTAGTAGCGCCGTCTGGCGATGGTCTTTTTAGCCGCCTCGAACAACTCCTTCTGCGAAGGATTGATGGAGGTGCCCGGATAGAGTCCGAACAAATGGGAGATGTGACGATGCCCCGGCTCCACCTCCTCATAGTCCGAGATCCATTCCTGAATGGTGCCATAGCGTTGGCTGATACGGATCGGAGGTAGTTTCTTCAACGTGGCTTTCAACTCCCGATCGAACTCCGGATCACTGTTTTTCAAAAGCTTACTCGCCTTCAAGCAAGCATTGAACAGCTCATCGATGATCTCAATGTCCATCGTCGCCCCATAGGTCAAACCTTGTATATCTCCATTGGGCAGTCGATATTTATTCTCCGGCGAATTGGAGGGAGCGGTCACCAAATGCCCCTCCTTATCCTCCACCAAGAAACCGAGAATGAACTCCGCAGCCTCCTTCATGGAAGGGTAGGCCTCCTCCGTCAGATAACGTTTGTCTTCTGTGAACAAATAGTGTTCCCATTGATGCAAGGCCAACCAAGCCCCCGCAATGGGGAACGTGCCCCAACTGACCCCGTCAGAAATAGAGGTATGCCCAAATGGATCGGTCAAGTGATTCATTGTCCATCCCCGTGAATTGTAGGTCTTCCGTGCAGTAACCCGTCCCGGCTCCCGAAGCGCACTGACCAGCTGCGAGAAAGGAAGAAAGGTCTCCGATAGGTTACAAACCTCTGCCGGCCAATAGTTCATCTGAAGATTGATGTTTGTGTGGAAATCAGAGTTCCATGCCGCATACATATCCTGGTTCCAAATGCCCTGCAAATTAGCAGGCAATCGGCCCGGATAGCGAGAGGAGCTCATCAACAGATAGCGACCATACTGAAAATACAACGTGATCAGCGACAGATCCTCTTTCCCCTCCTGCACCAGACGCAATCGCTCGTCCGTGGGTAAGGAAGAGGGATCGCCCATGCGAAAAGCCACCCGGTCAAACAAGGCACCATGTTCCGCGATATGCCTTTCCTTGATCTGCTCAAACGATTTTCCGGCCAAGTTCGCTTGAATATCCACACATTGCCGCACAGGATCAAAAGCCCGGTTACAATCCAAACGGGAAAAGTCATAGTCGGTGGCTGCCGTGAAATAGAAAACAACCTCGTCCGCCTGTTCCACATAGAAGGCATTGGACACGACCTGCATGCGTCCTCCCCTATGAGAACCACGAATATGGCCGGCGAATCGCATGTGCAAGCCCGGCTCGCCCGCATCCTGCTCCGGCAAATCGAAAAGTTGTCCTTTGATCCCCAGCTCCCGGTCATTGATGGCATAAGCCGTGGCATCCTGTTCCCGGGTGTACTGCAGCCGGAAAGTCAACGCTCCCGGCTTATTCGCAGAGAGGCGAAGGGCGATCACATCGTCTTGTGCCGAAGCGAACAGCTCTCTTTCATAACGGACTCCGTCCAGCTCATAGCTCACCGAAACGACACCCGTAGCCAGATCCAACGCTCTTCGATAGGCTGTCGGCTGGATATCCGAACGCTTTTTCCCTACAAAATCGATGCGCAACTCCCCAAACGATTGGTAGGAACGCACACGCAATGGATTGCTCCGCATGTATTTTTCCGAAAGTGCTGCGGCTTGCTCAAACTCCTCATTGAGCAACAGCTGCTGGATGCGAGGCAACTGTTCCGCTGCTTCAGCATCCGCTTCGCTTTTGGAGCCCGCCCAGAGGCTTTCCTCATTCAACTGGATGATCTCATGTTGGTAATCGCCATAGATCATGGCTCCCAATCGACCATTGCCGATGGGAAGCGCCTCCTCCCAGCAGTCAGCAGGTTTCATATACCACAACACCGCATCTTGCTGTTGCGCTTGCGCAACGAGTGCCCACAAACAACATAAGAGCAATAAGGTTTTACATTTCAAGGTATTCATCGATTGATCAACTTTCTTTATGTTTGCTACTAAAAGAAGCGAAGTACCTGTCCGTTTGTCCTACATACAAAGACCAAGGGAGCATTTCGTTATCACTTGAAATGCCCCCTCAATCATTGTTTCCTACTTACAATAGTGGGGCGGTTCTCAGAGGTTCTTGCCAATTATCTGAGCATCTTCCTCTGTGATGAGCCCCCGAAGAAGGGCATCTCTCAAATCGGCCATGGTGTTATACGCTACGCCCTTGTAAACAAAACCACCAACGACTGCCTCTAATTCGTTGTCGCTAATCAAAGCCTCTTTCAGATCTTTCTCTTTCATACGCTATTCTTTTTATGGGTGAAAACTACAGTACAAAGATAGTTTTTTTATTCCATAACGCAAGTTTCGGAAAAGACTTTGCATCATGTCCCATAATAAGGGTCGAAGACATGAAGCAAGCAGGATCATTTCGAGGGCAAATTAGGGATTCTCTTGTTTGTCATTGCCCATCGTGTCAAAAAACTATGGGCAATATTTTCTATTTTTATGGGCAATGTTTTCCAAATCTATGGGCAATGTTTTTCAACGCAATGGGCAATAGAATTTGGTGCTATCGGCAACGTTTGGGAGAGCCATGCCAAGAGCAGCCTAAGCAATAAACCTCCGTCAAATCGAAACCTTCCACGGATTGCTCCGGATACTTTGGGCGTACCTCACCATTGGCATAGACATAGACCAATAGCCGCTCCCCTTGCGCATTCTTCACATAGAATGAGCTGATCTCACACTGCGGACAACGATACTTTCTCATGAGCAATTCTCTCCTTGATTTTATGATAGACATGAATAAAAGCGGGGATTAAAAACAGGTCGGCACAACACCAGGCCATCGGATCGCCAAAGCTGACGCCACTAAAGGCGAAAGCGGGCACGACCCAAAGGCTGACTGACGCACGGGCGATCATCTCAGCTACACCCGAGAACATGGCGAAATTGCTGAACCCGACACCTTGAATGGAATAACGCAAGATGCAAAGCACGCCAAGCACGGGATAGAAACAGCAGATCACCCGCAAATAATAGACCGCATAATCGAGCACTTCCATTTCCGATGCATCCACAAACAACTGCGACATAGGGCGAGCTCCTAACGCAACGATCGTCGCTGACACGACCGCATAAGTCAGCATCATCGCCAAACTGACCTTGATGCCTTGCAAGATTCGATCAATCTTGCCCGCTCCATAGTTTTGCCCGCAATAGGTGGCCATAGCAATGCCTAAGCTCTCAAACGGACAGATAAAGAACATCTTGATGCGCACAGCCGCACTGAATGCCGCTACACAGGCGGTACCCAACGCATTGTTGGCACTTTGCAACATGATGCTACCGATCGCCGTGATGGAGAATTGCAGCCCCATCGGTACTCCCATCGCTAACAGCGTCTTAGCTAAACGTTTATCAAAATGGAGATCCGCCGCGGATTCCGCCTGTAAGATCGGGAAACGACGACGCATATAGAGGTAACAGAGTATAGCGGAAATTCCTTGCGCCACCACCGTAGCGATGGCCGCTCCCTTCACGCCCCATCCTAACACGACGATGCAAAACAGATCGAGCAGGATATTCAAGACAGTGGAGAAGAGGAGAAACCAAAAGGGGGTCTTGCTATCGCCCAAAGCCCGGATGATACTGGCCAACAAATTATAGAAGAAGGTGCAGGGAATGCCCGCAAAGGTGACAAACAGATAGGCATAGGCCCCCTCAAAGATCGTATCGGGAGTCTGCATTCCCCGCAAAATGTCTCCACAGAAGAAGCAGGAGATCGCCGCGATCACCAACGACATCATAGCAGCCAATTGCAACCCGACATTGACGTAACGACGCATCACGACATAGTCTCGGGCACCAAACTTTTGAGCTACCGGAATGCCGAACCCGGCACAACAACCGTTACAGAAGCCCAAGATCAAAAAGATAACGGAACTGCTGGCACCCACCGCAGCCAAGGAGTCGATGCCTAAGAAGCGACCAACAATCGCCGCATCAATCAATGAGTAGGTCTGCTGCAAGAGGTTGCCCAGAAGCAGCGGCATGAGAAAGGTGAAAAGTTGCGGGAAGATCGCACCCGAAGTCATTTCTTTTGAAGTAGCCATAAACCAAATCTTAGCTTGATAACCTTGGGCGCGAAATTAGACAATCTCCCCGAATGATGTATTCTTTTAAGACTTAATCCAAGTCAAACGATGCCAAATTTCCTCTAAGGGGCCATGTTTAGGAAAATAATGATTCCATGATACTATAAATATTGAGTAAATTCATCCATAAAGACAAGGAATTAACTACTTTTGCCCATCAAAAACAGAGGCAGATGATCAAGATAAGAGCAACACAAAAGCAAGATATACCGGCCATCATGGCCATCTATGAAGTAGCCAAGCTATTCATGCGAGCCAACGGAAACGGATCACAATGGGCCAATGGATATCCTTGGAAAGAATTGATTGAGGAAGATTGTCAAGCTGGGCATAGCTTCGTCTGTGTGGATGAGGCAGATGAGCCCATCGGCACCTTCTGCTTCTTCGTAGGTGATGAGCCAACCTATCAGCAAATCTTTGACGGGGCGTGGCTGGATGATGCGCCTTATGGGGTAATTCACCGATTGGCTTCCAACAGAAAGCAACGGGGAATCGCTCAAGCCTGCCTCGATTGGGCTTTTCAACAATGTCCCAATATCCGGATAGATACACACCACAACAACCGAGTGATGCGCTCCCTCCTAACCCAACGAGGATTCATTCCTTGCGGCACCATCTTCGTGGAAGATGGTACTCCTCGCATCGCTTTCCAGAAACAGGCATAGCGACACGAAGTACCTCCTTGCTTATTTCTCGCCCAACGTAGTGCCTTCGTTATACTGTTGGTTATTGGGCAATCCGGACTTTCCGACCCCTTTCTCCATTAAGGTTTTTAGCTGAGGCAAATAGTGTTGATAGACCGCCCGAGGCTCTACGCCCTGTTGCGTACAGATTGAGGCAGCCATTCCTACAACCTCGCCCATCATACCTGTAGTACGCATGACACGCACCGTCCCTAACGCCACATGCGTCACACTAATATCCCTGCCCGCCATGAAAAGGTTACTCACGTTGCGAGAATAAAGGCAACGGTAAGGGATGGGATAGGGATGGATAGGGATATGCTTGGCAATCGACTTAAACTCACCTCCAGGGAAATTGGCCGTATTGTCGGGATCGGGATAATGCAGGTCGATCGTCCAGGTAGCAGCCGCTGTCCCATCCTCATACACTGTATGATTACGTAAATCATTCTCCGTCAAGATATAGTCGCCTAATAATCGACGAGACTCTCGTTTACCAGCCACATAGGCCACCCATGCCAACTTGCGATTTCGATAGGGCTCATTCTCTTTCATTCGGTTTTTCAAGTAACTCCAATTGGAATAGACCACCAATAGGCCGTAATCCCGGATCTGTTCAAACTCCTTGATTTGATCTTTGTGCATACCCGTTTCCCAGGTCCATTCGCCCATCATCACCTTCTCGCTGTTTTGTTCATTGAACACAACGCCATAGCTAAACTCTGGGAATGCGGTAGGCTTTCCAGCATCCTCCGAATACCATTGAACAGAGGATCCCATAGTCATGGCATCCGCCTGTTTCGGAGCTGTAGGTTCTGCAAACTCCTCCTCGCTCTCTCGTCCCATCCGATAGTCGGCTCCTGCTAAATAGCCGATTGTTCCATCTCCGGTACAATCGGAAAAGAGTGGCGCTTCCAATGCCATCTCCTCACCTCGTTCCGTGTGCTGAATAATGACCCGGCGAATACGAGAGCCCTCTTTCTCCACTGCCGTGGCTCGACAGTTAGCATACAACGTGATATTGGGTTCATTCGCCACAAGCGTAGCCTTCTTCTCGTCCGCATAATTGCTGGCCGGTTGCGCATTACCCTCGCGGGTCGGGCCAAACTCTTTTTGCAAGTCGCCCAATGCCTTATAGGGTCCAGATTCCAAACGTCCTCCTAAATGCACACGTACCTCCGAACTATTGTTGCCTCCCAACACCGGACGATCATTGACTAATGCCACCCGGCAGCCTAATCGAGCCGCAGAGACTGCCGCACTAATGCCAGCCACTCCGCCACCCACTACAACCAAATCATAAGTGCCCTTCGCTGGAACAATCGCAGGCATCCCCAAGGCCTTGCGGCGAAACGCATCTAATGCCACCAAATCCGCAGGAGGCACATCATCGGCTTCTGTCGTGAAATAGAGCGCATCACAACGTCCGTCAAACCCTGTCAAATCATGAAGGGTGATGGTGGCCTGCAAGCGACTTATCGACACTTTTCCCGCTGCTTGCCACATCCATGCTGTTCCCTCAGTGCCTAAGGGCGATGCCATAGGCTTTCCATCCACCAGTAAGCTAAACTGGCCAGGACCAGCAGCAGCCTTCCATGGAGCCGTCCAATTATAAGTCCGTACATAGACATAATAATCGCCCAACTCAGGGAAGGATACCTCCGTATAAGCATCAGCCACTGGCGAACCCATACCATGTGCCAACAGATAAGGCGAACCCATCTGATCCATAAATTGCTGATCTACAACCCAGCCCCCTTTGTACGTAAACGCCTCTGCCTCCACCATGCAGCTGGCCGCATGAGCCATCAAAGAAAGGAACCACAGACTCAATCCGATTATCCAAAAACACCGTCTATTCATAACACAAACCCATAATAATCAATCTACATCTTTTTATGACTGAAATAAAGCTGGCGTAACTTGTAATCCAACATAAGCAACAAGAGCGCAAGCACACCAATCAAACAATAGAAAGGATAACTCTCCCCCTTGAACAACTCGAAAGGAGTCCAAGAGAAATCCAAATATGCCAAGGAAGCAACCGCCAAAGCAATTAAAGCGATGGAGGCCATAATAAGTGCCAACCAACTTAACCGTTCGTTGTGTTTACGCCTAATAGCGGCTTGACGCATCACCTTTTGCATCAAGGTGGCACGGAAATCCATAGGTAACCGCTCTTCCGGTAATTGCGCAAAAAGCTGCTCCCAGGAGCTATTCCCTTGCTGTTGTATAATCGGTCTATTCATCTTCCATTCTTTTAAGTATCACATATAACTTTTTACGAATACGATGGAGGCGTACCTTTACATTGGTAGGCTTCTGTCCGGTGATCTCTGCCAACTCTTCGATCGTCTTCTGTTGCCAATAAAAAAGCAAGATCAAAGCCCGATCGTCAGCAGGCAACAGACCTAAAGCAGTCTCCAAATGGGCAAGCCTTGCTTTATCACTACCTTGCCCCATCCATTGCTCTACATCCTCCTCAATAACTTGTTCGATCACAAACTCATCAATAGGAAGGTACTCTTGCCTTCTGCGACGAGTAGCAGAGATTGCCAAATTGTAAGCGATCCGATACAACCATGTAGAGAAACTGCTTTCCTGTCTAAAGTCGGAGAGATGTGCAAACACCTTCAACCAAGTGTCTTGTGTCAGCTCTTCCGCCTCCTCCCGGTTTTGGACAATGCGATTAACCAGCGCAAAAATCGACTGACTATATCGATCTACCAAACAGGCAAAACAGGCTTCATCGCCTGCTTGCACACGCTGAATGTAATATGTATCACTGTACAACTCCATTGTACCCTATTGACGCAAACCCGAACAATAGGTTACAGCATCTTGCCAACAAAAGTACAATAATTTTTCTTTCAACCACATGTAACCTTCTTTCATACCCTGCGTCAAAAGAACAAAACAAGAATAGTAACTTAAAACAATGTACAATTATGATGGATTTTATTACGATCCCCTTAGTCGTCGGGATCATTTGCGCAGGGATTTATGGACTGTTTGAATTATTTGTTCGCAAGAAAGAGCGGTTGGCCATTATCGAGAAGATCAGTAACAATTTAGATGCTTCAGCCTTTGAAGGGAAATTAGGCTTACCTAACTACATGAGCCGCCTCTCGTTTAGTGCCCTGAAAGTAGGCTGTCTGTTGGCCGGTATCGGTTTAGGGTTGATGATCGGCTTCTTCATTAATTTAGGTATGAGAAATATGTACTACCAGGAGCACCAATTTACTGAAATGGCGTTTGGTGCATCGGTACTTCTGTTTGGTGGTATTGGCCTAATTGTGGCTTTCATCATTGAGTTGAAATTAAACAAAGACAAGAAAGCTTGAAACAATGCGACGAGAGAGCACAAAAAAAGCGGTTCATCGAAAGGTGAATCGCTTTTTTATATCGGAAACTTAACTGTCTTACTCAGCAGCCTTCTCCTCTGCCGGTGCCTCTGTAGCAGGAGCTTCAGCAACAGGAGCCTCAGCAGCTGCAGCTGACTTCTTGCGAGAACGTCTTGTCTTCGGAGCCTTCTTAGCTGCAGTATCCTTCATCATGTTCTCATCGTAGTCAACCAACTCAATGAAGCACATAGATGCGTTATCGCCAAGACGATTACCCGTCTTGATGATACGAGTGTAACCACCCGGACGATCAGCGATCTTCTGAGAGATCTCCTTGAACAACTCAGTAACAGCATATTTATCCTGCAAATAGCTGAATACCGTACGTCTTGAGTGAGTCGTATCCTCCTTTGACTTCGTGATCAGGGGTTCAACATACTTGCGGAGCGCCTTTGCTTTAGCTGTTGTCGTAAAGATTCTCTTATGCTTGATCAAAGAGCAAGCCATATTTGAAAGCATAGCGTCACGGTGAGTGTTTGTGCGACCCAAATGATTGATTTTCTTATTATGTCTCATCGTTACTTATTCTTTATCCAATTTATACTTACTGATATCCATACCGAATGAAAGGTTCAAGCTCTCCAACAACTCATCCAACTCCGTGAGAGATTTCTTACCGAAGTTCCGGAACTTCAACAAATCGTTTTTATTGAACTTAACCAACTCACCCAATGTCTCAACATCTGCGGCTTTTAAGCAATTCAAAGCACGAACGGAAAGGTCCATATCAGCCAACTTGCTCTTAAGCAACTGACGCATATGAAGTACTTCCTCATCGAACTCTTCATTGCCTTCAGTATCTGCTGTCTCGATAGCAATCTTCTCATCTGAGAACAACATAAAATGATGAATCAGAATCTTGGCAGCCTCCTTCAACGCATCTTTCGGATGAATTGAGCCGTCAGTCGCTATCTCAAGAACCAATTTCTCGTAGTCCGTCTTCTGTTCAACGCGATAATTCTCTACCGTATATTTCACATTACGAATCGGGGTGAAGATAGAATCAATTGCAATCACGTTCACTTCTGCGAGAGGATCGCGATTCTCATCTGCAGGGATATAACCACGGCCCTTATTGATCGTCAACTCAATCGTAAAGCTTGCGGTAGGATCCAAGCGGCAAATCACCAAGTCCGGATTCAATACATCGAAACCAGACAGCTGTTTACCAATATCACCGGCTTTGAACACTTCCGAACCCGAAACGGCAATACTTACTTTCTCATTCTCCATGTCATCCACAACACGCTTGAAACGAACCTGCTTCAAGTTAAGGATAATGTTAGTTACATCCTCAATCACACCGGGAATCGTACCAAATTCATGGTCAACACCGTCGATCTTGATAGAAGTAATTGCAAAACCTTCAAGAGATGACAAGAGAATACGGCGCAAAGCATTACCTATTGTAATACCGTAGCCGGGCTCCAACGGACGAAATTCAAACTTTCCGAAGAAATTGTCCGCTTCCAACATTAATACTTTATCGGGTTTTTGAAATGCTAATATCGCCATGGAAATCAATTATTATTTAGAATACAATTCTACGATCAACTGCTCTTTGATGTTTTCAGGAATGTCAGCTCGCTCTGGCAAATGCAATAATTTACCGCTCATAGAGTTCTGATCCCACTCAATCCAAGGATATTTACTGTGATTGAAACCTGACAAAGCATCAGCAACAACCTCCAAAGATTTAGATCGCTCACGAACACCTACAATTTGACCGGGCTTAACAGAATAAGAGGGAATGTTAACCACAGAACCATCAACTGTGATGTGTCGGTGAGATACCAACTGACGTGCTGCAGCTCTTGTCGGAGCAATGCCCAAACGGTAAACCACATTATCTAAGCGACCCTCTAATAACTGAAGCAGAACCACACCAGTAATACCCTTAGAACGAGAAGCCTTATCAAATAAATTTCTAAATTGCTTCTCTAAAACTCCATAAGTGTATTTAGCTTTTTGCTTCTCACGGAGCTGAATGCCATACTCAGAGGTCTTTCTCTTTCTGGAGTTACCATGCTGTCCAGGAGGATAGTTTTTCTTCGAAAGAACTTTATCCGCCCCGAATATTGCCTCGCCAAACTTACGGGCAATTCTTGTTTTAGGTCCAGTATATCTTGCCATTTTTTTATTAGTTTAAAAGTTCTGATGAATCTGGAATCGTGCAGCCGCGATCACAGAGAGGGTAAGGTCAATATGCAATCTATTCACAATTCCGGATTCAAATATAAAACTATAGATTAATTATACTCTTCTCTTTTTCGGAGGACGACAACCGTTATGAGGAAGCGGAGTAACATCAATAATCTCAGTCACCTCGATACCAGCACCATGGATTGTTCTGATAGCAGACTCGCGACCATTACCCGGTCCCTTGACGTACACTTTTACTTTTCTTAATCCAAGATCATAAGCTACCTTAGCACAATCCTGAGCAGCCATCTGAGCTGCATACGGAGTATTCTTCTTAGAGCTTCTGAAACCCATCTTGCCAGCTGAAGACCAACTGATAACTTGTCCCTCGCTATTCGCTAATGAAACAATGATGTTATTAAAAGAAGAATGAATATGTGCTTGACCAAAAGCGTCAACCTTTACGTTTCTCTTCTTTGCTGCGACTGTTTTCTTTGCCATATTAACTCTTATTATTTAGTAGCTTTTTTCTTATTTGCAACAGTTTTCTTCTTACCCTTACGAGTACGAGCATTGTTCTTTGTACTCTGACCTCTCAAGGGTAAACCCAAACGGTGACGAACACCTCTGTAGCAACCAATATCCATCAAACGCTTGATGTTAAGCTGTACCTCTGAACGAAGGTCACCCTCCACTTTGTATTCAGCGCCAATGATCTCACGAACTTTCGCAGCCTGATCGTCTGTCCAATCTTGAACCTTAATATCGCGATCAACGCCTGCTTTATCTAATATGGATTTTGCCGCACTACGACCGATACCAAAAATATAGGTCAAAGCGATCTCTCCTCTTTTATTTTGTGGCAAGTCTACACCAACTATTCTTATAGCCATATTACTTACTTAATATTTTCTGCAAAAATAATAAATTATCCTTGACGTTGTTTATACTTAGGATTTTTCTTGTTAATTACATACAAGCGCCCTTTTCTTCTGACAATTTTACACTCAGGTGTGCGCTTCTTTAAAGATGCTCTTACTTTCATATCGTGTTATATTTTATTTGTATCTAAAAGCAATTCTACCTTTCGATAGATCATAAGGAGACATTTCGACTCTTACCTTATCTCCCGGAAGAATCTTTATATAATGCATACGCATCTTCCCGGAAATATGAGCTGTAATCTCATGTCCATTCTCCAATTCAACACGGAACATCGCATTAGACAATGCCTCTACGATTACTCCATCTTTCTCAATTGCTGCCTGTTTAGCCATACTAAAATCTAATTAAATCGCTCTGTCTCCAAGTACTTCCTCTATATAAGCAAACGAAGATAAAATCTGCGGACCATCCGGACGTATTGCAATACAATGCTCAAAATGGGCTGAAGGCTTACGATCCTTTGTACGAACCGTCCAACCATCACGCTCAAAAACGACATTCTTGCTTCCCATGTTGATCATCGGTTCAATACAGATGCACATACCGCTACGCATCAATGCTCCACAACCTCTACGTCCATAATTGGGCACCTCAGGCTCCTCATGCATTTTTCGACCAATACCATGCCCCACAAGTTCTCTCACCACAGAATAGTTATGAGACTCACAATAGGACTGAACTGCATTACTGATATCTCCGATACGATGACCCTCTACTGCACATTGGATGCCCAAATACAAAGACTCTTTTGTCGTCTTTAGTAATTTAAGCACGTCAGAAGCTACCTCTCCTACACAAAAAGTATATGCAGAATCACCTGTAAAACCATTTAGTGTCGTACCACAATCTACCGAGATAACATCCCCCTCTTTAAGAATCACTTTTGAGGAAGGAATGCCATGAACAACTTGTTCATTGACAGACGCACAAATGGAATTTGGGAAACCTCCATAGCCCAAGAAAGCCGGGGTCGCACCATGATCACGGATAAATGTCTCGGCTATCTTATCAAGCTGTAGCGTAGAAATTCCAGGAGCAATATGCTTAGCTAATTCTCCAAGCGTTTTGCCCACCAGTTGATTCGCATCACGCATCAACTCGATTTCTTCATCTGTTTTTAAATAGATCATCGTCTTTAATAAGCTCCTGCAGCCGAACGACCTTTAATTCTACCTGACTTCAACAAACCATCATAATGACGCATCAGCAGGTGACTTTCAACTTGCTGTAGCGTGTCGAGCACTACACCAACCAAAATCAACAAGGAAGTACCACCAAAGAATTGGGAGAACTCCATGCTAACACCAGCCATACGTGCAAATGCGGGCAAAATTGCCACAATCGCCAAGAAAAATGCACCCGGCAAAGTAATGCGATCCATAATGGCATCCAAATACTCTTTAGTATTATTTCCAGGTTTTACGCCTGGAATAAAACCATTATTGCGCTTGAGATCGTCAGACATCTGAGTTGGATTAATTGTAATCGCCGTATAGAAATACGTGAAAACAATAATCAATACAGCAAAGACGAAATTATACCAAAAGCCGGAATTATCCATGAAAGCAGCCCAGAAGCCACTCTGATCACCTTGATTAGAGAAACCTACGATAGAAATAGGAATAAACATAATCGCCTGTGCGAAAATGATAGGCATCACATTCGCAGCATTAACCTTTAAGGGAATATACTGACGGGCACCACCATACTGCTTATTGCCAATAATTCTTTTCGCATACTGAACGGGGACTCTGCGAGTTCCTTGCACTAACAAAATAGCCCCAGCTATTACTAATAAAAGGAATAACATCTCGATCAAGAACATCACCAAACCACCTGTTTTCTCACTTGTTCGAGAGACAAACTCTTGGAACAAAGAATGAGGTAAACGGGCAATGATACCAATCAAGATGATAAAGGAAATACCATTTCCTATGCCTTTATCCGTAATTCGCTCACCAAGCCATAAGATAAACATGCTACCCGCAGCCAAAATCACAGCTGAAGAAATTGTAAACCAGATACCACCAGGCAATGAAGCGCCCACAGCTCTCAATTGTACACTCAGGTTAACCAAATAGGTAGGACCTTGGAACAATAAAATAGCCACGGTTAAATAACGCGTCCACTGGTTTATCTTTCTTCTACCACTCTCACCCTCTCTTTGCAGCTTCTGAAAAGAGGGGACAGCAATAGCCATCAGCTGCATCACAATAGATGCGGAGATGTAAGGCATAATTCCTAATGCAAAAATAGACGCATTAGAAAAAGCACCGCCGGAGAACATATCCAACAAGGCAAGCAATCCGCCTCTTGTCTGCTCTTGCAAAGCAGTCAATGCCTTCGGATCAATACCTGGAAGAACAACGAAAGTACCAAAACGGTAAATCATCACTAACAAAAGAGTAGTGAGGATCCGATTTCTCAGATCCTCAATCTTCCAAATATTCTTTATTGTTTCAACAGCACTCATAGCTTAGAGTTTAACAACAGTTCCACCTACAGCTTGGATGGCAGCCTCTGCTGATTTAGAGAATGCATGAGCTTCAACCTCCAATTTTGCAGTTAAAGCACCTTTACCAAGAACCTTAACCAACTGAGAAGAAGAGATGAAACCTGCCTCCTGAAGTTCGCTGAGACCGATCTTGCTCAAACCTTTAGCCTCAGACAACTTCTGCAAAGTCTCAATATTGATTGCCTTATACTCTACACGATTAATATTCTTGAAACCAAATTTAGGTAAGCGTCTCTGGATAGGCATCTGACCACCCTCGAAACCGATCTTATTCTTATAACCAGATCTTGATTTCGCACCTTTGTGACCTCTCGTTGAAGTTCCACCTAATCCAGAACCCGGACCACGACCAATTCTCTTTCTGGTCTTAGTAGAACCCTCAGCCGGTCTTAAATTTGATAAATTCATATCTTATAATATTATTCGATCAATGATTATTTAACTACAGAAACCAAATGTTTCACCTTCTCAACCATACCCAAAATAGCCGGGGTAGCCTCATGCTCTACGACTTGGTTAATCTTACGCAAGCCCAGTGCATCCAAGGTTCTCTTCTGGTCTTTCGGGCACTTAATTCTACTCTTTACCTGTTGTACTTTGATAGTTGCCATAAAATCATCCTCCCTAATTAACCTTTAAAAACTTTCTCCACAGCGATGCCTCTATTCTGAGCTACATCGAACGGGCCTCTCAACTCGCCCAAAGCGGCAATAGTAGCCTTCACCAAGTTATGAGGGTTAGAAGAACCCTTAGACTTAGCCAAGACGTCAGTGATACCTACGCTCTCCAAAACGGCACGCATTGCACCGCCCGCCTTAACACCAGTACCGTGAGATGCCGGTTTGATTAGCACCTTAGCACCACCAAACTTAGCAATCTGCTCGTGAGGAATAGTTCCTTTGTGAACAGGCACCTTAATCAAATTCTTCTTAGCAGCCTCAACACCTTTTGCGATAGCAGTAGTCACCTCACTGGCCTTACCCAAGCCGTAGCCAACCACGCCATCCTCGTTACCTACTACAACAATAGCGGCAAAGCTGAACGTACGTCCACCTTTAGTGACCTTGGTTACACGATTAATCGCAACCAGTCTGTCCTTCAACTCTAAGTCGTTGGTTGATTTTACTCTATTATTTGCCATCTTCATTAAAATTTAAGGCCGCCGTTACGTGCAGCATCTGCTAATTCTTTAATTCTTCCGTGATACAAGTAACCGTTACGATCGAATACAACTGCTTGTACACCGGCTTCTTGCGCATTCTTGGCGATCATCTCACCAACCTTAGCTGCGATCTCCTTCTTCGGAGCCTTCAACTCCAATTTCAGAGAAGAAGCAGCAGCTAAAGTCTTTCCTATAGTATCATCGATAACCTGTGCATAGATCTGCTTATTACTTCTAAACACAGAGAGGCGCGGACGCTCCGCAGTACCGGAAATCTTACCACGTACACCCGCTTTTATTTTTAATCTTCTTTCTAACTTCGTTGTCATGATAATTTCAGTTTACGTAGATTACTTACCTGCTGACTTACCAGACTTTCTGCGAATCTCCTCACCAACAAACTTAATACCCTTACCTTTATAAGGCTCCGGCATTCTGAATGAGCGGATCTTAGCACAAATCTGACCTAACAATTGCTTATCAGCTGACTCAAGGATAATAAGCGGATTCTTATTTCTCTCAGACTTCGTCTCTACCTTTACCTCCTTGGGCAATTGCAAGTAGATGTTGTGCGTATAGCCTAAAGAGAGATCCAACAACTGGCCCGTGTTAGACACACGATAACCGACACCAACCAACTCGAGTTCTTTCTTGTAACCCTCAGAGCAACCAACAACCATGTTGTTGATCAAAGCACGATATAAACCATGCATTGCGCGGTGATTCTTATCGTCAGTCGGACGAGTCAAATGAATAACTCCATCTTCCAACGCAACGTTGATATCAGGATTAATTTCCTGTACAAGCTCACCCTTCGGACCCTTTACGGTTACAACATTATCCTTAATGGTAACTGTTACACCGGCCGGCACATGAATTGGCAATTTTCCTATTCTTGACATTCTTCTATCCTCCTAATTAATAAACATAACATAATACCTCACCACCAATCTTCAGATCGCGAGCCTCTTTGTCTGTCATCACACCCTTAGAAGTAGAAAGAACAGCAATACCTAAACCGTTCAATACCCTCGGCATGTCTTTGTAACCGGTGTACTTACGTAAACCTGGCGTAGAAACTCTCTCAAGTTTCTTAATCGCATTTACTTTGTTTACAAGGTCATACTTCAAGGCGATCTTAATTGTGCCTTGAGGACCATCCTCTACAAACTTGAAATTTAGAATGTAGCCCTTGTCGAAAAGGATCTTAGTGATCTCTTTCTTTAAATTTGACGCTGGCACCTCAACTACTCTGTGCTTCGCTTTGATCGCATTACGCAATCTTGTCAAATAATCTGCAATAGGATCTGTCATATATATGAATAATTAAATTGATCCGGACCACCCGGACAATATTTAAACAAAAATTTCGCTTACCAACTTGCCTTCTTTACACCCGGGATCAAACCATTAGATGCCATTTCACGGAATTGGATACGAGAAATGCCGAACTGGCGCATGTAACCTTTCGGACGGCCTGTAATTTTGCAACGATTGTGCAAACGTACAGGAGAAGCATTCTTTGGCAGAGCCTGCAATGCATCATAATCGCCCTCAGCTTTCAGTTGCGCTCTCTTAGCCGCATACTTTGCTACAAGCTTTGCTCTTTTGACCTCACGGGCCTTCATTGATTCCTTAGCCATAACTAATTAGTCTTTTTTTGCGTTTTTAAAAGGCAAACCAAATTCTCTTAGGAGCGCATAACCCTCCTCGTCTGTCTTCGCCGAGGTCACAAAGGTAATATTCATTCCTAATATCTTGGTAACATTATCGATATTAATTTCAGGGAAAATAATTTGCTCCTGAATACCAAGGGTATAGTTACCTCGACCATCGAGTTTGCTTTCAATACCCTTGAAGTCACGGATACGCGGAAGAGCAATTCGAACGAGTCTTTCTAAGAACTCATACATCTGCTCTCGACGCAAAGTTACCATTACACCAATAGGCATCTTCTTACGCAATTTGAAGTTAGAGATATCCTTCTTAGATACCGTAGCGACCGCTTTTTGACCAGTGATAGCTGTCAACTCACTGATAGCAACATCAATGATCTTCTTATCCGCAGTAGCCATACCTAATCCCTGATTGATCACAATCTTCTTCAAGACAGGAACCTGCATGATAGACTTGTAACCAAACTCCTTGGTCAACGCAGGTACAATTCTGTCCTGATACTCTTTCTTAAGACTGGCAGTATTGCTCATTACTTAATTTCCTCCCCAGATTTTTTTGAATAACGCACTAAAGCACCTTGCTCATTCAATCTGCGACCGATACGCGTTGCCTTGCCAGACTGCGGATCTACAACGTTCAGATTAGAAATATGGATAGGAGCTTCCTTCTTTTCGATTCCTCCTTGAGGATTCTTTGCACTCGGTTTAGTATGCTTTGAGACGATGTTTACGCCTTCAACGATAGCACGATTTGCCTTAACAAGCACCTGCAAAACACGACCAGTTTTGCCTTTATCATCGCCTGCATTAACAAAAACGATATCGCCTTTTTTGATATGTAACTTACTCATTATTTCTATAATTTATGAGATTAAAGTACTTCAGGTGCAAGTGACACAATTTTCATGTTAGTAGCACGAAGCTCTCTAGCTACCGGGCCGAAGATACGGCTACCTCGAATATCACCACCAGCATTCAACAACACGCAAGCATTGTCGTCGAAACGGATATAAGAGCCATCCGCACGACGGATCTCCTTCTTCGTACGAACGATTACGGCCTTAGAGACAGCACCTTTCTTAACGTCACTCGAGGGGATCACGCTTTTGATTGCTACTACAATCACATCTCCCACAGTGGCATAACGCTTCTTTGTGCCGCCCAAAACGCGAATACACAGAGCCTCCTTAGCGCCACTATTATCTGCTACTACTAGTCTTGATTCTTGTTGTATCATTTTACTTAGCCCTTTCGATTATTTGAACTAATCTCCATCTTTTAGTCTTGCTCAAAGGACGAGTCTCCATAATCTTTACGGTATCACCAATGTTGCACTCGTTCTTCTCATCATGAGCATGATATTTCTTCGTCTTATTGACGAACTTTCCATAAATTGGGTGTTTCTCTTTCCACTTCACAGCAACAGTGATGCTCTTATCCATCTTGTTGCTAGTAACAACGCCCATTCTTTCTTTTCTTAAATTTCTAGTTTCCATCAGGCTCAATTATTTGTTGTTAAGTTCTCTCTGGCGCAATTCAGTCTTCATGCGCGCAATCAATTTGCGTTGCTGTTTCAACTGAGAAGGATTCTCCATCGGAGTAATACTGTGGTTAATGCGCTTCTGTGCGTAGGCAGCTACCTCAGCATCTACTCTCTCAAGCAACTCTTGTGTGCTTAACTCTCTAATTTCTGCAATCTTCATAACAAATTACGCATTTTGATTTTGCATGTCATAATCACGTCTCACAACAAACTTTGTTGTCACAGGAAGCTTTTGAGCCGCAAGGCGCAATGCTTCTTTCGCAATGTCAAAGGGAACTCCCTCGACCTCGAAAATCAAACGACCCGGGGTAACGGGCGCAACAAAACCTTCTGGATTACCTTTACCTTTACCCATACGAACCTCTGCAGGTTTCTTCGTAATAGGCTTATCGGGGAAGATACGTACCCAAACCTGGCCTTGACGCTGCATATAACGCGTAACAGCGATACGAGCGGCCTCAATCTGACGACCGGTAATCCATTTACTCTCTAATGACTTTATTCCAAATGAACCAAAAGCCAACTGATTGCCGCGCTGAGCCTCGCCCTTCATGCGCCCTTTCTGCTGTCTTCTGAATTTGGTTTTCTTAGGTTGTAACATCTCTTCTAATTAAATTCTAACATTTAACGATTAGCTCTTTTTCTCTTGAAGTTCTTCTCTCTTCCGCCACCCATGTTATCATTACGGCGACCCGTTTCCTTTGCAGAAGTAAAAGAAGGAGCGAGATCACGTTTACCATAAACCTCGCCACGGCAGATCCAAACCTTCACACCCAGCAAACCGACCTTCGTCAAAGCCTCCGCCAACGCATAATCGATATCTGCACGGAATGTATGAAGAGGAGTTCTACCCTCCTTATACATCTCAGAACGAGCCATCTCAGCACCGTTGAGACGACCAGAGATCTGAATCTTAATACCCTCGGCACCCATGCGCATAGTTGAAGCAATAGCCATCTTTACAGCGCGACGGTAAGCGATCTTTCCCTCTAACTGACGAGCGATATTATTCGCTACGATAACAGCATCGAGCTCAGGCTTCTTCACCTCGAAAATGTTGATTTGAACCTCCTTATCAGTGATTTTCTTCAACTCCTCCTTCAGTTTATCAACCTCTTGACCACCCTTACCAATAATGATACCTGGACGAGATGTACAAACAGTGATCGTAATTAACTTCAATGTACGCTCAATAACAATACGAGATACACTAGCCTTTGCCAGACGGGCATTCAGATACTTACGGATTTTGCTATCTTCAAGCAAAGTATCTCCGTAATTCTTGCCGCCATACCAATTGGAATCCCAACCACGGATAATTCCCAAACGATTACTAACCGGATTAACTTTTTGTCCCATCTAACAATTAATTTTGACTATCTTTTTTAATCAGTGTATCTACAAACAATGTTACATGGTTCGAACGTTTGCGAATTCTGTAACCTCTTCCCTGGGGAGCAGGACGCATTCTCTTCAATGTAGTAGCACAATCTACATAGATTGAAGACACGCATAACTCACCCGCTTCTGCCTTACGCTCATTCTTTTGCTCCCAATTCGCAATAGCTGAACGAAGCAGTTTCTCAACTCTTGCTGCAGCCTCCTTATTAGAGAACTTCAAAACGCCAAGCGCACGGAAAACCTCCATGCCGCGAATCATATCGGCCACTAAACGCATCTTACGCGGAGAAGTGGGGACATTGTTCAACTTCGCATAATACATGGTCTTTTGGGCCTCTTTTCTTGCTTCAGCTGATATTCTTTTTCTAGCACCCATTTTATTCGATTCTTTTTATTTTCAGATTGCTAAGTCCTGTTCCCGATATTACTTCTTCTTGTTACCGGCGTGACCGCGGAAAGTACGTGTCGGAGAGAACTCACCCAACTTGTGACCAACCATATTCTCGGTTACGAAAACAGGAATAAATTTATTTCCATTGTGAACTGCAATAGTATGGCCTACAAAATCAGGCGAAATCATTGAAGCTCTTGCCCATGTCTTAACGACAGCTTTTTTGCCTGACTCATTCATAGCCAAGACTTTCTTCTCAAGCTTAACATTAATATACGGGCCTTTTTTTAGCGAACGACTCATAGTTTTCTTAATTAATCAGATTATTTCTTTCTTCTTTCTATAATATACTTTGAAGAATGCTTCTTTGGAGCTCTTGTCTTCAAGCCCTTAGCATACAAGCCTTTGCGTGATCTAGGATGACCTCCGGAAGCACGACCTTCACCACCACCCATTGGGTGATCAACCGGGTTCATAACAACACCACGGTTGTGAGGACGACGACCTAACCATCTAGAACGACCTGCTTTACCTGATTTTTCAAGACCATGATCCGAGTTGCCAACTGCACCAATTGTAGCCTTGCAAGCCGCAAGAATCTTACGAGTTTCACCAGAAGGCATCTTAATAATTGCATAATTGCCCTCTTTAGAAGTCAGCTGAGCAAATGCGCCGGCAGAACGTACCATCTTGGCACCCTGACCAGGGCGAAGCTCAATATTGTGGATAATAGTACCAACGGGAATATTTGCCATAGGCAAAGTATTACCTACCTCAGGAGCCGCTTGGCTACCTGAAACCACTGTCTGGCCAACCTCCAAACCGTTCGGAGCGATGATATAGCTCTTTGCTCCGTCGGCGTAATACAACAATGCGATACGAGATGAACGGTTAGGATCATACTCGATAGACTTTACTGTTGCAGGAATGCCATCTTTATTTCTCTTGAAATCGATAAATCTGTACTTCTGCTTGTGACCACCACCGATATAACGCATTGTCATCTTACCAGTGTTATTACGGCCACCCGTACTTCTCTTACCTACCACAAGAGACTTCTCTGGTGTACTTGCAGTGATTTTATCAAATGCACCAATAACCTTGTGTCTCTGCCCCGGTGTCGTGGGCTTTAATTTACGTATTCCCATTACTTATTTTAGATATTACTAAAGAAATCAATTGTTTCTCCTTCTTTCAACGTCACAATCGCCTTCTTGAAAGCAGATGTCTTACCATTGATAATGCCAGACTTAGTATAGCGGCTCTTCTTCTTTCCTGCGTAATTCATAGTGTTTACACTCTCTACAGTTACGCCATACATATCCTCTACTGCCTTCTTAATCTCCAACTTATTGGCATCAGGAGAAACGCGAAAACCATAGCGATTAGGGAACTTCTCTGTAATCGCTGTTTGCTTCTCTGTTACGATAGGTTTAATAATAATGCCCATGTCTAAACTCCTTATGCTTTAAAATTTTTCTCGATAACCGCAAGAGATCCCTCAGTCAATACTAAACTAACATTATTCAGTATAGAATAGGTATTTAACTCAGAAGCTGTTACCACATTTGCCTTCTCCAAATTTCGAGCTGACAAATATACTAAGTTATTTTTCTCCGGTAAAACCAAAAGCAACTTTTTGTCAGCCACTTTCAGATTCTTAGTAATTGTTATAAATTCTTTAGTCTTAGGTGCTTCCATTGTGAAGTCTTCAACCACAAGAATCTCATTATTCTTCGCCTTATAGGTCAAAGCCGACTTACGAGCCAAAGATTTCACCTTCTTATTCAGCTTGAACCCATAATCACGAGGTTTCGGGCCGAATACACGACCACCACCTACCAAAACCGGAGAATTGATATCACCACGACGTGCGCCGCCACCACCTTTCTGACGGATCAGCTTACGTGTACTTCCGGATACCTCACTTCTCTCCTTTGACTTATGCGTACCTTGACGTTGGTTAGCCAGATACTGCTTTACGTCCAAGTAGATAGCATGATCATTGGGTTCAATGCCGAAAATCGCATCGTTCAAAGTTACCTTTCTACCGGTATCTTCACCTTTAATATTAAATACGCTCAGCTCCATGTTACTTTTCAATTAATAAGATTGAACCTTTTGCGCCAGGAACAGAACCCTTCACCAAAAGAAGATTGTGCTCCGGCAATACCTTGATCACTTGCAGGTTCTGAACGGTTACACGCTCATTACCCAACTGGCCTCCCATGCGCATGCCCTTAAATACCTTTGCAGGATAAGAACAAGCACCGATAGAACCCGGCTTACGCGCACGGTTATGCTGACCATGAGTAGTTTGACCTACACCACCAAAACCATGGCGCTTAACAACGCCTTGGAAACCCTTACCCTTAGATGTACCTACTACATCTACGAAGCCTGCATTCTCCAAATAATCAACAGTGATTACATCACCTAATTTGTAAGCAGACTCAAAATTCTTGAACTCGGCCAAGTATCTCTTGGGTGTTACACCTGCTTTCTTGAAGTGACCCATCTCAGGCTGCGTTGTGTGCTTCTCTTTCTTATCGACGAAACCCAACTGAATAGCCTCATAGCCATCATTCTCCAAAGTCTTGATTTGTGTAACTACACAAGGACCCACTTCGATAACAGTGCATGGAAGATTCTTTCCCTCGGCACTGAAAACGGATGTCATTCCGATTTTTTTTCCTAATAATCCTGGCATTTCACTAAATTGTTAAAAAACTTACACTTTAATTTCTACTTCAACACCACTGGGTAACTCCAGCTTCATCAATGCATCAACTGTTTTTGCAGTTGAGCTGTAAATGTCGATTAATCTCTTGAACGAAGAGAGTTCGAACTGCTCACGAGACTTCTTATTTACGAAAGTTGAGCGGTTCACCGTAAAGATACGTTTGTGCGTAGGCAATGGAATCGGACCACTTACAATAGCACCTGTAGCCTTTACCGTCTTCACGATCTTCTCGGCAGACTTGTCCACCAGAGAATAATCGTAAGACTTCAATTTAATTCTGATCTTTTGGCTCATATTTATGTATATGTTTCTAAATATTATTTGATCAAATCAGCACGACCTTGAACCTCAGTTAATACCTGCTTAGCGATAGCAGAAGATACCTGGGCATAGTGTGAGAACTGCATAGAAGAAGTTGCACGACCTGAAGTAATCGTACGCAAAGCAGTTACATAACCGAATGTCTCTGCCAAAGGCACCTTTGCCTTCACGATACGAGCACCTGTGCGGCTTGTCTCCATACCCTCTACCTGACCACGACGCTTGTTCAAGTCACCGATGACATCACCCATGCTCTCCTCCGGAGTAACAACCTCCATCTTCATGATCGGCTCCATCAAAACAGGACCGGCCTTCTCAGAAGCATTCTTGAATGCCTGTAAAGCGGCGATCTCGAAAGACAACTGGTCAGAGTCAACCGGGTGATAAGAACCATCGATCAAAGTGACCTTCAGCTTATCCAAAGCATAACCAGCCAATACACCATTCTTCATAGCCTTCTCAAAGCCCTTCTGAACAGAGGGGATAAACTCCTTAGGAACGTTACCACCCTTCACCTCGTCAATGAACTGCAGTGAACCATCAAAGTCCTCATCAGCAGGCTCAATACGAACGATAATATCAGCAAACTTTCCACGACCACCAGACTGCTTCTTGTAAACCTCACGCAACTCAACCGGCTTCGTGATAGCCTCCTTGTAAGAAACCTGGGGCTTACCCTGATTACACTCAACCTTGAACTCTCGTTTCAAACGGTCGATGATGATATCCAAGTGAAGCTCGCCCATACCGCTGATGACAGTCTGACCTGTCTCCTCGTTCGTCTGTACGCGGAATGTCGGATCCTCCTCAGCCAACTTAGCCAAGCCCATACCCAACTTATCCAAATCCTTCTGCGTCTTCGGTTCAACTGCGATACCAATCACTGGATCGGGGAACTCCATAGACTCCAGAGTGATAGGATTGTTCTCATCGCACAATGTATCACCCGTACGGATATCCTTGAAACCTACACCTGCACCAATATCACCACAACCGATAGCCTCCATCGGGTTCTGCTTGTTAGAGTGCATCTGGAACAAACGAGAGATACGCTCCTTCTTACCTGAACGAGTATTCAACACGTAAGAACCAGCCTCCATCGAACCTGAGTAAACACGGAAGAAACACAAACGGCCCACATACGGATCTGTTGCGATCTTAAATGCCAATGCGGTCAACGGCTCCTCGAAGAGCGGCTTACGAACGATCACCGTATCCGGGTCTCTGGGGTCCGTACCCTCAATAGCCGGCGTATCCTCAGGTGAAGGCAAATAAGCACATACTGCGTCAAGCAAAGTCTGCACACCCTTGTTCTTGAAAGAAGAACCACAAATCATCGGATTGATCTGCATAGACAACGTACCCTTACGGATAGCAGCCTTGATCTCTTCCTCTGTGATTGTAGCAGGATCCTCGAAATATTTCTCCATCAATGCATCGTCAACCTCGGCCAAAGTCTCAAGCATTTTATCTCTCCACTCCTCAGCCTCAGCCAAAAGGTTCTCCGGGATCTCATCAACCTCATATTCTGCGCCCATGGTCTCATCGTGCCACAGGATAGCCTTCATTTTAACCAAGTCGATTACACCCTTGAAGTTCTCCTCAGCACCGATAGGAATCTGAATCGGACACGGAGTAGCGCCCAACACATCTTTTACCTGACGAACTACCTCGAAGAAGTTCGCACCTGAACGGTCCATTTTGTTCACGTAACCGATTCTCGGCACATTGTACTTATCAGCCTGGCGCCATACCGTCTCTGACTGGGGCTCAACACCACCAACCGCACAGAAAGCAGCTACGGCACCATCCAAAATACGCAAGGAACGCTCCACCTCAACAGTGAAGTCAACGTGCCCCGGGGTATCAATCAAGTTAATCTTATACTTGTCATTATTATAGTTCCAGAAAGTAGTCGTAGCGGCGGAAGTAATCGTAATACCACGCTCCTGCTCCTGCTCCAGCCAGTCCATAGTCGCAGCACCGTCATGCACCTCACCAATCTTGTGAGTCAGACCCGTGTAGAAAAGAATACGCTCAGAAGTCGTCGTCTTTCCTGCATCGATATGCGCCATGATACCGATGTTTCTGGTATATTTCAATCGTTCGTCAGCTTTTGTTGCCATCTAACCTTATCTCCTAAATGCTAATTGGGTAAATTAAAATCTGAAGTGAGCGAACGCACGGTTAGCCTCGGCCATACGGTGCATATCCTCTTTTCTCTTGAATGCGCCACCCTGATTGTTGAATGCGTCAATGATCTCAGCGCACAACTTATCAGCCATAGTCTTGCCACCACGCTTACGAGCGAAGATGATCAAGTTCTTCATTGAGATGGACTCTTTGCGATCCGGACGGATCTCAGTAGGGACTTGGAAAGTAGCACCACCTACACGGCGTGACTTAACCTCAACCTGCGGAGTGATATTATCCAGCGCAGCTTTCCAAATTTCGAGAGCGGATTTTTCCTCATTAGGCAATTTTGCCTTTACATTCTCCAGGGCGGAATAGAAAATATCGAAGGCAGTACTCTTCTTGCCATCGTACATCAAATGGTTAACGAATCTCGTTACCTTAACATCACCGAAAACAGGATCCGGGAGGATCTGTCTTTTCTTTGGTTTTGCTTTTCTCATTTTGTTTCCTCAAAAAAAAATTTTGTTCTTGTCGTTGGTTGCCTCTTTAATTGTCTTCAACGGTTCCGCTGAACCATTTACTCAACCTAAATAGCCTATCCAAATAACTCAAACTTGTTTAATACTAATTAAAATCCCAGTTTGAAGGCATGTAATCAATTACTTCTTCTTACCTTTTGCTGCAGCTGCCTGACCCGGCTTCGGACGCTTGGCACCGTATTTAGAGCGACGCTGTGTACGACCGTTCACACCTGCCGTATCCAACGTACCACGTACGATATGATAACGTACACCAGGGAGATCCTTCACACGACCACCACGTACCAATACGATAGAGTGCTCTTGCAGGTTGTGACCCTCACCCGGAATATAGGAGTTCACCTCCTTGCCATTTGTCAAACGTACTCTCGCTACTTTACGCATTGCAGAGTTAGGCTTCTTCGGAGTTGTCGTGTAAACACGCACACAAACGCCACGTCTTTGCGGACATGCGTCCAATGCAGGTGACTTACCCTTCTCCACCAAAGTTTCCCTTCCTTTTCTAACTAATTGCTGAATTGTAGGCATTTCTTTTTCTTTTAAACTTTGAATGTGTATTAATTATTTCTGATTCTTTCTACTTTCTTTCAAGCGCAAGACCACTCGTTCCAATCATACTATCAAGTAATTGCAGCCGTTTGGCCATAATTCGCTCTTAAAACGGCGCAAAGGTACGAATTTGTTTCCTAACAGCAAGGCTTTCTTGTAGGTAATTTCAATATATTTAACATAGATTACGAGGTAAATTCCCATCCTGACTGACTTTTTCATTCCAGAGCTTGCTCCAATTTCTTCACAATATTCCTCCAAGTTCTACAAGAGGATAATTCAATTACTACCTGAGGAAAATAAAATTACCTCAGGAGGAAATTACGGTTTCATGGCGTAGGCAACGGGATTCCTACAGGAAGAAAAGAATAATACTTGTGAATAGTGCTACATGTCCTGGGAAAGGACTACTTTTGTGCGATAGTAATTCCTAAAAAGAGAAATAAGCATGAAAATAGCTATTATTGGCGCCGGAAATATCGGTGGCGCAATCGCCCGTGGATTGGCAAAAGGCACCCTGTTCCAAGCTTCTGACATCATTTGTACGGCGCAGAGTGATGAGACCTTGGAGAAAATGAGAAAAATCAATGAGGAATTTATCTTGATACACGACAACGTGGCCGCAGCAAAACAGGCGGATCTCATTCTCATTGCCGTGAAACCTTGGCGTGTGGAACGTATCATTGACGAGATCAAGCCGGCATTAGACTTTGACCGACAACTTATTCTCTCAGTCGCAGCTGGAGTCACTTTCGATCTCCTCTCCACCTACCTGACCAAGAACATGGACTATAACCAAATGAGCAACCCCACTATCTTCCGTATCATGCCCAACACAGCTATTGAGGTGTTGAGCAGCATGACGTTCATCTCTGCTCGAAACGCCTCGCAAGAGCAAATTGATATGGTGCTTCGGATTTTCAATGAGCTGGGAAATGCCATGCTGATCGAGGAGAGACTGATGGCAGCAGGTACAGCTTTGGCTTCCAGTGGAATCGCTTTTGCGCTCCGCTACATGCGAGCAGCTATCGAAGGAGGTGTAGAATTAGGATTCTATCCGAAACAGGCACAAGAGATTGTCGTACACACCGTGAAAGGGGCTGTAGATCTACTACTTGAAAACAAAAGCAACCCCGAAATGGAGATCGACAAGGTTACGACACCCGGTGGAATCACCATTAAGGGGTTGAATGAGATGGAACTTTCTGGCTTTACATCGGCAGTTATCCGCGGATTAAAGGCCAGTAAGTAATCGTTTCAAAACCGTCTGTGCAGAGATCTCTCGATTGGCAGCCTCCGGAATGACTATACTCTGTGGGCTCTCGATCACATCATCAGTAACGATCATGTTTCGACGCACAGGCAAGCAGTGCATAAAATAGGCGTTATTCGTAAGCGCCATCTTCTCCGCATCTACCGTCCAGGAGCGATCCATGCTGATCACCTGGCCGTAGTGCGGATCTCGATAAGCTGACCAGTTCTTGGCATAGATAAAGTCCGCACCCTCAAAAGCCTTCCGCTGATCATACTCCACACGGGCATTCCCCACAAACTTAGGATCCAATTCATAGCCTTCAGGATGGGTGATCACAAACTCATAATCCGTGGCATTCATCCACTCCGCAAAACTATTGGGAACAGCTTGCGGCAGTGATTTGGGATGAGGAGCCCAGGTCATCACAACCTTCGGACGAGCGGTTTTCTTGTACTCCTCGATCGTGATCAAATCCGCAAAACTTTGCAGCGGATGACGAGTAGCCGCCTCCATACTGAAAACTGGTCTGCCCGAATATTGAATGAATTGATTCAAGATCTTCTCGTTGTAGTCATCCTCCTTGCTCTCGAAGCGGGCGAACGAACGCACACCAATGATGTCGCAATAGCAACCCATCACAGGAACCGCCTCCAAAAGATGCTCAGGCTTATCCCCATCCATAATGACACCTCGCTCTGTCTCCAACTTCCAAGCACCCTGATTCACGTCGAGCACGATCGTATTCATACCCAAGTTCATCGCTGCCTTCTGCGTAGAGAGACGAGTCCGCAAACTGGAGTTAAAGAAGATCATCAGCAGTGTCTTATGCTTACCTAACTCACTAAACTGGAATCGATCTTTCTTGATCTCAAACGCCTCATTAAGCGCCTGTTTCAGGTCGCCTAAATCTTGTACACAGGTGAAATTTCTCATTGTATATTATATGTATTTAGTGTTCTCTCCGAATAAAGCCAATACCGCAAGGTCTCAACTCGTGCGTATCTGCCCTGATCCTTCAATGATATATTTATAAGTAGTCAATTCCGGCAAGGCCATCGGACCACGAGCATGTAGCTTTTGCGTACTGATACCGATCTCCGCCCCGAAACCAAACTGAGCTCCGTCCGTAAAGGCCGTAGAGACATTGGCATAGACACAAGCCGCATCCACACAACGCTGGAACTGCCGAATGACCTGTTCATCCTCGCTAATTATACTCTCGCTATGCTTAGAACTATAACGAGCGATATGCGCCAAGGCATCCTCAAACGAGTCAACCGTACGGATACTCATCTTATAATCCAAGAACTCCGTACCATAGCTATCTTCCGTAGCTACCTCCAACAATTCCGCAGGATAATGGCCTGAGAGCGCAGCAAAGGCCTCCTCATCAGCGTAGATCCGGACATGATGTGCAGTCAACAACTCACAGAGAGCGGGCAAGCCAGCCAAGCGTGCTCGATGGATAATCAAACAGTCCAAGGCATTGCAAACACTGACCCGACGTGTTTTTGCGTTGTTGATAATCGCACGACCTTTCTCCACATCACCCGCTTGATCAAAATAAGTATGGCAGATACCTGCTCCTGTCTCTATCACCGGTACCCGAGCATGATCTCGAACAAAACGAATCAACGCCCCACTACCACGAGGAATGATCAAATCCACCAAACCTACAGCGTTGAGTAACTCCTCTGTTGCCTCACGTTCGGGAGGAAGCAATGTACAGGCCGCAGGATCAACACCTTGCTCCATCAAGACCGAACGAATAATCTTCACTAAAGCCCTGTTGGAACTATCCGCATCAGAGCCACCTTTCAGCACGCAAGCATTACCACTGCGGAAACAGAGTGAAAAGACATCGAATGTGACATTCGGACGAGCCTCATAAATCACGCCTATCACCCCGAAGGGTACACTGATTTTCTTGATAACCATACCATTGGGACGTACCGTCTCATTCAACAATCGATCTAAAGGTGAAGGTAATGAAGACACATTACGCATATCATGTGCAATCGCCTCCACCCGATCAGCGGTTAATTTCAACCGGTCATACTTCGGATTAGCCGGATCCATTCGTTGTAAATCCTCCGCATTGGCTTCCAAGACCTCCTCTTGATGGGCCTCTAACGCATCAGCCACCAGTCGAAGGATCTTCACAACCCGTTCATCCGGCAAAGCGACTAACTGTTTGGCTGCCACAGCCGTCTCATGCAACAACTTCTCAATAGGCATTTTCTTCTAACTCTAAGGGTATTAATCAATATACAAATAATCATAATGTACGAGCGGTTTACGGTCACGGCTACCTATCAAGGCACGAGCCTCTTCACTACCATAGCCCGCACACCCCACACCAAGGAGCCTTCCCTCCTCATTCACAATCCGCACGATGTCATCTTTCTCAAAGTCGCCGACCACCTGCGTCACACCTACGAGCAACAAGCTGGTGGCTGTCGGGGCTAACAAAGCCTCTTCCGCTCCTTTATTAATATGGATCTCTCCCTTGGCGAAACCTTCTGAATGGGCGATCCATTTCTTTACACTACTAACCGGTTTAGCAGCAGGTAAGAAACGCGTACAAGGTGTAGCCTCCAAATCTTTTAGCAAGTCAAGCAAGATATTCGATCGCTTGCCATTGGCGATAACCACCATTATGCCCTCATCTGCCACCTTCTGCTCAATATGGCATTTCGTCAACATCCCCCCTCGTCCGAAAGAGGAACGACCAGTCTGTACATACGAAGCTAAATCCGTCTTTCCTCGCTCCACGAATGGAATCACCTGTGAAGCGGAATCTGCCGGATTTCCATTATAGATACCATCAATGTTACTCAAGATAATAAGCGCATCCATACCCATCATAGTAGCGATCAAGCCTGACAGCTCATCATTATCCGTAAACATTAACTCTGTCACTGAGATGGTATCATTCTCATTGACAATAGGAATCACCCCATGTTCCAGCATCACCTCCATGCAATGCTTTTGGTTCAGATAATGGGTACGACTACCGAAATTTTCTTTCGTAGTCAACACCTGCCCACACATCAAACCATGTTCCCGAAACAATTCGTAATAACGATTAATCAGCTTTGCCTGGCCAACTGCCGAATAGAGTTGGCGGGCAGAAACCGAATCCAGCTTCTTGCCCACCTTAACCTCGCTTCGACCGGAGGCCACCGCACCGGAAGAGATTAAGACAATCTCCATGCCCGCATGGTGCAGCTCTGCTACTTGATCCACCAAGGCCGACATCCGGGTAATATCCAGTGTGCCATCCTTACGGGTCAATACATTGCTCCCGATTTTTACAGCTATACGTTTCATTTATTATCTTTATCCCGAATTTCCACTCGACGGATCTTGCCACTGATCGTCTTCGGCAACTCCTCCACAAACTCCACAACACGCGGATATTTATAGGGAGCCGTTACCCGCTTCACATGGTCTTGCAACTCTTTGATCAAAGCCTCGCCCGCCTTTGACTTATATTCTTTCGCTAAGACAATCGTCGCTTTCACAACTTGACCACGAATCTCATCGGGTACACCTGTAATGGCACATTCCACCACAGCCGGATGTGTCATCAAGGCACTCTCCACTTCAAACGGGCCAATGCGGTAGCCTGAGCTCTTGATCACATCATCCGCACGTCCCACAAACCAATAATAACCATCCTCATCACGCCAAGCCACATCGCCGGTGTAATACACATCGTCATGCCAAGCCTCATGCGTCAACTCTGGATCTCTGTAATACTCCTTGAAAAGACCAAGCGGCTTTCCATGTCGTGTACGAACCACAATCTGGCCCTGCTCACCGTCCTCTGCACGTGTTCCATCGGGACGTAACAAATCCACTTCGTACTGCGGATTGGGCACACCCATCGAACCCGGTTTAGGCTCCATCCACGGGAAAGTAGCGATAGTCAAAGTCGTCTCTGTCTGACCAAACCCCTCCATTAGCTTGATACCCGTCAATTTATAGAAAGTATCATAAACCGCCGGGTTCAGCGCCTCACCCGCAATTGTGCAATACTTTAGCGAAGAGAGATCATACTTTGTCAAATCCTCACGAATCAAAAAACGGAAAATCGTTGGAGGTGCGCAAAGCGAAGTGATACGATAATCTTGGATCATCTGCAGCATATCCGCTGGCGTGAACTTCTCATGATCATAGACAAAGACCGTAGCACCTGCGATCCACTGTCCATACAACTTGCCCCACACGGCTTTTCCCCATCCGGTATCCGCAATCGTCAAATGCAGACTATCCTCATGCAGATTGTGCCAGAAACTACCGGTAACAATATGCCCCAACGGATAGGTGAAATCATGAGCCACCATCTTGGGATTACCCGTCGTGCCAGAAGTAAAATACATCAACGAAATATCATCGTTGCTATTGACATGAGCCGGACGGACAAAGGGGGCCGCCTTTCGGATGCCCTCTTGGAAATCATCAAAGCCCTCAGGCACCAACGGTCCTACAGAGACCACCTTCTCCACACTCGGCGACTCGGGCAATGCATCTTGCACATGCTTCAGAATCACCTCCTCGCCCGCACAGACAATCATCTTGATCGTAGCGGCATTCGCCCGATAAACGATGTCTTTCTTCGTCAACAAATGGGTCGCAGGAATCACCACCGCACCTAATTTATGTAAAGCGATGGTGGAAAACCAGAATTCATAACGACGCTTTAAAATCAACATGACCATGTCGCCATGTCCAATTCCCAAAGACTGAAAATAAGAGGCTGTCTGATCGGTATAACGCTTCATGTCCGCAAAGGTAAAATCCACATGCTGTCCATGGTCATTGGTCCAGCACATAGCCTTCCGCTCCGGCTCCTCAGCCGCCCAAGCATCAACCACATCATAGCCGAAGTTGAATACCTCCGGCACCTTTATCTTCAAATTTGCAATGAAATCAGCCTGCGACTCAAACGTCGTTTGATCCAGAAATCTTTCTAACATAAATACCTGTGTTTAAGTGAATATAAATTCCACTCTATCTTCACTTAGACCCTATAGAAAAACTACATTATAATAGCCAAAAAACTAACTTTCTTATCATCTAACGCCTTCATACCATGAGGCAGCTCCGCATTGAAGTAAATGCTGTCGCCCTCATTCAGAATCAGATCCTTTCCATTCAAGCGCACCAACAAACGTCCAGAGAGCACAAAGTTAAACTCCTCTCCGGCATGAGAGTTGAGTGTAATCGGCTCCTCTTCGGGTTTCGGATGAACAGTAACCAAGAAAGGATCCGCCTTGCGACCAGCGAACCCGGCAGCTAACCCCTGGTATTTATAAGCCTTTGAACGCTCCACCGTTACACCTTTTCCTAAACGAGTCACGAAATAGGCACTCATCTTCGGATCATCGCCAAACATCAACGTTGTCAAGTCAATGCCATATGCCTGTGAGATACGGTGCAAGACACCTACAGGGATATCTACCTCGCCACTTTCCAGCTCCAGATACTGCGCCGGAGAAAGCTGACACACCTGCGCAATCTCTTCCGGAGTGATCTCCAAAGCATCACGCAAACCAGCTAAACGTGCCGCTATTTGTTGAATCTGTTCGCTCATTTTTATTGAAGTGTTATGTTATGCAACCCCCAAAGATACAGATTTATTAGTATCATGCACCAAAAAGTAGCTGTTTTTCTGTTTTTAGCCCTTAAAACCATGATTATTGTAATTGTTTTGCCTGCATAAATGTCTCCACAATCCCTTTATCCGGTGCTTGGTCACATAACGAAACTATCACAATCACCAAAGCAGAGAAGAAGAAGCAAGGCACAATTGCCGACAATCCTATTATCTCATAGACATGGAAGCTCTCCCAAGCGATCACACTCAACGCTCCTACCACCATACCGCAAAGCGATCCTCTCAACGTCAACCGTTTCCACACCAAAGAGAGTAAAATAACCGGTGCGAAAGTCGCACCAAATCCTGCCCACGCATAAGAGACAAATCCCATGACCGTACTATCCGGAAACCAAGCAATGGCAATCGCAATCAAGGTGACAAGCAAAACCGAACAACGGCTGGGCCACATCGCACGGCGATCAGAGACCTGCTCCGTGAAAGCGGCATAAATATCGTTGACCATGGCTGAGCCCACCACCAGCAATTGAGAGGCTACCGTACTCATAATAGCAGCCAAGATTGCAGAAAAAAGCACACCGGCTAACCATGGATTAAAGAGCATTGAGGAAAGGCGCATGAAAATACGTTCGGCCGCCGCTTGATTCTCATAGATAATTCCTTGCTGAGAGAGATAAATCTGTCCTAACAGACCAATCGCCAAAGCCGCAAAAAGCGTGAGATAAACCCACACCAAAGCAATGATGCGTGAGCGTCTCACCTCCGAGGCAGAACGTATAGCCATGAAACGCACCAAAATATGTGGCATACCAAAATAACCCAATCCCCACCCTAAACCGGAGATGATGCCACCCCAAGTATGGCCATCCTGTGTCGAGAAAAGGGTCTCTTTCACATAATTTGCCTCGAACAGTGAAGCCACATCCGCACCCGTCAATTGGAAGAAAACCATTATCGGCACAATCAGCAAGGCAAAAAACATCAAGATGCTTTGATAGAAATCGGTCCAACTGACTGCCAAGAAGCCACCAAAGAAAGTATAGAATACAATAATAAAGGCACCTAAGAAAAGCGCCGGACGATAACTCATGCCAAATAGTTCCTCAAACAGCTTAGCCTCTGCACTGAATCCGGAGGCCACATACAAGAGGAAAAACACCAAAATGATCGAGGAACAAATCAAACGAATGGCCAATGAGTTTGTCTGAAAACGGTGTTGCAAATATTCCGGTACGGTAATCGCATCACCAAAGCAATAGGAGAAACTACGCAAGCGGCGAGCAACAATCTTCCAATTTAAATAGGTACCAATCGCCAATCCTAAAGCAATCCAGAGGGCTTGATAGCCAAACAAACAGGCCGCACCAGGCAAACTCATAAACAGCCAAGCACTCATATCGGAGGCTTGTGCACTCAATGCGGTTACCCACGGATTCATTTGTCGCTCACCCAAAAAGAACGATGACATATTATTTTTGGTTTTCCAACAGAAATACAAGCCGATGCCTAAGATCGCCACTGCATACGTAAAAAACGACACATAGATACCTAAATTTTCTTCCATACTCTTCCAAATTTTGCTATTTCACGATCACAAAGATAGCAATAATCGAAAAATACAATCATTTTATTTGTCAAAATCAAACAATATCGTACTTTTGCCCGTCATTTATTCGTTTTAATAACAAAATAAAGTTATGAAGAGTCTTTATTTATTCATTGGATGCTTAATTGCTTTAAGTTGGCAATCACTCAGCGCCCAAATGCACATCAATCCTGACACAGCAGTTGTCACCCAACATCAAACAACCATCAAAGGAGTCGCAATGAGCTACCATGCGACTACCGGCAACCAGCCCGTATGGGATGAGTGGGGCAACCCGATCGCAGCGGTCAACTATACCTATTATGAACGTGATGGCATCAAGGATCGCTCTACCCGTCCCTTGGTCATCTCTTTCAACGGTGGCCCAGGCACCGCTTCTGTCTGGATGCAAATCGCCTACACTGGACCCGTATTGCTCAACCTCGACGAGGAGGGCAATCCTGTGCAGCCCTATGGGGTGGGCAACAACCCCTACTCCATCCTCGACGTGGCCGATATTGTCTATGTGAACCCTGTCAATACGGGCTACTCCCGCATATTGAGCAAAGAGGTTGATCGCACACAATTCTTTGGCGTGAACGAGGATGTCACCTACTTAGCCAAATGGATCACGCACTTCGTCACCCGTGTGAATCGTTGGAACTCGCCCAAGTATCTGATTGGAGAGAGCTATGGAACAACCCGCGTCTCCGGTTTGGCTCAACAATTACAAGGGAAGCATAACCTCTTCTTGAATGGAGTGGTACTGGTCTCTCCTACGGAATTGGGCATTCGCAGAGATGGCCCGGTGGATGAGGCATTGACCTTACCCTATATGGCCGCTACCGCTTGGTATCACAAAGCACTGGATGCCGATTTGCAAAAGAAAGACCTGCTGGAGATCTTGCCAGAGGTGGAGCAATTCACCATCGATTCCTACATTCCAGCACTCGCTTGGGGCGGGCATCTGTCGAAAGAGAAACAGACAGCTATCGCCCAGAAGCTGGCTCACTACACCGGCGTAAAGGCAGAGAAGTTCTTGGAGTATGGTTTGAAGATCACACCGCAGATTTTCTGGAAAGAGCTCTTGCGAGACAAAGGCTACACGATTGGCCGTTTGGACTCACGCTATCGCGGTATCGACCTGTTAGATGGTGGCGAGCGTCCGGAATACAACTCAGAATTGATCTCTTGGGATCATTCGTTCACCCCGGCCATCAATTGGTACATGCGCAATGAGTTGAACTACAAGACCGATTTGGAATACTATATGTTTGGCCCGGTTCATCCTTGGAATCGCAATGGCGACAATACGGGTCGCAACTTGATGAAGGCGGTCTCACAGAATCCCTATCTACATGTCCTGCTTCAGTCTGGCTACTATGATGGTGCTTGCGACTATTTCAATGCCAAATACAACTTCTGGCAGATGGACAAGAGTGGAAAATTCCAGAATCGCTTCTTTTTCAAGGGCTATCGTAGTGGCCACATGATGTACATTCGCAAAGAAGATATGATCCAGGCGAACGACGACCTGCGTGAGTTCTTCAAGCAGACAACGCCGAAGCCTATGCAGCCGGCAGCCTATTGACGGAAATGGCCGTGTTGCCAACGCAAACAGAGCGGCTCAGCCTGCAAAAAGGGTTGTAGCCGCTCTTTTATTTTATCCTCCACATAAAGCAGTGTGGTATAGGTGATGCTTAACGTGTTCTCCGTAGCGCTCAACTGATAGCGAAACAGATCCATATCCAAAGCGGCATTCAACTCAGGAAATACCTCATCGGCCTCAGCTCCCTCCTTGATATACCAACGTCCCTCCGGCAACGACAACAAATCTTCCGTAGGCAGCGATGCCCACTCCGTAGTAAAGAAGGCGATACGGCTATCCGCCACCGGTCCCTCCACCGTCGTAACCATACAGACCACAAACGTATTATTCACCAACGGCAGCAACTTCATCTCCACCTCGCTCCGATCAGTCGTGCGTAAGCAAAGGTAATCATCAGTCAAGTTCAGCAACGTAGAATAGCCATTCATCGTATTCTTCAAGCGTGCCTCCTTACCCGACCGGTAAAGCTCCACCAAGTCCTTACGCCACGCATCCTCTAACTGAGGGATATATTGATTTGGCATGGCCGTGAACACACTTGCCATGTCTTGCGCCCGCAAACCGCAGAGGGCCAGAAGCGCCAAAAGGCTTATCATTCCTTTTCTGATCATTTTCTATCTTTATTTCGTGCCCAAATATAGGCATATCATTCCTAACAACACCAAAAGCAGGTCAAACGCTTTGCTCTTTAAGTTTTTTTCATGGAAGAACAATGCACCCGCCGTGAAAGTGACCAACACACTGCTGCGTCTCACCATCGAGACAATCGAGATCATCGAATCAGGGAAGGTCAACGCATAAAAGTAGATCCAATCCGCCACACAGAGGAACACAGAGATGAAAATGATGTTCCAACGCCATTGAAAAGGCGTGCTTTTCTGCCGGTTCGGATACCAAAGCGTCAATAAGATCACACTCATGATCGCCAACTGATACAGGTTAAACCACACCTGCACTGTCATCACATCCATGCTACGCATCAAATGCTTATCATACAAACCGCTTATGGCACCCATCGTGATGGAAACCAGCATGAACCAAATCCATCGGTTATGGGTAAAGCGGATGCCCTCCTTCCGTCCAGAAGCGGAAAGCAGGTAAAATGAGGCAATTGCAAACAAGACTCCAGCCCATTGATACCCATTCAGTCGCTCACCGAAAATCAGCAACGCACCCAGCAAGGTCAGCACGGGTTGTGTAGCCTTGATTGGGCCGGTCAATGTTAATGGCAGATGTTTCAATGCAAAATAACCAGATATCCCTGAAGAAAGGACAATCACGGCTTTGACAAACACCCGCAAGTGCTCCGCCAAAGTAGCCTTCGGCACATACACCATCGTCCCATCCAAGCAATCCGTATAAAAAGAAAGCAAAATAAAGGGAACGAATAGCAAACTACTGAACAACGTATTCAAAAATAGGACAGGAATCACCGCATTCCCATTCAACGACAGCTTCTTGTTGACATCATAACAACCTAACAAGAAAGCCGAACAAAAAGCAAGCACTAACCACATGTGTTATTCCTCCATTACTTAACCTACAAACAACTCCTCGGGATAAGCCACATCCACCAAAAAGAGGGCCTGACCCGGTACAGAGACACCCGCTCGACAACGGTCTTTCGCCTCAATCACTTGTCGAAACTCCTCCAAACTCATACGTCCACGGCCAACCTCCAACAAAGTACCTACGATCGCACGCACCATATTCCGCAAGAAACGATCCGCTTGAATCGTGAAGACCCAACGTCCCTCTCCCTCAGCCGTCCATTCAGCACGCATGATCCGGCAATTATTGGTCTTCACATCCGTATGCAATTTACTGAAACTGGTAAAATCAATATAATCGAACAAAATAGAGCAGGCCTCATTCATCTTCTCCACATCCAAGCGTCCATGCCACTTGTAGGCAAACTCATGAAGGAAAGGATCCTTACAGGTCGTGATATGATATTGATAGGTACGCGAGGTCGCATCAAAACGGGCATGGGCATCGGCCCTCACCGGCACAATCCGATAAATCGCAATATCTTTGGGTAATACCCGATTCATCTTCTCTGTCAAGAACGACAAATCAACGATCGGCTCCTCCCAATCAAAGTGAGCCACCATCAAGCGTGCATGCACGCCGGCATCCGTACGCCCCGCACCTACAATCGATACAGGTTTACGAAGCAACAGTGTCAAGGCCTCCTCCAGCCGTTGCTGCACCGTCATTCCGTTTGGCTGCACTTGCCATCCGTTATATGCCTTCCCATTATAAGCCAAATAAACAAAATACCTATTCATAACCCTTGTTTCACAAAGACGTGCGAAATTACACAAAATTCCTCAGTATTGCCCACCCTCTTGCGGAAAAGCATTACGAATACACCCTAAAAGAGAGGCGCAACATGTTGTGTTATTGGATGAATCCAGCAATTGCCTCGTAGCAAAAGTAGCCACAAAGGGCTACCTTCAACACGACACTCAGCAAGAAGCCAATGAATGCACCCATACCTGCCCGAAACGCTTCATGAAACGGTTTCCCTCCGATCAGTTCTCCAACCAATGCGCCAATAAAAGGCCCTAAGACAATACCCCACGGTGCAAAAAGGAAAATCCCCGCTATGGAACCGAGGATACACCCCCAATTGCCCGCCCGGCTACCTCCGCTATACTTGGTTCCCAACAGCGGAGTCAGATAATCCAAGGCCTGCACGACAAGCACCAAGCAACCCCACCACACCAATTCGTAGGTAGAGAACTGCACTCGCTCCGTTGCTTGCAATGCCCACATCCCTAAGTAGGCGATAGGTGGCCCGGGCAATACAGGCAAGAAGCAACCTATCAAGCCCAACAACAAGCAGATAGCGGATAAAAAGTAAAACAGGATGTCCATAGTTCCATTGTTTGTGTTGCGAAGATAAGAATTTCCGCATTATCAAGCTAAAAACAGCATCCGATTCGTTTTTTGTCTGTATATTTGCGGAAAAGCATCTCAGCTATGAATAGCGTGACCAAAGAACAGATCATTCCCAAGCTAAGGACTTACTTTGCCAGTCAGCCCATCACCAAGGCTTGGCTGTTTGGCTCCTTCTCCCGGGGAGAGGAAAGAGCAGATAGCGATGTGGATATTCTTGTGTCGTTGGATAAACAGGCCCATGTCGGTCTATTCAAGTTAAGCGCTATGCACCTTGAACTACAAGATTTGCTTCATCTTCGCGTAGATTTAGTGACGGATAAAGGTTTGCTACCCTTTGCCCGACCGAGTGTCGAACAGGATAGAATTTTGGTTTATGAGAGAGGAAGTTAAAGACAGGAGCCGATTAGTACATATCCTTGAAGCAATTGAACGTTTGCAAAAGTATGCGGGCGGTTTGTGTAAAGAAGAATTGGAAGCTGATGTTCTGCGCTATTATGGTATAGTGAAGAATATCGAAATCATAGGAGAGGCCGCACGTATGTTATCAACTCCATTTAAAGAAACACATACAGCTGTCAATTGGCGGATGATTGCTAATATGAGGAATTTCTTGGTGCATGAATATTTTCGAGTGGATAGTGAAGTAGTTTGGGAGGTAATCCATACTGAAATCGTTGACTTGAAAACCCATATCCTTAATTATTTAAATGGGTAGTGTAAAATAAACTGTGTCACGCATTGATTCCTTTTAGAAAACTCATCGGTCGGGGAACGGCCAGCGCCAAGGGGCGGGACCACCCGTCCCGACGAGCGTAAAATTACAATAA
>JALFJR010000041.1 GCA_022775005.1 Parabacteroides sp.
TGATGAACGAGTAATCTCGGTCAATCAGTCTTGGTTCCAACGAAGATTGAACTTCTTGCGTTTTGTCTGGGAACGTTTGGTGATATTCCTTTGTAATAAGCTGAATCGCAAGGATCTGTTTCGGGTCTCTATCGCCAATACGGGTGTGAACTTAGCCGCTCATCCTTTGGTGAAAGAGGCGGATGTCATCCATCTGCATTGGATCAACCAAGGATTCCTCTCTTTGAAAGGGCTTCGCCAACTGATTGCTACAGGCAAGCCCATTGTTTGGACGTTGCATGATATGTGGCCAGCAACGGCGATATGCCATTACCCAGGAGATTGCACAAAATATCTGACAGCTTGTTCTCACTGCGCACTTTCTGTGCCGCATCCATTATGGGATTTAGCCGTCTCTACTTTCCGACAGAAGGGCAGAGTTGCTTTGAACTCGATTACTTTCGTGGGATGCAGTCAGTGGATTGCTCAAAAGGCAAAGCAGGGGAAATGGCTGCAATCAGCATCTTTTACATCCATACCGAATCCAATAGATGTGTCTATTTTTAAACCAGTGGAGAGAGTTGTCGCTCGTCGTCATTTTCATTTGGCAGAAGATAGACTTTTCGTGTTATTTGCTGCTGCTAAATTGTCGGAAATTCGAAAGGGAGCTACCTATTTTGTGGAGGCTTGTCAAGAGCTATACCCTATTTATGGCGATCGCATGGAAGTGTTGCTGATGGGTAATAGTGCGGGTGAGCTGGAACAGCGTGTACCTTTCAAGGTAAATACGTTAGGTTATCTGTCTGATGCGCAAGAGATGGCGTTGGTGTATAATTGTGCGGATCTGTTTGCGATTCCCTCTTTAGAAGATAACCTTCCCAATACCATCATGGAAGCGATGGCTTGTGGAACGCCTTGTGTGGGTTTCCAAACAGGAGGTATTCCAGAAATGATTGATCATGAGCGAAATGGCTATGTCGCCCATTACCAGAACGCACAAGATTTAGCGAAAGGCATTCAATGGGTGATCAATCATCCGAATCCAGAGGCATTACGCGAAGCTTGCGTGGAGAAGGTGCGGACACACTATACGGAGGCAGTGGTGGCGCAACAATACATCACGTTGTACGAACAATTATTGAAGCGGTAGAGTACAAATGACACATTTACAACCTAAATTTTCTATCATCACCATTACTTATAATGCGGAGCAATGGTTGGAGCGCACTATCTTGAGCGTGTTGAGCCAGTCTTATACGAACGTGGAATATATTGTGATTGATGGGGCTTCGACAGATCGAACCGTGGAGCTGATCAAGCAATATGAGGCGGGCATCAGCTACTGGGTGAGTGAGCCTGATCAAGGACTGTACGATGCGATGAATAAAGGTTTGCGAAAGGCGACGGGGGATTATGTGTGGTTCTTGAATGCGGGTGACACACTTTATACGGCAGATACCTTGCAAAGTGTGGTGGCATCTCTGAAAAAGAGCGTATCTTTGCCCGACGTGCTGTATGGGGAGACGCAGATCGTGGATGCACAAGGTAGGGCTTTGGGCATGCGCCGATTGAAAGCGCCTCGTAAGCTGACATGGAAGCGTTTCCGAATGGGTATGTTGGTCTGCCATCAATCCTTTGTGGTGAAACGGAGCGTAGCGCCGGAATATGATACGACCTATCGCTGGGTGGCTGATTATGAGTGGTGTATTCGTTGCTTGAAACAGGCGAAACGAATCAAGCATACCAATCTGATCCTATCCAACTATTTGGAGGAGGGTTTGAGCGCAGCAAATAGAAAGGCCTCTCTGAAAGAGCGTTATGCGGTGATGTGTCGTTATTATGGCACGTTGCCCACGATGCTCCTTCACGTATGGTTTGCGTTGCGCTTCTATACAGCGAAATGGATCAAAGGCAGAGTATAACGAAATAAATAGGATAAAGTAAGATATGAAAACTCTTTTAGCAAAATGGGGAAAACACCTGTTTGCCATTGTGATCTTCTTGGCGATGACGGTGGTCTATTTTTCTCCAGCGGTACTCGACGGTAAGATGATCCGTCAGGGTGATATGGAAAAGGCGGCTGGTATGGGTAGCAGCCAGATGGATCAGTATGCGAAAACGGCGCAGCCGGGTGAGTTCAGCGCTTGGTCGGATGCGATGTTTGGCGGTATGCCCTATGCCGGGGGGTATGGTAATCCGGCACCCGATTTGCCTGATTATAATTTGATTGAGACTCCTTTGAAGGGGATTGGCTACCTAAACGCAGGTATGGTGTTTACCGGATTGATCTGCTTTTACATCTTGATGTGTGTAATGGGCATGAGCACTTGGTTAGCTATCGCCGGCTCGATCGCTTTTGCGTTAGCCTCTTACAATATTATTATTATTGAAGCGGGGCATATCACCAAAGCATATGTGATTGCCTATATGCCGATTACCTTGGCCGGAATGGCGTTGTTGTTCAAACGGAAACTGCTTTGGGGGGCGGTGCTCTTCCTGTTGGGTGTGGCGCTATCGATTGGTAATGGACACATTCAGATTACTTACTATCTGATGTTGCTTTGTGCGTTTATCTATTTGGGCTATTTAGTCAGCTGTGTTAAGGGAAAGGCCCTGAAAGAGTTGGGGATTACAACCGCTATCATGGTCGGTTGCGTGGTGTTAGCGGTATTGCCCAATGCGCAAGGTATGTATTCTCAGTGGGATTTGGGTAAGAACTCTATTCGTGGCGCTACTGAATTGACCACTACAACCCCCTCTGGCGAGCAGATCTCCTCCGGTTTGGATAAGGATTATGCCTTTGCGTGGAGCTATGGCAAAAGTGAGTTGCTCACGTTGTTGGTGCCTAATGCTTATGGAGGTGCCTCTGGAGGTGCTTTAGGTGCGGATTCGGAACTGTACAAAGAGTTGAAAGCAAAAGGGGCTCAATTGGGCAAAGAGGTTAATGCACCGACTTACTGGGGTGACAAGAGCTTTACCTCGGGGCCAGTTTATATGGGAGCGTTGCTCTGTTTCCTGTTTGTGTTGGGTATGTTTGTCATTTCCAATCCGATGAAATGGTGGCTCTTTGCGGGAGCTCTCTTCTTGACGTTGTTGGCATTAGGCCGTAATTTCGACAGCTTCAACGACTTTATGTTCCATCACCTGCCGATGTACAACAAGTTCCGTACGGTGGAGATGGCTTTGGTCATCCCGGGCATGGTGTTGCCGATCATTGCCTTTTGGGGCTTGCGGGATGTATTGTGCGGTCAGGTGGAAGATGCGAAGTTGAAGAAGGGCTTGGTAGCCTCGTTGGTGATCACGGGTGGTCTTTCATTGATCCTCTGGTTGATGCCGAGCCTTTTCTTGGATTTCCGTTCGGCTTACGATGCGCAATATCAGATGCCGGATTGGTATTACAACGCCTTGTTGATGGATCGAGAGTCGTTAGCCTCTGCGGATGCGTTACGTTCGTTGTTCTTTATCTTGGCGGGGGCGGTACTGCTTTTCTGGTATTATACCAGCAAGAACCGACCGATGGTAGCGAACTATGTGATGGTTGGTGTGGCTGTTTTGATGTTGGTTGACCTGTGGACGGTGGATAAGCGTTATCTAAATGAGAAAAATTTCGTGCGTCAACAACCGGCTGATGTCTATAAAGAGAGTGTGGCGGATCAGGCGATCTTCGAGGATAAGGATCCCTCTTTCCGTGTCTTGAATCTGAACAATCCCTTCCAAGAGACGACCGTTTCATATTATCACCATTCTGTGGGTGGTTACTATGCGGCCAAGTTGCGTCGTTATCAGGAGTTGATCGACCACCGTTTGCAAGGTGAGTTGAATGGGATGATTGAGGCCTTGCAAAAGGCGCAAACCGCCAATGACTTGATGGGTGCGTTTGCGGCTTCTCCCTCTCTGAATATGTTGAATACCCGCTATGTGATTTATAATCCGGAGCAACCGCCTTTACGTAATCCGTTTGCCTTTGGCAACGCCTGGTTTGTGGATCAGGTGGAGATCGTGGAGAATGCTGATGCGGAGATCGCTGCCTTGAATACGTTGAATCCATTGGTGAAAGCAGTTGTGGACAAACGATTTGCTGATCAGTTGAAAGGGTTCACGCCTGCGTTAGATTCCACGGCAACCATTCTGTTGGAGAGCTATCGCCCCAATCGGTTGGTGTACAAGACGGAGGCGAAGCGTGATCAGTTGGCTGTCTTCTCGGAGATTTACTATGATCCAGGGTGGAACGTCACGATTGATGGCAAGCCTGCCACTCATTTCCGTGCAGACTGGATCTTACGTTCGATGATTATTCCGGCGGGTGCGCATGAGGTGGTCTTTGAGTTTAAGCCGCAAGGTTACATCACCGCCTCTTACGTCGCTTCTTTCAGCTCCTTTGCGATCCTGCTATTATTGTTAGCAGCTATTCTATACTCGGTTGGAAAGGAATTTCGGAAAGGGAATGAGGAGAAAATAATGAAGGCATAATGCCTAAAAAATCATGGGCAATGCGCGATATTTTATTGCCCATGGTTTTCAAAAACGTTGCCCATGAAAAAATAAAATGTTGCCCATGCTTTTTTGTTGGGATGCCCATCATTTTTCAAAAAGACGGGCAACGTTTTTTGGGGTTATAAATCCCGCATGAAACAGAGCAGCTTGCTTGTGAGACTTCCCCACGAGAGAGCTGCTTTTTCTTTGGCTATCTGTGTGGGAAGGAGGGCTTGCCAAGAGGGACTGAAAAGTGTACGGATGCCCTCGGCGATGGATGCCGGAGAGATGGCTTGTGTGACAATACCCGTTTTGGGGAGACCTATACTTTGTGCAAAGTCTCCAACGGGGGTGCTGACCATCGGTAGATCGAAATGATAGGCAACGGAGACCACTCCACTTTGTGTTGCGGAGCGATAGGGGAGTACCAACGCATCTGCGGCAGAAAAATAGGTGGGAATATCCTCATCGTGCACATAGCCATTATGCACAAATATGCGATCCTTTGCCAATGAGGTAGCTATCAATGCCTGGTATTTCTCAAAACTGCCGTAACACTCGCCTGCAATCACTAACTGATAATCTTCCGGCAAGAGATCCATTGCCTCAATCAGTAGATCCAATCCTTTGTAGGCACGAATCAAACCAAAGAACAGCAAGGTCTTGCGGGCTGGGTCAATTCCTAATCGGGCACATGCCGTCATGCGATCCTGCTTGGTACCGAAATGATTGTATAAAGGATGTGGGTGTTGCACGAATTGGGCTTTGGGGCAGAGCTGACGTAGGTCGTTTGCCACATTATCGCTCAACACCAGGAATCCGTGGCATTGCTGGAAAAGCAACTTCGCCATGGGTTTGTCAAAGAAACGAGGCTCATGTGGAATCGCATTGTGAATCAAGGTGATCACCTTGCATTGTCGTTTCAAGCGATTGGCGATGTGTGCGTAGCCGGGTACAAAGAAAGACATCCAATAACTGATAATCAATACTTCCGGACGGAAAGCCTCTATGGCTTTCACCGTCTGAAAGTAGGAGAGCGGGTTGATGCTATCCAACACCCGCTCATTAGGTATGGCCATCGCTTGATCGCCCTCCTCCACATACTGCGTCTTGCCGGGAAATAACAAATCGGGATATAATCGTTTGAAATTAAATGCTTTTACCTCATGGCCATCTTGGATAAGCTGACTGTAGAGCATACCGCTAAATTGAGCGATACCGCCGCGGTACGGGTATATGGGGGAGAGGATAGCGATGCGCATAGTCTTTAATATCTATAATGATCTGCTTTGTATGGACCTTCAATCTTTACGCCAATGTAGTCGGCCTGCTTCTGCGTCAAGGTAGAGAGCTTCACACCGATACGCTCCAAATGCAGACGAGCCACCTCCTCGTCGAGGTGCTTCGGCAAGCGGTAAACACCGATCTCGTACGGCTTTTGCCAGAGATCCATCTGTGCCAGAACCTGATTGGTGAAAGAGTTACTCATCACGAAAGAGGAGTGTCCTGTGGCGCAACCTAAGTTCACCAAACGACCCTCTGCCAACAAGAAGATGGCATGGCCATCGGGGAAGGTGTACTTATCTACCTGCGGCTTGATGTTCAAGTGCTTAATGCCCGGATAGTTGATCAACTTATCCACTTGAATCTCGTTGTCGAAGTGACCGATGTTGCAGACAATGGCTTGATCTTTCATCTGCTCCATGTGCTCGATTGTGATAATGTCGCAGTTTCCTGTGGTCGTCACGAAGATATTACCCTCTTTCACGGCCTCTTCCATGGTTGTCACCTCAAAGCCCTCCATAGCGGCTTGCAAGGCACAGATCGGGTCAATCTCCGTCACCAACACACGTGCGCCATAGGAACGCATGGAGTGTGAGCAACCTTTACCTACATCCCCATAACCAGCGACAACTACCACCTTACCTGCGATCATCACATCCGTTGCCCGCTTTATGCCATCGGCCAGTGACTCGCGGCAGCCATAGAGGTTGTCGAACTTGGATTTCGTCACAGAGTCGTTTACATTGATGGCTGGTACCAACAGTTCGCCTCGCTCCATCATCTGATACAAGCGGTGAACACCGGTTGTGGTCTCTTCAGAAACGCCCTTCATCTCGGCTACCGTGCGATGCCAACGTTGGTTATCCTCTTGCAAGATACGGTTTAAGGTATCTAAGATGACCTGCTCCTCATGGTTATCACCCTTGCGATTGATGCTTTCCGGGTTCTCTTCTGCTCGATAGCCCATATGCACTAACAGGGAGGCGTCTCCTCCATCATCCACGATCAAGTGTGGGCCTTTGCCATCGGGGAAACGAAGTGCCATCTCGGTACACCACCAATATTCCTCTAAGCTCTCGCCTTTCCATGCGAAGACGGGAACACCGTCGGCTGCGATAGCAGCTGCCGCATGATCTTGTGTGGAGAAAATATTGCAGCTGGCCCAACGAACGTCTGCGCCTAAAGCGACCAACGTCTCGATCAAGACCGCTGTCTGGATAGTCATGTGTAAAGAACCAGTGATGCGTGCCCCCTTCAACGGTTGTTGAGCGGCATACTTCTGACGCACAGCCATTAAACCGGGCATCTCATGCTCGGCGATCTCGATCTCCTTACGACCGAACTCAGCCAAACTCATATCTGCCACCTTATAGGGCAGATCATTCGGAAATAATTGTGACATATCTAATATAATGTATAAAGCTGATTGTTTGTTTACCTACTCCTGGTTATCCCTGCATCTCTTTCGCCCGAAAAGCCATCGCATAGAGGCGCATCTGTTTCACCATAGCGACCAATCCGTTGGATCGGGTGGGAGAGAGGTGCTCTTTGAGTCCTACCTTCTCGATGAAGTACAGATCCGCATCGAGAATCTCCTGCGGAGTGTGATCGCTCAATACCTGAATCAACAAGGATACAATGCCTTTGACGATAACGGCATCGCTCTCTCCTTGGAAGTGGATCTTGCCATCCACGAAGTCTGCCTGCAACCATACACGGCTCTGGCAACCCTCGATGAGGTTACTCTCTGTTTTATAACGTTCATCGAGTGGAGGCAGTGAGTTGCCCAAGTCTATTAGTAACGCATACTTGTCCATCCAATCATCAAAGGCGGAAAACTCGTCAATGATGTTATCTTGCAGTTCGTTGATACTCATTTCGTTTTCTTTTTATTGATTGTAAATCACCTCCAAGACGGTTTGCCCTACGGCTTGTAACGTCTCTCGGTCGATATTATCCATGTTGTCTTGTTGGGTGTGCCAGTAGGAAGCGAATCCTGTTTCCGTATCGGGATCATAATTAATAATGTCAATTGATGGGATGCCTCTGCCACTGATCACATATTGATGGTCATCGGTGATGGCACCGCCATCTGCATTGATAAAATACTTGCCATACCCTAAGTCGCGCGCCTTGCTCCATACCATCTGCACGATGGGAGCTGCTGACCGCATACTTTGAAATTCCCGGAAGAAGGTGGCTCCTTTTCCGCCAACCATATCTAAGAGTATGCCAAACTCCGCTTTGTAGTTCTTGACGTGTGGATTCTTTGCCCAGAACTGTGAGCCTAAACACCAGGTATCCGGTTGGTAGTCATCGACAAACTCCGGCGTGCCATAATCTTCCGCATCACAGAAGAGGATGTCCACACCGATATTGGGAGCTTGTTGACCCAACTGCCTGGCGATCTCCAACAACACGCCTACGCCACTGGCGCCATCATCTGCACCCTCTAACGGTTTACGCAGGTTGGCGGGATCTGGATCATGATCTGAATAGGGACGACTATCCCAATGGGCAAAGAGCAACACTCGCTTGGATTGTTCCGGATTGTAGGAGCCAATTAGGTTGCGAGCCTCCAGCAGTGTCCCGTCATAAGCTTTGAGATTGGCCTCTTGCACATACAGCTGTGCCCCAAAACGGGTCAGTTCGGCAGCCAAGTAGTCGCCACATTGCTTGTGTGCCTTGCTGTTAGGCACACGAGGACCAAAAGCAACTTGGTTCGCCACATAGGTATAAGCGCTATCGGCCTCGAATGTAGGTGCCTTCGAGGTTGTTACGGGGGGTTGTGGAGTAGTTGTTGTCGTTGAGCCCTGCTCTGGGCTTCCTGCTGACCCACAAGCCATCAGCAGGAAGAGTGAGCAAAGAGGGATAAGTTTTACCATATTCAGTCTGATTGTTTACAGTTTATTTTACGGTGGCAGCGGCTTGTACCTGCTTCATGACACGCAACAGGTTTCCACCCCAGATCTTAGCGATCTGCTCCTCGGTGTAACCCTTCTCGATCAGCTTCACGGTTATCTGGATCAAGTCGTTATCTGCTTCGCAGCCGATCAATCCGCCACCGCCATCAAAGTCGGAGCCGATACCGACGTGATCGATACCTGCCACCTTCACCATGTGGTCGATATGCTCTACGGCATCTGTCACGCTGGCCTTTGCTTTGTCTTTGTTAATATAGGCATTCAAGAGGCATACCTGTGCTACGCCACCATTCTGAGCCAATGCTTTCAACTGCTCATCCGTCAGGTTGCGATCGTGATCGCAAAGCGCTTTTGAGGATGAGTGAGAGCAGATGATCGGTGCCTTTGTGAGGGCGATCACATCCCAGAAGGATTTCTCGCTGGCGTGTGACATATCAATCATGATACCTTGTTTGTTCAACTCCTCAACGACTTGACGACCGAAGGGACTCAGTCCGTTCCACTCCTTTTTCGTATGGGTGGAGGAATCGCAAATGTCATTGTCGTATGAATGGCAAAGCGTGACGTAGTTCACGCCCATCTTCTTGAAACGAGCGATGTTGGCCAAGTCCTTGCCTATACCATAGCCATTCTCGATGCCAATGAAGAAGGCTCGTTTACCCTCGTTTTTCAGACGGATCAGATCCTCTTCCGTAACGGCGATACCGCAAAGATCCTTGTTACGCTCAGCCTGCTCATGAATGCCTTCGATCAGTCCGTTCACCTTCTCAACCGCCTCTTGCAGGGATGCGTCATCACGTTTGCCTTGTCCAATGAAGGCTGCGAGGAAGACACCATCGAGGTAGCCCTCTTCCATCTTGGGCAAGTTTACACGATTGCGCTCACGACTGGCGATGTCGAAACCTGCACGCTTGAACCAGAAGGGGGTATCGGTATGGGTATCCACGGAGAGGAAGCGGCTGTGCATCTCCTTGGCTTGGTGGAAGGTCTCCGCTTTCCCAACAAGGTGTTTGAAGACCTTCGACATGGTCGTATCGCCTCCGTTGGTCAGTGCTTCCGGATGCCATTGCACACCGAGAATAGAACGGTTGGGGTAGGCGGTAATGGCCTCGATGATACTATCTGGAGCGAAAGCGATCGCCTCAAAACCTGGGGCTACATCCTTTACCGCTTGATGGTGGAGGGAATTAATAGCTAATGTGTCTTTCCCGAAGATTTCCACCAAGGGAGTACCCTGCTTCAAATAAACAGCATGAGATCCATAAGTCGCTGGCAGGGATTGTTGATGCTTGATGTGATTTCCTCGTCTTTGCGCGGGAATATCTTGATAGAGAGTGCCTCCAAAAGCTACGTTAAGCAATTGGCACCCTCGGCAGATGCCTAAGATCGGGATATTGCGATCGCTGGCCAATTTGATCAGCTTTAATTCATACAGGTCTCGTTGCGGATCAACGCCGCCCAATTGTTGAATAGGGCTTTCGCCATACCAAAGGGGATTGACATCGGCTCCACCTACCAAAATTAATCCATCGAGTTGAGCCACCGCATTACGCAGGGTCTGGCCATCGGTGACAGCAGGAAGAATGACAGGTGTACCTCCAGCTTTTACGATAGAATTGATGTATGTAGCACTGACCATGGAGTAGCCGTTGTCGTTAATACTGGCGGATAAACCAATCAAAGGTGAATGGCTTGCTCTTAAATTGACATCAAGCGAATCGGTCAAGTCATACAGTTGTTTCAGATCAGGCATTGCCGATCCTTTTGTCTGGGCATTCGCTCCACTTAAGAGGGAAAGTGAAGCGAACAAGGTTAAGAAAATCTTTTTCATTTGTAAACGGTTTATTATTTGTTTGTAGTTTGTTGTATCTCAGCAAAACGTAGTGCCTGTTTCCATACACGGATCCAGTTACCACCCCATATCTTTTGAATTTCCTCTTCGGTATAGCCCTCTTGTAGGAGTCGCATGGTGATATTGATTAATTCATTCGTGGCTGCGCAGCCAATCAGCTCGCCATCTCCATCGAAATCGGAACCAATACCTACATGATCGATTCCCATAATCTCGACCATGTGGTTGATGTGTCGAATCGCATCTGTCAGAGAGGCCTTTTCTGCTTCCGGATTGATAAATCCCTTGTATAAGCAGACTTGTACCACTCCTCCTTGTGCGGCTATCGCCCGAAGCTGGTCATCAGTTAGGTTGCGTGGATGATCGCAGAGTGCTCTGGCAGAGGAATGTGAGCAAACGATGGGTACTTGACTTACTGCCAAGGCATCGTAGAAACTCTGTTCAGCAGCATGAGAGAGATCGACCAGGATGCCTAAACGGTTCATCTCTCGAACGACCTTCTTGCCAAACGGGCTGATACCTCCCCACTCGCTCTTTCCACGAGCGGAGTCGCAAATATCGTTATCCCCGTTGTGACAGAGGGTGATGTAGCTGACACCCATTTCCTTGAATTGACGAAGGTTGCTAAGTTTTTTGCCCACGGCATATCCGTTCTCCACCCCTAAACAGATCGCCTTCTTGCCTGCTTGTTTGAGTTGCAGGATCTCTTCGGGTGTACGAGCAATACCCATACGGGTTGGGTTGAGTTGCTCTTGGCGCTTCACTTGTGTCAGTCGTTCGATCGCAAAAGCGTTGGCTGTTTTTAAATTAGCCTCATCTCGTGCACCTTGTGGAATATAAGCCACCATGAAAACGGCATCGATTCGTCCCTCTTCCATGAAGGGCAGGTTCACCTTGCCTCCCTCTTTCTTCCCAATGTTGAATGTGCCGGGAAAGATCATGGGGGTATCGGTGTGGGTGTCGATGGTCAAAATCCGTTGGTGGATCGCTTTGGCTTTGGCGAAACGTCTGGCTGCATCCACATGCCACCGGAAGAGTGTCCTCATCTCCTGATCGCCGTTTGCCTCCATGGCTTCTGGGTGCCATTGCACACACAGTAATGGCTTCTCGGGATCCTCAAACGCCTCGTTCAGCCCATCGGCTGCGACGGCACTTGCACGCAGACCTGGGGCAACCTCTTTGACCGCTTGGTGATGGAAGGAGTTGACCGCTATCTTTTCCTTCCCACCGAAAAGCTGTTTGAGTAGGCTTCCTTCTTGCAGTGTCACAGTGTGCGACGGAAATTCACGGGCGATTTGCTGGCTATGTTTTTGTGTGGTTTGCGCTTGGGTGTAAATGTCTTGATAGAGTGTACCTCCTAAGACGGCATTCACCACTTGATGTCCCCGACAAATACCAAAGATGGGAATCTGCCGGTTGAGGGCAAGCCGAAGTAACAACAGGTCATATTCATCGCGCAAGTTGTCCGCATCTTGCAGGGCTTTGATCGGTTCCTCTTGCAAATAGAGCGGATTGATGTCGCCTCCACCGCTCATGAGCAGACCATCCAGCCCCTCTACGAGAGTAGTCAATATGTGCAAATTGGTGGTAACAGGAATGAGAACAGGCGCACCGCCCGCTTGCACTACGGCATTGACATAGGTTTCGGCAATGCAAGAGGTGCCCTCTTTCCGATTAGCGGAGATACCGATGCGAGGAGCGGGAAGCTCCTCGTCGGCGGGAATGTATTGATCTATATTATGCATCAATCTTTGCATAGGTCGCATGCTCCTCGATGAATTCACGACGCGGGCCTACATCCTCACCCATTAACATGGCGAAGATTTGGTCGGCCTCAGCTGCATTGTCGATCGTGATTTGTTTCAACGTGCGATTCTCAGGACTCATGGTCGTTTCCCAGAGCTGATGGTCGTTCATCTCTCCCAGACCTTTGTAGCGTTGGGTGTGGATCTGGTTCTCGTTGCCACCACCATATTTCAAGATGAATTGTTGACGTTGTTGATCTGTCCAGCAATATTCCTCAACTTTGCCTTTCGAGCATTTATAAAGTGGAGGAGTAGCCAAATAAACGTAGCCATTCTCGATGACTGCGCGCATACGACGGAAGAAGAAGGTCAGGATCAAGGTTGCGATGTGGCTACCATCCACATCGGCATCGGTCATGATGATGATCTTGTGATAACGCAATTTCTCTAAGTTCAAGGCCTTCGGGTCCTCCTCAGTTCCAACGGTTACGCCCATGGCCCGATAGATGTTCTGGATCTCCTCGCTCTCGAATACTTTGTGATCCATTGCTTTCTCCACGTTCAAGATTTTACCACGCAAGGGGAGGATCGCTTGGAATGTACGGTCACGTCCCTGCTTGGCTGTACCTCCTGCTGAATCTCCCTCGACGAGGAACAATTCGCAGATAGAGGCATCCTTCGAGGAGCAGTCTGCTAACTTGCCAGGCAGACCGCCCCCTGTAAGTGGTGATTTACGTTGAACCTGTTCGCGCGCTTTGCGAGCAGCAACTCGGGCACTGGCAGCCAAGATAACCTTTTCTACGATGGATTTTGCCTCTTTGGGATGCTCCTCCAAGTAATAACCTAAGGCTTCTCCAACAGCTTGGTCAACAGCACCCGTCACTTCATTGTTACCCAATTTGGTTTTTGTCTGTCCCTCAAACTGTGGCTCCGCAACCTTGATAGAGATTACGGCTGTTAGGCCCTCGCGGAAGTCATCGCCGGTGATCTCTACCTTTGCCTTCTCCAACAATTTAGAATCGTCGGCATATTTCTTCAACGTACGGGTCAAGCCACGGCGGAAGCCAGCTAAGTGCGTACCTCCCTCTATGGTGTGAATGTCGTTTACGTATGAGTAAACACTCTCATTATAAGAGGTATTGTAGGTCATAGCAACCTCGACGGGAATACCCTGCTTTTCAGTGACAATGTGGATCACGTCATCGATCAATTTCTCTTTAGAATGATCTATATAACGGACGAACTCTTTCAGGCCCTCTGTAGAGTGGAAAACCTCACATTTATAAGAGCCATCTTCTTTGGGGTTGCGTTTGTCCGTAAGGCGCAAGGTGATGCCTGCATTCAAGAACGCCAACTCGCGAAGACGGGTTGCCAAGGTTTCATATTTGTATTCGGTGACAGAGAAGATGGTTTTGTCGGGATTAAACGTAATGGTTGTGCCAGTTTTTCCTGTATCACCAATGATCTCTACATCGTGCAGGGGCTTACCACAAGAAAATTCTTGCATGTAGATGTGCCCGTTTCGGCATACCTCTGCTTTAAGGTATGTGGAAAGGGCGTTCACGCAGGAAACGCCTACACCATGCAGACCTCCGGAAACTTTATAAGTTCCCTTGTCGAACTTACCTCCGGCATGGAGCACAGTCAATACGACTTCCAAGGCGGATTTGCCCTCTTTCTCATGAATATCTACGGGGATGCCTCGGCCATCATCAATCACTGTGATAGAATTGTCGGGATTAATGATTACGTCAATGTTCTTGCAATAGCCGGCCAATGCCTCATCGATGGAGTTGTCGACCACCTCATAAACCAGATGATGGAGACCTTTCTCGCTGGTATCTCCAATGTACATGGATGGCCTTTTTCTTACCGCCTCTAAACCTTCAAGCACTTGGATACTATCCGCAGAGTACTCGTTGGATGTTTGCTTAATCTCTTCACTCATGAGTATATATGTTTATTATTTCTTAATAATCCTATTATAGCCAATTTGGCTGTCAAAAGTAGTGATTATTATCGAGATAGTGAAGTCTTGGCTGTGAAATATAGCAAAAAAGCCGGACTCGCATAAAGTCCGGCTTATACTTGATACTCGTAAAATTACGTTTCTGCTTAGGCTAAGCTATTCACGTGCTTTGCCAACTTTGATTTCAAGTTGCCTGCCTTGTTCTTGTGGATAACATGCTTCTTTGCCAATTTATCCAACATAGAGCATACCTTCGGATACAAAGCGGTAGCCTCATTCTTGTCTTCCGTAGCGCGTAATACACGCATAGCGTTTCTCGCTGTCTTAGCGTAGTATCTATTACGGAGACGTCTTGCATTAGTCTGTCTGATTCTCTTGATAGATGACTTATGATTTGCCATTTCTAGATCTTCTCTTTATTATTTTTTATTCCTGTTTATTGTAGCCCATAGGGGAATCGAACCCCTCTTTCAAGAATGAAAATCTTGCGTCCTAGCCGATAGACGAATGGGCCAATGCGACAAATTACTGTCTTTTAGGAAATAGCTTTCCTGTTTTTGCGGTGCAAAGATAGGCCTATTCCCCGAACTTGCAAAACTTTTTGAGGAAAAAATCGATTTAAATGCTTACTTTTGCCTCCCAAAGCGAAAGCGAACAGGGAATATGTGGCATAAAACGCGTGGAATCGTGCTTCATTCGATTCCTTATAACGAAAAATACGCTATTATATATATGTATACGGAGGCTTTTGGGAGAGCCTCCTATCTGGTCAGTCGCATGCGTGGAAAGCGAGGAGGGCTATCGAAAGCGTTGTTCGCCCCGCTGACAGTTTGGGAACTGGAGGTTGACCATCGGCCTAAACGGGATTTGCATCGAATTAAAGAAGCGCACGTGTGCTTTCCATTGACTGCTGTAGCTGGAGACCCGGTCAAAAGTATGGTGGCCCTTTTTTTGTCAGAAGTGCTTTTTCGAGTGGTGCGTGAGCAAGAGCCTGATCTGCGGTTGTTTCAGTATCTGTATGAGTCGATTCATTTGCTGGAGTATGCTGATAAAGGTATCGCTAATTTTCACCTGGTCTTTCTGCTGGGGTTGTTACAGCCATTGGGGATTTTCCCGAGTGTAGAGTCTTATCATCCGGGTGACTATTTTGATATGTTGAACGGTCTTTTTACGGATGCATTGCCTCTTCATAGTCATTTTCTCAACGAGACGGATTCGGCGGCATTTGTCCGTCTGTTGCGTATCGGTTTTGAGAATATGGCGCTCTTTGGTTTCTCTCGGCAGGATCGTCATGCTATTATTCAGCATATATTGACCTATTATCGTTTGCATTTGCCGGATTTTCCTGAAATCAAATCGTTGTCGATTCTGCAAAGTCTTTTTGATTAGTGTCTATTTGTGAACTTTTCCTGTCAAAATGCGGTTTAAAATAAAAAAAAGAAGCATATTTGCTCCCGAAATGAAGTAGAGAATGCGCAAATGACCGAACAAACGACACATAGATCTTACTATCTGGGTTTGGCCCTTAGTGGAGGAGGAGCGAAAGGATTCGCTCACTTAGGGGCATTTAAGGCTCTGGAAGAGTGTGGACTACGTCCTGATATTATTTCTGGAACTAGTGCAGGTGCTTTGATGGGTGCACTTTATGCGGATGGTTATTCGGCCGAGGAGATCCGGGAGTTGTTTACCGGTCGCGAGTTCTCTGAATTTGCCCAGTTGCAGTTGCCAAAGACGGGTTTGTTTGATAGTAAACGATTTCGCTATTTCTTGCGGCGCCATTTGCATACGAAAAACATAGAGGATTTAAGGATTCCGATGGTGATCGTGGCAACCGACTTGGATCATGGTGAGAGTCATGAGTTCCGCCAAGGACCAATTGTGGAGGCGGTAACGGCCTCTTGTAGTATTCCGGTCATTTTTAGTCCGGTCGTGATCAATGGTGTGCATTACGTGGATGGTGGATTATTTCAAAATTTCCCGGTTGCTAATATCCGTAAGGAGTGTGAACGGGTGATCGGTGTGAATGTCAGTCCACTGATGCCTCAGAAGTATAAACAGACACTTTTTCATATCGCTGAGCGATCCTATCATTATATGTTTAGAGCTAACACGTTGGAGGATAGAGAGATGTGCGACGTGCTGATCGAAACAGCAGAGGTCGGACTCTATAAAACGTTTGATTTAGAGAATATTGATGTCATTGCTCAGATTGGGTATGAGGCAGCTATGAAAGCATTTGATAAAGTGTTAAATGATAATAAGTATGAAACCTTAGTGAAGATGATTTCAACCAATCGTCGAAAAGCTTTGCAAGCATGAAGACCTTTGCGGAGGAATCAATTCTCTTTAAACACATATAGTTATGAACGCAATGGAACAAAAAAACAAAATGGTTATTTATCAGGTTTTTCCGCGTTGGTTTGGTAACAATCGACCTTCTCCAGTGAAAAACGGAAGTTTGGCTGAGAATGGAGTTGGAAAGTTCTCTGCTTTTACGCCCTTAGCGCTCTCGAAGATCAAGGAGTTGGGAATTACGCATGTTTGGTATACGGGAGTGATTGAGCATGCGACGAAGACTGATTATTCGGCTTATGGCATTCGAAAAGATCATTCGGCAGTTGTCAAAGGAAATGCGGGTTCGCCTTATGCCATCAAAGACTACTACGATATTGACCCCGATTTGGCGGATAATGTGCATAATCGCATGGGAGAATTTGAGGATTTGGTGCGTCGTACACATGATGCTGGTCTAAAAGTGATTATCGATTTTGTGCCTAACCATGTGGCTCGTCAATATTTCTCAGATGTGCGTGAACCCTTCGTGGAGGATTTGGGGCAGCATGATAACGTGTCGAAAGCGTTTGATGTCAATAATAATTTCTACTACTTACCGGGGCAGACCCTGGTTTTCCGTTTTGATCCTCAGCGTGAGGAGGATTATGCTTATAGTGAGTTTCCTGCTAAGGTGACAGGAAATAACCATTTTGATGCTTATCCCAGTCAGAATGATTGGTATGAGACGGTGAAGCTCAATTATGGTGTAGATTATATGCATGGAGGGGTATGCCATTTTGCGGAGATCCCGAATACATGGCATAAGATGTTGGATATCTTGCGATTTTGGACTAAGAAAGGGATAGATGGTTTCCGTTGTGACATGGCGGAGATGGTGCCTGTAGAATTTTGGGAATGGGTGATTCCGCAGGTGAAGCAAGATGCCGATGTGGTTTTTATCGCTGAGGTCTATAACCCCGCAGAGTATAGGAATTATATTCATAGAGGTCATTTTGATTACCTGTATGACAAGGTTGGCTTGTATGATACTGTTCGGGCCGTGATGTGTGGGCAACAGCCTGCTTCTCAGATTAGTAATTGCTGGAAATCAGTGGGGGATATTCAGTCGCACATGCTCAATTTCTTGGAGAACCATGATGAGCAACGTATCGCTTCTGCGTTTTTTGCCAATGACGCACGCTTGGGCATCCCTGGCATGATTGTTTCTGCGGCCATGAATACTAATCCGGTGATGATCTATTGCGGTCAAGAATTGGGAGAGCCAGGTATGGATGAGGAAGGTTTTAGCGGTCGAGATGGTCGGACGACGATCTTCGACTATTGGAGTATCCAGCGTCTGCGCAATTGGAATAATGGAGGTCGGTTTGACGGTGCTCATTTGGATCCATCTGCGCAACAACTTCGTCGGACTTATCAGCTGTTGCTTAACGCTGTACGTTCGGAGCCGGTGATCGCAAAAGGACAGTTCTATGATTTGATGTATGCGAATGCACACAATCCTCGTTTTGACAGTAATCACCAGTATGCGTTCTTGCGAAAATATCAAAATGAGGTACTGTTGGTCGTAGCGAACTTTGATCGAGCAGAGCAACGTGTATGGGTGAATATACCGGTGGATGCGTTCAAAACATTGGGATTCGAGGATAACCGTCCGGCTACCGTTGTAGATTTACTTTCTGGCTCGGCAGCCATCAGCACGCTGACAGATGCGTATCCCTATTATGTGCAGCTTCCCGCTTACTCCGGAAAATTGTTGAAGTTTACTTTCCACTAATCTCGATGGCGGTAATTGTAAAAGCAATTTCCCCTATACCTATTTATATATAGGATATAGGGGATTTTTTTTACCTTTGCGGCACTCATTAAGAGGTATAGAGATAAGTATGATAGCAGGATTAGCAGATTTACAGACAGTACGTTTTAGCGAGGAGGGTGATGGCGTCGTGATTCTTGATCAGACTCAGCTGCCAGAGCGAGAGGTCTATGTAACCCTCCGTACAGCAGAGGAGATTTGGGAGGCGATTTATCGGCTCAAGGTGAGAGGGGCACCTGCCATTGGCATTGCTGCTGCTTATGGTTTATCTGTTTGTGCGGAGCAAATAACAGCTACTGAGAAAGGAATTTTTGCTCAAAAATTGCGGGAGGTGGCTCGTTACTTGTCTGGTTCCAGGCCTACAGCCGTTAATCTCTCGGCGGCATTGGATCGCATGTTGAGCGTGTTGGATGTGCATCCTGATTCGACCTGCGAGGCGTGGAAAAAAATGTTACGTCACGAGGCAACAAAAATTCGAGAGGAAGATGCGATGGCCTGTCGTATGATCGGTGAACGCATGTTGGATCGATTACGTCCGGGTATGGGGATATTGACCCATTGTAATGCCGGGCATTTGGCCGTTTCTGAATTGGGAACAGCGCTATCTCCGATTTATTTGGGGCAAGAACGTGGTTATGGTTTCAGAGTGTATGCGGATGAAACTCGCCCTTTGTTGCAAGGAGCTCGCTTGACTGCCTACGAATTGCGCAAGGCTGGTGTGGATGTCACGTTAATTTGTGATAATATGGCTGCAAGTCTGATGCGAAAAGGATGTGTTGATGCTGTTATTGTAGGTTGCGACAGAGTCGCGGCAAATGGCGACGTGGCTAACAAGATTGGCACGTTCGGGTTGGCGATTTTGGCGCATCACTTCGGAATCCCTTTTTATGTGCTCGGCCCTACCTCGACGATCGACATGAGCTGTCCTACAGGAGAGGCTATTGTCATTGAAGAACGGGCAGCAGAAGAGGTTACGGAGATGTGGTATGCGCACCGAATGGCTCCCGAAGGCATCTCGGTATATAACCCTGCATTTGACGTAACTCCTCATGAGTTGATCACGGCTGTCATTACGGAGAAGGGGGCGTTTTATGAAAAAATAATCAGTGAAAGTTTTGCTAATCCCGAAACAATCAGTAATTTTGCCGCTCAATTTGAGGATATAAATAATTAAACAATATAACAATTTAAATTATGATCGTAGTTCCATTAAAAGAAGGCGAGAACATTGAAAAGGCGCTTAAAAAGTTCAAAAGAAAGTTTGAAAAGACTGGTGTTGTTAAAGAGTTGAGAAACCGTCAGGCTTTTGAAAAACCGTCTGTTACAAAAAGAAAGCAAACTATGCGTGCGATTTACGTACAGCAATTGCAGCAGGTTGAAGAATAATTAAGCGTCGGACGCTTGTTTTTTTGAATTCTTATTTCTATTTTCGTTGCACGAAATCTTGATGCGACGAGAAGATGCTGATCGAAGACTTTATTCACTATCTGCAGTATGAGCGGGGTTATTCCCCTTGTACGTTGGAGGCTTACTCGAAAGATTTGTCTCAATTTGCGGAATATGTGAAGGCTTATCGAGAAGGTAGATTCGATCCGGCAGAGATCGATGCGGATTTAGTGCGTAATTGGATCGTCTTTTTGATGGACGAGAAGCATTCGCCTCGTACGGTTGGCCGGAAATTGAGTTCTTTGAAATCCTTTTTCAAGTTTCTCCGGAAAATGGGGAGGATCTCTGTGGATCCGACACGACTTGTTCAAGCCCCTAAGTGCGCAAAGTCTTTGCCCAGTTTTGTGAAAGACAGGGATATGGAATCGCTCTTGGATGGCAAGAACTTCGGGGAGGACTTTGAGAGCATGAGGGATCGATTGATTTTGGAGTTGCTTTACGACACAGGGATGCGTCGTTCGGAATTAGTTGGTATCCGTGAAACGGATGTTGATTACGAGGCGATGATGATCAGAGTGACGGGAAAACGTAACAAGCAGCGGTTGATTCCTTTTGCGGAAAGTTTAAAGAACTTGATGCTCGCATTCGAGAAGGTGCGTGACCAGCAGGAGATGGGGCACAGTGAGTGGCTCTTGCCCGGTAAGGGCGGACGCCCACTTTCCACGGCGGTTGTTTATAAGGTGGTACGAAAGTACTTGTCAAGCATACCGCTGTTGGCGAAGCGAAGCCCACATGTGTTGCGGCACTCATTTGCGACGAGTATGCTAAACAATGGTGCGGAACTGACGGCTGTGAAAGACCTTTTAGGGCATAGCAGCCTGGCTTCCACCAGCGTTTACACACATACAACCTTTGAAGAATTAAAAAAAATGTATCATGCTCATCCAAGAGCAAAAAAAGAAGGAGGTTTTTATGGAAATTAGAGTTCAAGCTATCCATTTCGATGCGTCAGAGCAACTGCATGCGTTTATTCAAAAGAAGGTGTCCAAGTTGGACCAGTACTTCGATGGAATTCTCAAGGCTGAGATAACCTTGAAGGTGGTAAAGCCTGAAACCGCTAATAATAAACAAGCTGGCGTAAAGTTGCTGGTAAGAAATGGCGAATGTTTCGCCGAGAAGATCAATGACAGTTTCGAGGGAGCTATCGACGAATGCGTGGAGGCTCTGGAGAAACAGTTGATGAAATTCAAGGAAAAAAGCAGAGCCAAATAAAAAAAACGGCAGAGAAGTTTGGTATATAAGAAATAATGTCTAAATTTGCAGCCGTTTCGAGATAGGAACGGCTGCTTTTAGAAGCAAATGCCTCTTTAGCTCAGTTGGCCAGAGCACGTGATTTGTAATCTCGGGGTCGTTGGTTCGAATCCGACAAGAGGCTCGAAAATGAAAGGGCAGTTACCAGAGTGGCCAAATGGGGCTGACTGTAACTCAGCTGGCTTACGCCTTCGGTGGTTCGAATCCATCACTGCCCACGGATTTAATCCGAAATAATGCCTGTGTAGCTCAGCGGTAGAGCACTTCCTTGGTAAGGAAGAGGTCCCGAGTTCAAGTCTCGGCACCGGCTCAATTTTTATATGCATGATCATTAATCAAATAAAGAGCAATTAAGTTATGGCAAAAGAGAAATTTGACAGATCGAAACCGCACGTAAATATCGGTACGATTGGTCACGTTGACCACGGTAAAACTACTTTGACCGCTGCTATCACAACAGTTTTGGCAAAGAAAGGTCTTTCAGAGTTGCGTTCTTTCGATTCTATCGATAACGCTCCTGAGGAGAAGGAGAGAGGTATTACGATTAACACATCTCACGTAGAGTATCAGACTGCAAGTCGTCACTACGCTCACGTTGACTGTCCGGGTCACGCCGACTATGTCAAGAACATGGTAACAGGTGCCGCTCAGATGGATGGTGCTATCATCGTAGTTGCTGCAACTGATGGTCCGATGCCTCAGACTCGTGAGCACATCTTGTTGGCTCGTCAGGTGAACGTTCCGAAGTTGGTTGTTTTCATGAACAAGTGCGATATGGTGGACGATGAGGAGATGCTTGAGTTGGTAGAGATGGAGATGCGTGAGCTTCTTTCTTTCTACGGCTTTGATGGCGATAATACTCCTATCATCCGTGGTTCTGCACTGGGTGCTTTGAATGGCGATCCGAAATGGGAGGAGAAGGTTATGGAATTGATGGATGCAGTTGATACATGGATTCCTCTGCCTCCGCGTGATATCGATAAGCCTTTCTTGATGCCGGTTGAGGACGTGTTCTCTATCACAGGTCGTGGTACTGTAGCAACAGGTCGTATTGAGGCTGGTATCGTTAAGGTTGGTGACGAGGTTCAGATTATCGGTTTAGGTGCTGAGGGCAAGAAGTCAGTCGTTACAGGTGTTGAGATGTTCCGTAAGTTGCTCGACCAAGGTGAGGCTGGTGATAATGTAGGTTTGTTGCTCCGTGGTATCGATAAGAACGAGGTTAAGCGCGGTATGGTTATCTGCCACCCGGGTCAGATCAAGCCTCACTCTCACTTCAAGGCTGAGGTCTATATCTTGAAGAAGGAGGAGGGTGGTCGTCACACTCCGTTCCACAACCACTATCGTCCGCAGTTCTACATCCGTACATTGGATGTAACGGGTGAGATCACTTTGCCGGAGGGTACTGAGATGGTAATGCCGGGTGATAATGTAACAATCGATGTTGAGTTGATTTATCCGGTAGCATGTAACGTTGGTTTGCGCTTCGCTATCCGTGAGGGTGGCCGTACGGTAGGTGCAGGTCAGATTACAGAGTTGGAGAACTAATCAGATCTCATAAAATAGATGATAGCCGGCCTTTTTCGAGGCTGGCTATTTCTACGGAAGTAGCTCAGTCGGTAGAGCACTGGTCTCCAAAACCAGGTGTCGGGAGTTCGAGCCTCTCCTTCCGTGCTAAAATCTACAGATTCGATGAAGAAGATTATTGAATACATAAAGGAATCTTATAACGAACTTGTTTATAAAGTTTCTTGGCCAACGAGAACAGAGCTCTCAAGTAGTGCGGTTGTTGTTATGATTGCTTCCCTTATCATCGCCGCAGGGATCTTTGTTGTTGATGGTGCTTTTGAGGCTGTTATGCGTTTCTTCTATAATCAAATTTTTTAATCAGTCGGAGGTATGTCAGAGGTCCAGAAGAAATTCTATGTTCTACGTGCCATCAGTGGCAAGGAGAATAAGGTCCGCGAGTACTTGGAGGCTGAGATGAAAAATACGGATTTGAAGGATTACGTAGCACAAGTCTTGATTCCAACTGAGAAGGTCTATTCCGTGCGTAATGGCAAGAAGGTGATGAAAGAACGCTCTTATTTGCCGGGTTATGTGTTGGTAGAGGCCGCTTTGGTCGGAGAGGTCGCTCATCGGTTGCGTAACATTCCCAATGTGATTGGTTTCTTGGGAGGACAGGATAATCCCATTCCTCTTCGTCCTGCGGAGGTGAATCGTATCTTGGGTACGGTTGACGAAATGCAGGATCAGGGCAATGAGCCGGAGATCAGTTTCATCGTTGGCGAGAGTGTTCGTATTGCTTTTGGTCCGTTTAGCGGATTCACGGGCATTATCGAGGAGATCAACGCCGAGAAAAAGAAGCTGAAGGTGATGGTGAAAGTCTTCGGACGTAAGACCCCCCTTGAGCTGGGTTATACACAAGTGGAGAAGGAGTGATGCTCTGGTTACGAAAAGCATCATGAGTTCTTTAAGTTATCGATGTTATATATCTAAAAATTAGAAACAATGGCAAAAGAAGTTGCTGGACAAATCAAATTGCAGATTAAAGGAGGAGCAGCAAACCCTTCTCCCCCAGTAGGCCCTGCTTTGGGTTCTAAGGGTATTAACATTATGGAGTTTTGCAAGCAATTTAATGCCAAGACCCAAGACAAGGCTGGTAAGATTTTACCTGTGGTAATTACTTACTATGTCGATAAGTCTTTCGACTTTGTCGTTAAAACACCTCCTGTAGCAATCCAGTTGTTGGAGGCTACTAAGAAGAAGAGCGGTTCTGCTCAGCCTAATCGTACCAAGATCGCTGAGATTACTTGGGATCAGGTTAAGGCAATCGCTGAGGACAAGTTGGTCGATTTGAACTGCTTTACTGTAGAGTCAGCTATGAGAATGGTTGCCGGTACAGCTCGAAGCATGGGTATCACTGTTAAAGGGACATTCCCGGGTAATAATTAATAAACTTCAATTGAGATGAGTAAACTTACAAAAAATCAGAAGTTGGCTTTGGGCAAGATTGAAGCTGGGAAAGCGTACACATTGAAAGAAGCTTCAGCTTTGGTGAAAGAGATCACCACTACAAAGTTTGATGCTTCTGTGGATGTAGATGTCCGTTTAGGTGTTGACCCCCGTAAAGCCAATCAAATGGTGAGAGGCGTGGTTTCCTTGCCTCACGGTACGGGTAAGCAGGTTAGGGTTCTTGCATTATGTACTCCTGATAAGGAAGCTGAAGCTACTGCGGCTGGAGCTGACTATGTAGGCTTAGACGAGTATATTAACAAGATTAAAGGTGGTTGGACTGACGTTGACGTTATCATTACTATGCCTTCTATCATGGGTAAGATTGGTGCCTTGGGTCGTGTATTGGGTCCTCGTGGCTTGATGCCTAACCCTAAGAGTGGTACGGTTACCAATGAGATTGGCAATGCGGTGAAAGAGGTTAAACAGGGTAAGATCGATTTCAAGGTGGATAAGAGCGGTATCGTTCATACTTCCATCGGTAAGGTATCTTTTACTCCGGACCAGATTCGTGGCAATGCGAAGGAGTTTATCCAGACATTGATCAAGTTGAAGCCAACCGCTGCTAAGGGTACGTATATTAAGAGTATTTATCTTTCAAGTACTATGAGTGCGGGTATTAAGATTGACCCGAAGTCAGTTGATGAAATTTAAAAACAATTGAACAATGAGAAAGGAAGATAAAGGCGTTATTATAGGTCAACTGACCGAGGTATTAAAGGAATATCCTAACTTCTATTTGACTGATATCGAAGCAATGGATGCTGAGAAAACCAGTCAATTGAGAAGAGAGTGTTTCAAGCGTGAGGTTAAGTTAGTTGTTGTAAAGAATAACTTGCTTAAGAAGGCGTTGGATAACTTGGAGGGAGACTACTCTGAGTTGACTGGCGCTCTGAAGGGAAATACGGCTGTGATGTTCTCACAGGTTGCTAATGCTCCCGCTCGCCTGATTAAAGACTTTACGAAGGATGCGAAGAAGGATCAGCCTGCTAAGCCGGTTTTCAAGGCTGCTTATGTACAGGAGAGTTTCTACGTAGGTGCTGAGAATTTGGAGGCCTTGGTAAATATCAAGAGCAAGAACGAGCTTATCGCAGACGTCATCGCATTGTTGGAGTCTCCGGCAAAGAACGTTATTTCTGCTTTGCAGTCATCAGGACAAACTATCCATGGTCTGTTGAAGACTCTGGAAGAAAGATAATATACAATTAAACAATTTCATTTTAGAATAAACATTTAAAACATACAAAAATGGCAGATTTGAAAGCTTTTGCAGAACAATTAGTAAACTTGACCGTTAAAGAGGTTAGTGAGTTGGCTACTATCCTTAAAGAGGAGTACGGTATCGAACCTGCTGCTGCAGCTGTTGCTGTTGCTGGTCCCGCAGTTGGTGGTGCTGCCGCTGCTGCTGAAGAGAAAACATCTTTTGATGTTGTTTTGAAGTCAGCTGGTGCTGCGAAATTACAGGTTGTAAAGGCTGTTAAGGAGCAATGCGGCCTTGGTTTGAAAGAGGCTAAGGACTTGGTTGACGGCGCACCCAGTACTTTGAAAGAGGGTCTTTCTAAGGATGACGCTGAGGCATTGAAGAAAGCATTAGAGGAAGCTGGCGCTGAGGTTGAGCTTAAATAGTATTTATAACCTGGTTTCCAGGTGATTGGTTAAGAGTCTCCGAAAAGAAGACTCTTAACCTTTTTGTGTCTATAATTTCAATAAGTTCAATTAATTACCTACTAGATGTCTTCAACAGCTGAAAACCAAAGAATAAATTTTGCTTCGATTAAGAACCAATTTCCCTATCCGGACTTTCTCGAAGTGCAATTGAAGTCGTTTCAAGACTTTCTACAACTTGACACCCCTCCCGAGAAACGAAAGAAAGAGGGATTGTACAAGGTGTTTGCGGAGAATTTCCCGATCGCAGACACACGTAACAATTTCGTGTTAGAGTTCTTAGATTACTATATCGATCCGCCTCGCTATACGATTGACGAGTGTATCTCACGAGGTCTGACCTATAGCGTTCCTTTAAAGGCTAAGTTGAAACTGTATTGTACGGATCCCGATCATGAGGATTTCGATACAGTGATTCAAGACGTTTATTTAGGCCCTATCCCTTACATGACTGAGAGGGGAACATTCGTGATTAATGGTGCCGAGCGTGTTGTGGTTTCTCAGTTACATCGTTCACCGGGCGTTTTCTTCGGACAGAGCACCCATGCGAACGGAACGAAGTTGTATTCCGCACGTATCATTCCCTTCAAAGGTTCCTGGATCGAGTTTGCGACAGACATTAATAACGTGATGTACGCATACATCGACCGTAAAAAGAAATTACCGGTAACGACCCTGTTGCGTGCTATCGGGTTTGAGAGCGATAAAGACATTCTTGAGATCTTTAACTTGGCAGAGGAGGTTAAGGTTACACGTGAGAACTTGGAAAAGTATGTTGGCCGTAAGCTGGCTGCTCGTGTGTTGAAGACATGGACGGAGGACTTTGTCGATGAGGATACGGGTGAGGTAGTTTCTATTGAACGTAATGAAGTAATTATTGACCGTGAGTCCGTATTGGACGAGGATAGCATTGATGCGATCTTGGAATCTGGTACGGAGAATATCTTGCTCCATCGTGAGGACCAAAACCTGGCCGACTATGCTATTATTTACAATACACTGCAGAAGGACACGAGTAACTCTGAGAAAGAGGCCGTTCTGTATATTTATCGTCAGTTGAGAAACGCTGAGCCTGCTGATGACGCCAGTGCGCGAGAGGTCATTACGAACTTGTTCTTCTCTGAGAAACGTTATGACTTGGGTGATGTTGGTCGTTACCGTATCAATAAGAAGTTGGGACTTACGACCAGTGATGATATTCGTGTGTTGACGAAAGAGGATATTATCGAGATCATTAAGTACTTGATTGAGTTGATTAACTCGAAGGCGATTGTGGATGATATCGACCACTTGAGTAACCGTCGTGTACGTACGGTCGGTGAGCAGCTCTACAACCAGTTTGGTATTGGTTTGGCTCGTATGTCTCGTACGGTTCGTGAGCGCATGAACGTGCGCGATAATGAGGTGTTCACGCCGATTGATTTGATCAATGCGAAGACGATTTCGTCTGTGGTTAATTCATTCTTCGGTACGAATGCCTTGTCTCAGTTTATGGATCAGACCAACCCGTTGGCTGAGATTACTCATAAGCGTCGTCTGTCAGCCTTAGGTCCTGGTGGTTTGTCACGTGACCGTGCCGGATTCGAGGTGCGAGACGTACACTATACACACTATGGTCGTTTGTGTCCGATTGAGACGCCTGAGGGTCCGAATATCGGTTTGATTTCCTCTTTGTGCGTCTATGCGAAGATCAACGACTTGGGCTTTATCTCCACGCCCTATCGTAAGGTGAAGGATGCTCAAGTTGATTTCTCACCGGAGGGATTGCAATATTATACGGCTGAGGAAGAGGAGGAAATGACAGTTGCTCAGGGTAACGCTCCTCTGGATGACGAGGGACATTTTGTTCGTGATAGAGTCAAGGCTCGTTATGGTGCAGACTTCCCTGTGGTACCTCCTTCTGAGGTTGATTTGATGGACGTGGCACCGCAGCAGATCGCTTCTATCGCCGCTTCTTTGATTCCTTTCTTGGAGCATGATGATGCGAACCGTGCTTTGATGGGATCTAACATGATGCGCCAGGCTGTTCCTTTGATTCGTACCGATGCGCCGATCGTGGGTACTGGTATTGAGGCTCAGGTGGCACGCGACTCACGCACGCAGATCATGGCTGAGCGTGAGGGCGAGGTTGTCTTTGTGGACGCTACTTGCATTAAGATTAAATATGACCGCACGGAGGACGAGGAGTTCGTTAGCTTCGAGGATGCGGTGAAGACATACAATATCCCGAAATGGCGTAAGACCAACCAGAGCACTACGGTTGACTTGCGACCGATCTGCCATCGTGGTCAGCGTGTGAAGGCAGGTGATATTTTGACTGAGGGTTACTCTACGCAGAACGGTGAGTTGGCTTTGGGTCGAAATGTGAAGGTGGCTTACATGCCGTGGAAGGGTTATAACTATGAGGATGCGATCGTGTTGAACGAGCGCATGGTAAGAGAGGACTTCTTCACTTCCGTTCATGTGGATGAGTACATCTTGGAGGTGCGCGAGACGAAGCGTGGTATGGAGGAGTTGACCTCTGATATTCCGAATGTCAGCGAGGACGCAACGAAGGATTTGGATGAGCGTGGTATCGTACGTGTGGGTGCACGTATTGAGCCGGGTGACATCTTGATCGGTAAGATCACGCCGAAGGGTGAGTCTGATCCCTCTCCGGAGGAGAAGTTGTTGCGTGCGATCTTTGGTGATAAGGCGGGTGATGTGAAGGATGCTTCGCTGAAGGCTACTCCCTCTTTGCGTGGTGTGGTTATCGGTTCCGCTTTGTTCTCTAAGGCTATCAAGAAGCGCAAGTCCAGAATGGCTGACAAGGCCATCCTCCCGAAGATTGATGAGGAGTATTCGGAGAAGATGGCAGCCTTGAAGAATCTGCTGGTGGATAAGTTGATGACGTTGACCAGCGGTAAGACCTCTCAAGGTGTGAAGGACTATATGAACACCGAGATCATTCCAAAGGGCGTGAAGTTCACTCGCAAGGCTTTTGAGGACTTGGACTACAATGCGATCCAGGTTAGTAAGTGGACGGCAGATGCACAGAAGAATGAGTTGATTAAGCAGGTAATCATGAATTACCTGAAGAAATATAAGGAGCTGGATGCTGAGTTGAGACGTAAGAAATTCGACTTGACGATTGGTGATGAGCTGCCTACCGGTATCGTACAGATGGCCAAGGTGTACATCGCTAAGAAGCGTAAGATCCAGGTTGGTGATAAGATGGCTGGTCGTCACGGTAATAAGGGTATCGTTTCCAAGATTGTTCGTCAAGAGGATATGCCTTTCTTGGCGGATGGTACACCGGTCGATATCTGTTTGAACCCGTTGGGTGTGCCCTCTCGTATGAACTTGGGTCAGATCTTCGAGGCCGTGTTAGGTTGGGCTGGCCGTGAGTTGAACGTGAAGTTCGCTACCCCGATTTTCGATGGTGCCTCTTTGGATGACTTGAATGAGTGGACAGACAAGGCCGGTGTACCTCGCTACGGTAAGACCTACTTGTATGATGGTGGTACCGGTGAGCGTTTTGACCAGACAGCGACTGTCGGTGTGACCTACTTCTTGAAGTTGGGCCACATGGTCGATGATAAGATGCACGCTCGTTCTATCGGTCCGTACTCTTTGATTACGCAACAGCCGTTGGGTGGTAAGGCTCAGTTCGGTGGTCAGCGTTTCGGAGAGATGGAGGTCTGGGCATTGGAGGCATTCGGTGCTGCCCATGTCCTGCAGGAGATCTTGACGATTAAGTCTGATGATGTGGTTGGACGTTCTAAGGCTTACGAGGCGATCGTGAAGGGTGATCCGATGCCACAACCGGGCATTCCTGAGTCTTTGAATGTGTTGCTGCATGAGCTGAAAGGACTCGGCTTGAGTTTCACTTTGGATTAATTTCAACAACAATACGAGGTAGAAGGGTCTTCAAAAGCCCCTCTACTTCATCAATATAGATAACTCTTTATATTATAAATAGAATATATGGCCTTTAGAAAAGAAAACAAGATAAAGAGTAACTTTTCAAAAATCACGATCGGCCTGGCTTCTCCGGAGGAGATCCTGGAGAATTCCAGTGGCGAGGTTTTGAAGCCGGAAACGATTAACTATCGTACGTACAAGCCTGAACGCGATGGTTTGTTCTGCGAGCGCATCTTCGGTCCTGTCAAGGATTACGAGTGCCATTGCGGTAAATACAAGCGTATTCGTTACAAGGGTATTGTCTGCGATCGTTGTGGCGTTGAAGTTACGGAAAAGAAGGTGCGTCGCGAGCGCATGGGACACATTCATTTGGTCGTTCCTGTCGCTCACATTTGGTATTTCCGTTCTTTGCCTAACAAAATTGGTTATTTGTTAGGTTTGCCGACCAAGAAATTGGACTCTATCATCTATTATGAGCGCTACGTGGTTATCCAGGCTGGTGCAGCTGAGACGGTGGCTGATCTCGATCTCTTGTCTGAGGAGGAGTACCTGGACGTGCTCGATAGCCTGCCCAAGGAGAACCAGCTGTTGGAGGATACTGATCCCAACAAGTTCATCGCCAAGATTGGTGCTGAGGCTGTTTATGATCTGTTGGCTCGCTTGGATCTGGACTCTCTCTCTTACGAGTTGCGTCACCGTGCCAATACGGATAGCTCACAGCAACGTAAGAACGAGGCGTTGAAACGTTTGCAGGTAGTGGAGTCTTTCCGTGCCTCTCGCGGACGTAACAAGCCGGAGTGGATGATCATGAAGGTGATCCCCGTTATCCCGCCTGAGCTTCGTCCGTTGGTTCCGCTGGATGGTGGCCGTTTCGCTACTTCTGATTTGAATGATTTGTATCGTCGGGTGATTATCCGTAATAATCGTCTGAAACGATTGATTGATATTAAAGCTCCGGAGGTCATCTTGCGTAACGAGAAGCGTATGTTGCAAGAGGCTGTGGATTCTTTGTTCGATAACTCTCGTAAGTCGAGTGCGGTGAAGACGGATGCAAACCGTCCGTTGAAGTCCCTCTCTGATAGCTTGAAGGGTAAGCAGGGACGTTTCCGTCAGAACTTGTTGGGTAAGCGTGTCGATTATTCCGCACGTTCCGTTATCGTCGTGGGTCCGGAGTTGAAGATGCACGAGTGCGGTTTGCCGAAGAACATGGCGGCTGAGCTCTACAAGCCGTTCATCATCCGTAAGCTCATCGAGCGTGGTATCGTGAAGACGGTGAAATCGGCGAAGAAGATCGTTGATCGCAAGGAGCCGGTGGTTTGGGACATCTTGGAGTATGTGATGAAGGGTCATCCGGTGTTGTTGAACCGTGCCCCGACGTTGCACCGCTTGGGTATCCAGGCCTTCCAGCCGAAGCTGATCGAGGGTAAGGCTATTCAGTTGCACCCGTTGGCTTGTACCGCTTTCAACGCCGACTTCGATGGTGACCAGATGGCCGTTCACTTGCCTTTGGGTAATGAGGCTGTTTTGGAGGCCCAGATGTTGATGTTGGCTTCTCATAATATCTTGAACCCAGCGAATGGTGCGCCGATTACTGTGCCTTCACAGGATATGGTGCTTGGTTTGTACTACATCACGAAGCCGCGTAAGGGTACGTTGGGCGAGGGCTTGACTTTCTACAGCAACGAGGAGGCAACGATCGCATACAACGAGAAGAAGGTAGATATTCACGCTCCGATCCACGTGTATGTGGAGGATCTCGACGAGAATGGCCAGTTGGTTAAAAAGATGGTCGAGACCACGGTAGGTCGTTTGATGGTGAACGAGTATGTGCCGAAAGAGGTAGGTTACGTGAACGAGGTATTGGGCAAGAAGGCCTTGCGTGATATTATCGGTCGGGTGATCAAGGCTTGTGGTGTGGCTCGTACCGCACAATTCTTGGATGACATCAAGAACTTGGGTTACTACATGGCCTTCAAGGGTGGTTTGTCATTCAACTTGGCCGACGTATTGATCCCCGAGGAGAAAGAGGCTTTGGTACAGAAGGGTTACAACGCTGTTGAGGAGACGATGAACAACTACAACATGGGTTTCATCACTAACAACGAGCGTTACAACCAGATTATCGATACATGGACACACGTCAACAGCGAGCTGTCTAACGTTTTGATTAAGAAGCTGAAGGAAGATAACGACGGATTCAACTCTATCTTCATGATGATGGATTCCGGTGCCCGTGGTTCTAAGGCGCAGATTTGTCAGCTTTCAGGTATGCGTGGTTTGATGGCTAAGCCGCAGAAGAGTGGTGCCGAGGGTGCGCAGATCATTGAGAACCCGATCTTGTCTAACTTTAAGGAGGGTCTTTCCGTGTTGGAGTACTTTATCTCTACCCACGGTGCTCGAAAAGGTTTGGCGGATACCGCGTTGAAGACGGCCGATGCCGGTTACTTGACTCGTCGTTTGGTGGACGTTTCTCACGACGTGATTGTCAACGAGGAGGATTGCGGAACTTTACGTGGTTTGGTTTGCACCGAGTTGAAGAACAACGAGGATGTGATCGCTACCCTGTATGAGCGTATCTTAGGTCGTGTCTCTGTGCATGACATCATCCACCCGATCACAGGCGAGATTATCGTTCGTTCCGGTGAGGAGATTCGTGAGGATGCAGCGCAGAAGATCGAGGAGTCTCCGATCGAGAGCGTAGAGATCCGTTCCGTATTGACTTGCGAGTCGAAGAAGGGTGTTTGTGCGAAGTGCTATGGCCGTAACTTGGCTACGAACCGCATGGTTCAGAAGGGCGAGGTTGTCGGTGTCATCGCTGCCCAGTCTATCGGTGAGCCGGGTACGCAGTTGACCTTGCGTACGTTCCACGTCGGAGGTATCGCGTCAAACATCGCTACAGAGAATAGCTTGACTTCTAAATATGAGGGTACGTTGGAGATCGATGAGTTACGTACAGTAGAGGCCGTCGATGAGGTTTCAGGCAAAAAGCACTTCGTCGTAGTAAGCCGTCTGGCTGAGTTGCGCATCGTGGATCCGAATACGAAGATTGTCTTATTGACCCACAACATTCCTTACGGTTCTAAGCTGTTCTTCGAGAACGGTGCGACGGTAAAGAAGGGCGACACGATCATCGAGTGGGATCCGTTCAACGCCGTGATTGTATCGGAGGTTTCCGGTAAGATCCAGTATGAGAGCATGGAGGAGAACGTCACTTACAAGGTCGAGAGTGATGAGACGACCGGTTTGACCGAGCGTATCATCATCGAGTCTAAGGATAAGACGAAAGCGCCGGCTGCTCACATCATGGATGAGAATGGTAACTTCTTGAAGAACTACTCTTTGCCGTTGGGCGCTCACATCATGAAAGAGGAGGGTGAAATGGTGAAGGCTGGTGAGGTCTTGGTGAAGATTCCGCGTGCGGTAGGTAAGGCAGGTGATATCACCGGTGGTCTGCCCCGTGTCACTGAGTTGTTTGAGGCACGTAACCCATCTAACCCCGCTGTGGTGGCTGAGATCGACGGTGAGGTAGGCTTCGGCAAGATCAAGCGTGGTAACCGCGAGATCACCGTTACCTCTAAGTTGGGCGAGGTGAAGAAGTATATGGTGCCCCTGTCCAAGCAATTGTTGGTACAGGAGAACGACTATATCCGTGCCGGTATGCCGTTGTCTGATGGTGCGATCACACCTTCTGATATTTTGGCGATCAAGGGTCCGACGGCAGTTCAAGAGTATATCGTGAACGAGGTGCAGGATGTCTATCGTTTGCAGGGTGTGAAGATCAATGACAAGCACTTTGAGGTCATCGTTCGTCAGATGATGCGCAAGGTAGAGGTTGTTGATCCGGGAGACACTCGCTTCTTGGAGCAGCAGGTAGTTGATAAGCTGGAGGTGATGGACGAGAACGATCGCGTATGGGGTAAGAAAGTGGTTACCGATCCGGGAGATTCTCAGACGTTGCAGGCCGGTCAGATCGTGACAGCACGTAAGTTGCGTGATGAGAACAGTATGCTGAAACGCCGCGACCTGAAGTTGGTTGAAGTACGTGATGCGATCCCCGCGACAGCCAACCAGATCCTGCAGGGTATCACACGTGCCGCCTTGCAGACCAATAGCTTCATGTCGGCAGCCTCTTTCCAGGAGACTACGAAAGTGCTCAACGAGGCGGCTATCAACGGAAAGGTCGATCGCTTGGAGGGCTTGAAGGAGAATGTGATCTGTGGTCACTTGATTCCTGCAGGTACCGGTCAGCGTGAGTTCGATAAGTTGATCGTAGGCGCGAGAGAGGATTTCGATCGTATTTACAACAATCGCCGTGCCGTTGTCGATTTCAACGCCATGGATCGTGATGACGATTAAAAACATCGGATCTCTATATAGAGAAGGAGCTCGGTAGGTTTACCGGGCTCTTTTTTTATCCAGCAGGATCGCTTAAAAATCCGTTGCCCATAAGCGCAAAATTCGTTGCCCATATAAATGAAAAACATTGCCCATGGTTTTCTAAAAATACGGGCAACGTTTTCAAAAAGGATGGGCAATGTTTTCCGAAACCATGGGCAACGAAAAGCGATCGAAAGGCCTATAAAAAATCATGCCTACGGAAAATAAATCTCGTAGGCACGCGAAGGGTACTCGCATTATTATGCGAAGAAATTTCTGTTACTATGCGGCGAGATTTCCGTAGGCACGTGATTCTATTTCCGTAGTAATGGAAATTTTTCAAGCTGCTCAGAATGTTAAATTTCCAAAAATGCAAGCAACCCTATCGGGCAGATTGTATTTCAATGGAAACTTTGAAGTAGGAAAGTTTGGTGGTCTCGACGATACCGACTACTTTTGCCCTTGTGTAGCGGTGGCTACATGTAACATGATGTGACATAACGTAGAAGCGTTCCGATATTATCTTGGTCTGAAATCTGCAAAATTTCACTATGCGGGATAATGGAAGAGTAGCCTCTACGCTTGTTTTGCTATATATGCTTTCCTTTTAAGGGAGGTCTCTATATCCCATTGCAAGCGTGGAGCTATTGTTCATTATTGCATAGTGGGCATTGCAGAGCCTCAGACCGATGATGAACGATAGTTCCGCGCTTTGTTGTTTTCTCATATAACGCCAGCTCCTTCCACGTTTATGCCGATCAACCATGAATTAATCATTAAAATTCAAACGATATGAAGCGATTTATGCTATTGCTGGCTTTCCTGATCAGTGTCGGGACCAGCGTTTGGGGACAAGAGGAACCCTCTACTTCAAGAGAGGTTGATTTAAGTGTGACAGAGGGGCAGGGGGAAACAGGGACTCAAGGGCAAACACTTGCTGCTGCTCTGGGTGATGAAGCCAATTCTATTACTGAATTGAAGATTATTGGTCCATTGACTGCGGAAGATTTTGTCACGTTGAAGAACATGGCAAGACTACAAGTTCTGGATATGAGTGGGGTGACGGCATTGCCGGAAATCGTATTCCGCATGGATGGCATTGATCAACAAAATTTTATGGGTATTCCGGCCAATACTTTTGTTGATAAATGGACATTAAAAAGAGTTGTATTCCCTACTTGTATGGAGTTAATTGCTCCATATGCATTTGCAGGATGCGGTGGACTTGAGAGCATTGATGTCCCAAATGATTCAAATCTCAAAAGTATAGGTGAGCAGGCATTTAGTAAATGTTCAAGCTTGGAAAACTTGGATTTGTCATCTATCTCTTCTTTATATTCTATTGGAACTCATGCGTTCTATCTATGTGACAATCTGAGAAAAGTTGATTTGTCTGATTGCTCTGCGTTGTCTTTTATTGGATGGAATGCATTTTATAGTTGTGTGTCTTTACTTTCTGTTGATTTCTCAAATTGCTCCTCATTAACAACTATTGAGAAGCAAACTTTCGATGGATGTTCTGCTTTAGAAACAGTCGTTTTGACAAATTGCTCTGGTCTGACGACAATAGAGCAAAGTGCATTTAGATTTACAAATTTAAGTGGATTTGATTTTTCAGAATTATCATCTTTAAAGACTATTGGTCATGGCGCTTTTCGGGAAACACACTTTCATGGAGAATTGGTTTTGAACAAGCATTTGCAAAATATAACAAGTGAAGCATTTGCATATTGCTCAGGAATTACTTTTCTCAAATTTGAATCAGAGTCTGAATTAAAAACTCTGTCTTCAGAAGCGTTTGCTTCTTGTTATGCATTGAAATCAGTGGATTTCTCTAATTGTAATTATTTGGAGACTATCGAAAATGAAGCATTTAAGAATTGTTGTTCACTTTCCTCTATTACAATTAATAATAATAGATACATTTCTAATGATGGAGTTCTTTTTGTTGTATTTAGAAGCGTAGAACAACCAAAAACAATCAGAAATATCCAAACATAAACATTTAATTATCAGTACATTCTAAAAATTAACACTTTTCGGCTGCTTTTTGATGCTTCCCAAATTTCCACATATTTTTGAGACGTATTTCTGACGTGGAGAATTTGCGGGGCTTGTTTTTTGTCACACCGTGCAGACAGTTGACAAGGGTTTACAACCGTTTACGACAAGCGACAATATCCGCCCCGACATTCAGTGACGGTCACATCGTGTAGAAAGGCGACAACCGTTGACTGCCGTTTACATCCGTTCACCACTTCAGGAATATAGGATTGAAGAAATGAACCAGTAAACGATAAAGCAGTATGAAAGCAACCCGAAAATGCAGTTTTTGCGGCAAGTCCTTTGTAACCCGCAGCGGAATGCAAAGGTATTGCAGCGAGGCTTGTCAGGCGGAAGCCCGGCGAGCCAGAATGACACAGAAGAACAACCTCTTCAAAGCCGTCCGGCCAATCATGGAGATACAGCATCAGGAGTATCTCACCTTTTCCAAAGCAGCCATACTCATGGGCTGTTCCCGACAGTACATCTATAAACTTGTAGCCATGGGCAAGCTGAAAGCCTCACGCATCAGCAACCGCATGGCATTCATCCGCAGAGCCGACATCGAGCGGATGCTGGAGAGCAATCCCTACCACCGCATCCTGCCCGGCAGCACTTCCACACCGAAAAAATCCGCTTCATCTTCCTTCCCGGCGAAAAAAGAAAAAAGGGAAAAGGTAACCGATGAAGTGCCGGACTTCTATTCCGGTGAAGAGGTGATGTCCCTTTATAAGGTCAAACAGTCATGGCTCTATACCACCGCCAAACGCAATCGCATTTCCATCTGCCGTATCGCTGGAAAGAACTATTACAGCAAGAAGCATGTTGACGAGTTCTTCGGTACGGCTGTTGATATGGACAGTATCACCGACTGGCTCCTGACCGAAGAAGCGGAAGAGCAGTTCGGCATGAAGCCTGCCGCACTCCGGGCATACGCCTACCGGCACAGGATACCGACCAAAAGAGAATACGGCCGCACCTATTACTCCAAGTCCCATCTGGACGAACTCCGCAGAACCGACCTTGTGAACGACGAGCGTTATTACACCGTGGAACAGGTCCGGCAGATTTACGGACTTTCCTCAGCCAACATCTGCCATATCGTCAAGGTTAGGCACATCGAAAAGATAAAGGTCGGCGTGAAGAACCTGCTTCTACGCTCCGACGTGGAGCGTGTCATGGCTGAAAGGAACAAATAACCGCAAGCAACCGCCATTACTCGAAAATTATTTTAAAATGATTGTCGTGGAGATATTCACGGCTGTTTCACGTTGTTCCTTTGCCACCGTGAACACGGAGACACCTCCGGAAATGTACAACCAGTTAAAACATCATCAATATGAGTAAATGCAAGACAGTAACCTTGCGCAAGCGCAAGATCAAGAACGGTACACAGTATTCGCTGTGTCTGGACTATTATCCCGGCTACCGTGACAACACCACCATGAAAGTGATAACACGTGAAGCTCTGGGTATTTACATTTTTGCCAAACCTGCCAACCAGCAGGAGCGTGACTTCAACGCACGCATGATGAAGAAGGCAGAGATACTCCGCAACAGGCGTTACGAAGCCATCTTCAACGAGAACAACGGCTTCTTTGACAAGGCCAGGATGAAAGGGGATTTCCTCGCCTACTTCAAGGAACTGGCAGACAGAAGGAATATCAAGTGGCAGCACGTCTACAAACACTTTGAACGGTTTGTAAATGGCAAATGCACCTTTGAAGAGGTGGACGTGGACTTGTGCCGCAAGTTCATGGAGTACCTGCTGAACGCTCCCCAGACCATACATACCAACCAAAAGCTGCATATCAATTCTGCGGCGGGCTACTGGTCGGCTTTCCGTGCCGTCCTGCACACGGCCTACCGTGACAGGAAGATAAAGGAGAATCCCAACGGCTTTCTGGACCGTATCGAGAGTATTCCCACCATGAGAGAGCATCTGAGCCAGGAGGAACTGATACGGCTTGCCGAAACGCCATGCGAGGAAGAGGTTCTGAAAAGAGCTTTCCTTTTCGCCTGCCTGACGGGATTGCGGAAGAGCGACATCAGGCAGCTTACCTGGCAGCAGATACAGCCGTATACCAACGGCAAGATGTTCGTGACCACCCGTATGCAGAAGACGAAGCAGATTGTACACAACCCCATCAGTGATGAAGCCTACGGACTGCTCGGGGAACGGCATGAAGGACTTATCTTTGAGGGCTTCAAGGACAAGATGCTGCAGGGGCCCCTGAAGCGTTGGCTGTCGGCGGCAGGCATAACCAAGAAGATAACCTTCCATTGTACCCGGCATTCATTCGGAAGCCTGCACGTGGAAATGGGCACGGACATGGCTGTCATACAAGCCTGTCTGGGACACAAGAACATTACCACCACACAAATCTATTCCAAGATGGCTGCACAACAGATGTGCGAGGTGGTGGACAAGATAACCCTGAAACACAAGGAAGCATAGGCCTTGTTTCAGGATATTCAGGGGGAGCGGTTATTGCGTGCAGGCTTTAACCGCTCCCTCAGTTTCTGATGGCACCATTCCTTAAAAAGTCATTATAGTATGATATTTTGGTATGATTCCGGACTTTTGGTGAAAAACATTGAAAAAGAAACCGCCAACCAAGGCTAATGAGCAATAATTGGAAGAATACCATTAAATTTGCAAAGACCTGACAGTTACAAGTAATAACCGAAAAAAACGATATGGAACCAACGATAAAGGACAAATACATCATTCTGGGATTCATCGGCGTTGCCATCTGCCTGATTTCCTTTTTTATCACGCTGATTGTCTCCGCAAGTTTCAATCAGGACAATTTTGTAAGGCTGATAGTCTTTGTATGCAGCAACATTCTCGGTTGGCTGCTCTATCTCTCTTTCCAGACGGTCATTTTCGACTCATACGAGATCTGGAAACTCAAGTCCAGCAAGAAAAAGGCATCTGCCGGAATCATAAGGGCTCAGGAAGAACAGCTACAGGATGCAAATGAACCTGCAGCTCCAACACCAATGCCGACAAACAGGGAAGCAACCCCGGATATAAAACCGGTAGAGATTGCCATTGCCCCGGAACTGCACGAAAAGAATCGTGCCAGCTATGAGGACAGACAGAAGCAGGAAGAGGCGGAACGGATCCGCATGGTCATGGAGTACATCCACTTCGTCATGCCCCGTATTGCCGACAAGGAGACCGTCAACCATATCTGTGCCGAGGTCAACAAGTGGATGTGCCTTCACAGCTACAAGCCCAAGCCGATAACAGGACGGCTGACCAGGGAGATTACCAACATTCCGCTCCGCCATTTCGTGTGGAACATCTCCGAGCGTTTCATGTACAAGAAATACTACAACGGGGACAACCGTGCCAATTTTATCAAGACCCTTTTTCCACGTGAGTTTGCCGACACGGATATAGCGACCATAAAGAACTTCAAGGTCGATCCGTCAAAGACGCTTATTCCCATTGACGAACCCGAAAACGGCAGTCTGGACTTCCATTATCCCGAAGATTATGCACGGAAAGTGAACAGTTGACCGTTTCCCGGGGATATAACAACAATAACGACAAGTATCAGGCAACACGTAACAGCCTGTATCTCATTGTTTCCCGAATAGCTTTGCCCGTCATTCACGGTTGGGCATCGTTATTTGGGAATTATTTTGCAATGACATCCCGTGAATATCTTCACGGCCATATCATTGCGGTCCTTTGCGCCAAGCCTTACAAAAGAGGCGAGTACGCAAATGGAAAAAACAGTGATTACATTCAACGACCTACCGGAGGTCGTAGCCCAGCTTCGGGACGAAGTGATGAGCTTGAGAAGCCTGCTTACCGAGCAGCGCAGTGTGAACAATGCAAAGGCGGTGGACACCCATGTCCCCATGTCCGTGGATGAAGCGGCGGAATATCTCGGTATTCCCAAGGGAACGCTCTACATGAAACTGTCGGACGGAAGCATTCCGGCCACCAAGCCCGGCAAACGCTATTGCCTTTACCGTGACGAACTGGACAGATGGCTGGAATCCTCCCGCAAGAATCCCGTACCCCTGTCCGATGAGGAACTCAGCGAGTCCATGTCCTCCTCCCATCGCCGCAAGCCCGGCCAACGTAACTGGTAAAAGCCATGGAAGAGGACAAGAACTATATCAGCATGATCCATGGCGACCTGACAAGGGCAGCCCAGATGCAGAACGGTATGCCGGAAAATATCGGCGTGATGAGCATAAAGACCGCCAACCGGACCATACTCGAAGCATCGCAGCTGCCCACGCCCCGTGCGTTGTGGGACAGTTTCTGGTACGAGGGGGAACTGTCCTGCCTCTTTGCGGATTCCAACGTGGGGAAATCCATCCTTGCCGTGCAGATAGCCGACCGTATCGCCCGGACTGACAACGTGCTTTATCTGGACTTTGAACTCTCTGAAAAGCAGTTCCAGCTCCGCTATACCGACGAGTACGGAAAGCCTTACACCTTTCCCGAAAGGCTGTACCGGGTATCGCTTGACAGCGACGCCCTTCTGGATGCCGACTTTGAAGGGACAATCATCGGCAGCATCGAACAGATGGCACAGCAGACCCGCTGCAGGATCTTCATCGTTGACAACCTTACTTACCTGTGCTGTGCCATGGAGAAAGGCGATGCGGCGGGACGGCTGATGATACAGCTCAACAATCTCAAAAAGAGATACGGGCTTTCCATCCTTGTCCTGGCACACACCCCAAAGCGTTCACTGGACTGTCCCATCACGTCCAACGACCTTGCCGGAAGCAAGCGGCTCTACAATTTCTTTGACAGCGTGTTTGTCATCGGGAAAAGCGCACTGGACGGGGGACTCCGCTATGTGAAGCAGCTTAAGGTCCGTTACGGGACATTCTCGTATGATGCCGACAATGTGATTGTCTATGAGATTGAGAAAACGGATGCCTTCCTGCAATTCGTGTTCAGGGGCTATTCAACCGAAAAGGAACACCTGAAGAAACCGGGTGACAACGAATCGGGACAAAGGGATTGCCTTATCCTGCAACTGTCCCAATCCGGGAAGTCAGTCCGGGAGATAGCCTCGCAGGTCAATTGCGGCAAGTCCACCGTCAGCCGGATAATCCAGCGCAGCAAGGAGGACAGGAACGCAGCTGTCCCTGCTGTCCCGCTGTCCCGTCCCAAGGAGAACGGGACAATGGGACAGGTGGGACAGCATGGGACAGATGGGACAAGCGGGACAGCAGGAGAAGCAAGGCAGGCGGAGCTGTTTGCAGGACATGAAAAGGAGGACAAACCATGAAAAAGCAGCCTGCACACGGCTGTATGCCAGCCGACCGTATCATTTGCAGAACATGGGAGCATACAAACCGGGCCCTGATTTTCCAGAGTGTCCCGGGGTGTCCCAAGTGTCCCACTGTCCCAGCCTTTAGGGGACGGGACAGCGGGACAACAGTAGAAAACCAAACATCAAAAAAAGTCATGAGCAACTATTCATTACAGAAATATAAAGGAACGTCAACACGGCATACCTGTCCGAATTGTGGGGACAGACGTTCCTTTGCCTACTATGTGGACGAAAGCGGTACGCCCCTTCACCCGTCAGTCGGCAGATGCAACCACGAAAGCGGTTGCGGGTATCATTATACGCCCAGACAGTATTTTCACGACCACCCCGAATGCCGGACCGCCGGTGATTTCTCTTCCGGCAGACAATGTATGGCGCAGAAGCCCAAGCAACCGCTGCAACAGACAGCCATCGGTTACATACCGCCGCACTATGTGGAGAAATCGCAGAGCGTGCATAGCAACTTCTGCCGTTTCCTTTCAGTACTGCTTGATTCCTATTACGGCAGCAAGGCAAAGGAAGTGCTGGAACGGTTGATGGAGGATTACCGTCTGGGAGCTACCCGTGACGGTGCGGTCATCTTCTGGCAGATTGACCGGGAGAACAAGGTGCGGACTGGCAAGGTGATGCAGTACAATCCCGGGGACGGACACCGTGTAAAGGACGGACATGCATCGGCAGTGAACTGGATACACAGCATACTGAAAAGGCAGCGGGTGCTGGCGGAGGAATGGCAGCTTTCCCAATGCCTTTTCGGGGAACACCTGCTGAGTGTCTATCCTGACAAGGTGGCGGTTCTGGTGGAATCCGAGAAGAGTGCCGTTATCGGTTCCGCCCTCTTCCCCGATTATGTATGGCTGGCGGCAGGAGGCAAAAGCCAGTTGCGGGAGGAAAAGCTCCGTGTACTGAGCGGACGGACCCTACTTCTCTTTCCAGATGCCGATGCCTATGCCGAATGGAAAGAGCGTGCCGACGGCATGACCTTCTGCAAGGTGATGGTGTCTGACCTCATAGAGAAGAACGCAACGCCGGAGCAGAAGGCGGCACATATCGACATAGCCGACTGGATAATTTACCAGATACGGGACAGCAGGATAAATTGTACAGCTGACCATCTGGTGGAAGCGGAAAGAATCCTGCTAAGAATGACAGGAAAGAACCCCGCCCTTCAAAAGCTGATAGATGATCTGGGGCTTGTGCTGGTCAGTGCATCCCTAATCGGCAGCGGTGACGGAAACCCTCCTTAACGGAGGAGAGCGGAAACCGGAGGTTGTAGTGTCGGACAATGGCTTGCCATTGATATAGCCCACTATAACTACACGCTTCGCTTACGTAGTTGTGGGCTCTCCCGAGAGGATTAGGGTTTTACCCTAATAACCCACTCAGGGCGTTTCTCCCCTGAGAACCCAGAGCAAAGAGTGACCCTCTCTTTGCAATCTCCGCTTATGGGTTGCACCCCTAAGAACCCCATGCGTTTACGGACAGCGGAAAAGCTAACAATAAAGTACAAACCAAAAAACAAGTATCTATGGCAACAAAATCAAGCATACATATCAAGCCCTGCAACATCGCATCGAGCGAGGCTCACAACAGGAGGACTGCCGAATACATGCGCCACATCGGAGAGTCCAGAATCTATGTCGTTCCTGAACTATCCACCGATAACGAACAGTGGATAAATCCCGACTTCGGCAGTCCGGATTTGCGGACGCATTATGACAATATCAGACAGATGGTAAAGGAAAAGACCGGACGTGCCATGCAGGAAAAGGAGCGTGAACGCAAAGGCAAGAACGGTAAAATAGTCAAGATTGCGGGATGCTCCCCCATACGTGAAGGAGTGCTGCTTGTCAGGTCGGACACCACACTGGCAGACGTGCGTAAATTCGGTGAGGAGTGTCAAAGACGCTGGGGAATCACACCGCTGCAAATCTTCCTGCACAAGGATGAAGGGCATTGGCTGAACGGTCAGCCGGAAGCGGAAGACAGGGAAAGCTTCAAAGTCGGGGACAGATGGTTCAAGCCGAACTATCATGCCCATATCGTTTTCGACTGGATGAACCACGAAACAGGAAAGAGCCGAAAGCTCAATGACGATGACATGATGCAGATGCAGACCCTTGCATCCGACATCCTGCTGATGGAACGCGGGCAGTCAAAGGTTGTCACTGGTAAGGAGCATCTGGAACGGAACGACTTTATCATTGAGAAGCAGAAAGCTGAACTGCAACGCATGGATGCAGCCAAACGGCACAAAGAAGAACAGATAAATCTTGCCGAGCAGGAACTGAAACAGGTGAAATCAGAAATACGCACTGACAAGTTAAAGAAGACAGCCACCACGGCAGCGACAGCCATAACTAGTGGAGTTGCTTCTCTTTTCGGGAGTGGAAAACTGAAAGAACTGGAACGTGCCAACGAAAAACTGCAAGACGAGGTTTCAAAACGGAACACCAATATTGAAAAATTGCAGAGCCAAGTACAGCAGATGCAGAAACAGCATGATACGCAAATCCACAATCTCAGAGAAATGCACAGGCAGGAACTTGACATGAAAGAAAAAGAACTGTCACGGCTCGCCAGAATCATAGACAAGGCTTTTAGGTGGTTTCCGATGTTCAGGGAAATGCTGCGCATGGAAAAGTTTTGTGCCATGCTGGGATTCTCTAAAGAAATGACTGAAAGTCTTATAGTCAAAAAAGAAGCCCTGAAATGTAGCGGTAAAATCTATTCCGAGCAACACAGGCGGAACTTTGATATAAAGGATGATATTTTAAGGGTGGAAAATGACCCTGACGATGAAAGCAGGCTGAACCTGACAATAAACAGGAAGCCGATTGCCGACTGGTTCAGGGAGCAATGGCACAGGCTTAGATATGGAGCAAGAGTGCCGCAACAGGAAGAAAGAAAAAGTAGAGGATTCAAATTATAATAGAAGCAATTTGATTAGTAATCTAAAAGCACTCCGATAACGATTAGAGTGCTTTTAGATTACTAATCATTAATTATCAAAGCAAGTGCAGTTTAAGATTTTACTGAAGTTTGCATTAATAAAGAATATACTACAGCTGATATATGCGCAACATATTGTGACGCTTGTGATTCATTTCCCTTGAAATCCTTAACAAATACCGCTAAGGTATAACTGATATTATTAGGCAGACATATATAGGCAACATCATTGTGAGCTGCAAGAACACCATTTTCATTAACATAACCTGAACCTGTCTTATGCGCTATAACAACCCCTTCTTTATCAAGAAGTGGAGCTGCTATCCTATCTACACCTGTTTTGCATTCTTTTAACGTATTCTTAATGAAACTTTGTTTCTCATCATCGATAAGACCTTCAGTAAACAAACGATTCATCAACATTGCAGCACCAAGAGGAGATGTATAGTTAGAGTAAGCCTTGTTATGGTCAGCCGACATTTCCTCTTCCGTATAAGCTATCTGAAAACTTGAACGAGGAATGAGTGTGGCTATAAAACTATCTGTTTGAGCGACATTAACCATATCCTTAAACATAAGGTTGCTTGCATTGTTGTCACTCTGAGTAAGAGTATAACGCAGCAAATCTCTCACTGTCAATGATATGACTGGCCCTGAATAATCTTTCAGCATAGGACTCCAAGTCTTTGGGTCAAGTTTATCCCTATTTATATTTACTAAGGTATCAAGTGAAATTCCTTTATTGTCAAAGTCATTACAAAGAGCTAATGCCTGATGAACCTTAAACACACTCATCATAGGATAAACACTCTTATTATTGACCTTAACCGTATCTCTGTTATTAACAATAACCGCCACACCAATTTCGCCAGGACAAGCTGAGACAATTTGAGAAATGCTATCAGTCAAAACATTTGTTAAAGGAGGATTTGCGCTATCTTTTGTCGCTGATTTATGGAACAATGAAAATACCAAGATGAAAATGCAAACTAAAGCTATACACAAAACTACGATTTGTTTTTTTCTGTTTTTTCCCATGTTTATATTATTTATATTTGTTTGACGAGAATATCTTTATTTGCCGACAAAGGTACATAACTTTACGGAAAAATATGTTTCTAAAATATATAAATAGACAGCTGTGGGGAAAAATTAGATAATTAAAAAGGCTAAATGACTGAAAATAATCACTTAGCCTTTTAATCCGTACCCAGACCCGTACTTCGTAATTGCTGCGCCCATCATTCAAGACTGTCAAATCGGGTCTTTCCTGTCAAGCCAATGATGCCTATGCGTATGCCAAACACATGGATTACGGATTTCTCGTTCCGTGAACAAACACTTTATCCGCAACTCTGCTATGTGGTGTATTGGCTTAACTCCATTTCTATGGGCAACACTTTTGTTGCAGATTTCAAGCAGCTTTTATCGAAATACCCATCAGTAAGAACCCGTTTATTAGGCTTTCCTCATAATTGGGAACAAGAGCCTTTGTGGAGATAAAATAATTGCCCTGTTTCTTAAAAAGCACTGGGGCAAACCAGCTCCGTCTTTAATTGTTTCCAATAAATGGATTGTTTCAAGCCCCTATAGAAAGAGAACAAAAATTCCTGTGTGAAAATTAATCTACGACAAGGAGCAAGCAAGGAGCAATATCAAACAAAAATCAATACCTTTGCAGTACATATGAGATAGACCAAAACAAAAGTGGAATATCGGAAACGAATAGCAAGGAAAAGAGAAGAAACGACCCAAGTTGATGTCCTTTTTGAGTTAATAATCAATAAAAGCGTTAAATCTTCACCTTTTAGAATGTGCAATTAAAAATAACAACCATATTTCTGACTTATTATCTATAAAATATTGAGTAATAATCGGTTGTAAATAC
>JALFJR010000026.1 GCA_022775005.1 Parabacteroides sp.
GCCACCTTGATCAAAGCAGCACGGGCAGCTGCCCGCTTTTTCTTGTAGGTCTTAATCTCTGGCACGAAGTTCGGCTCAAAGCCATTCGGCGTCACGATATCCGGCTCCTTATCGAGCAATTGCTTACATTCACGAGCCGTAATGTCGCTCACGGTCGTGAAGCAATCCACATGGTGCGCGGCCTGCTTCTCCACGGAATGCTTCGCCTCCATGTTCAGCTCGCGAGCCATCTGATCGCCGTTGTAGCCATCCATATAGGCATACAACGCCTTGTTATTGCCGGCGATAGAGCGACCAATAGAGGTTGCATGCGTAGTGAAGATCGTCGCGATGGCAGGGATATGCTGCTGGATATAGAGCGCACCCATCGCCAACATCCACTCATTGAAAAGGCCAACCACCCGCTTCTGTTCCAAATGGTAGAAATGGTAGAAGCTCTCCATTACCTTACCCACGGCCAAAGCAAAGATGCAAGACTCGTCATAATCGCCATACGCATGAATGGAATCCACCTGGAAACGCTCCCACATCGTATAGAAGAAGGCATCGCGCTCCTTAAAGAAAGGCTTAAAATCCACCAAGATCACCGGAGGATTACCCGGCACATTCCAACGACCAACCTTAACCTTCAATTGGTCAACCGCCTCGGCGTTCACACACCAATCAGCAAATAACTTATCATCAACTACAAAATCGGGAGCCGTCTTATCACCCCACACATCCGGGCCGATAAAGATAACCTTATCATTTAATAATTGCTGCAATGTATGCGCTTTCGTCGAAAGAACTGTGTATATACCACCTACTTTATTACAAACCTCCCAGCTACTCTCAAACAGATAATCCGGAGTCTTTACCTTGTCATTCATATTTGAATTGTTTGTCATCAACGTTTTTGAGCGCACAAAGATAGTGTATTTTTGTTTTTTATCATTGCATGTTGTCTATTTTCATTCCATTATTCTTACATTTGCGCATATTTAAAACATAGATCATTATGGCTAAAAGAAGAAATTTGAAGAAAGAGATCAGCCACGTAGCTGGCGAGTTGTTTACAGAGGCCTTGGTTTGTCGCCTCTACATCCCGGGGGTTGATCCTGCTCAAGCAGATACCCTCATGGCACGGATCTTGGACATGCAAGATGAGTTTATCATAAGAGCCGGTAGCCCTGATGGTAAAGATAACGCCCAATTAGTCAAGGCCTACTATCGGAATCTGAAAGCCGACTTGCAGAAGGAGGTTAACGCTATTGGTGAAGCGATCACGGCCTTGAGCAAATAAGCCTTGAGAAGATGAGAAAAGCAATCAGCAAAGCATTGCTCCGTTTGGCGGGGTGGAAATTGGGTTCGACCGCAGGGGTAGAAACCCCTAAATGCGTGATTTGCGTAGCACCACACACCAGCAACTGGGATTTTGTCGTCGGGAAGCTGTTTTATACGGCGATTGGCTGCAATGCCAACTTCTTGATCAAGAAAGAATGGTTTTTCTTTCCGTTCAACCTGTTGTTCAACGCCTTGGGAGGTGTTCCGATCGACCGCAGCCAACGTACCTCCGTCACCGACCAGATGGTAGCTCGCTTCAACACACAAAGCCGGATGCAATTGGCCATCACGCCGGAAGGCACACGCAAACGTGCAGAGGTTTGGAAAAAGGGATTCTACTATATCGCATTGGGAGCCCAGGTTCCCATCCTTGTGGCTTATATCGACTATAAGAAGAAGGAGGCGGGCATGAGAGCCCTCTTCCACCCTACCGGCGATTTAGAGAAAGACCTGGCAACGATCCAAGCCATGTACAAAGGCGTGACCGCCTGCCATCCTGAACAGTTCGCCCAAGGATAATCCCCAGCGGGCGAATGTATGGACAGAACAAACAACATAACACCTTATAATCGCAGAACAACCATGGCAGAAGAATTACGTATCAGCATGATACAATCCCATATCATTTGGGAAGATCAAGAAGAGAACCTTTGCTACTACGGCGAATTGCTTCGCCGAGTGAGTGGACGAACTGATTTGGCTATCCTCCCGGAGACCTTCACTACCGGCTTCTCGATGGATGTGGCTCGCTTGGCGGATCCGATGGAAGGCAAGACCATCGCTACTGTCAAAGCGTGGGCAAGCAAATATGGCATGGCCGTGATGGGTAGCTTCCTTTGTAAAGAGGACGATCGCTATTTCAATCGTGCCTTTTTCATCACACCCGAAGGCGAAGTGACGACCTACGACAAGCATCACCTGTTTCGCATGGCCGATGAGCACAAATCGTTCACGCCAGGCGAGAAGCTGACGATCGTGGAGTATAAGGGCTGGAAGATCTGTATGCAAGTATGTTACGACCTGCGCTTTCCTGTCTGGACACGCAACGTGAACAACGCTTATGACCTGCTTATCTATGTGGCTAACTGGCCAGAAGTGCGCAAGAAGGCTTGGAAGACCTTGCTTCATGCCCGTGCCATCGAGAATATGGCTTACGTTTGCGGCGTGAACCGCGTGGGCGTGGATGGCAAGGGCTTGACCTATCGGGGCGACTCGATGGTGATCGACCCTAAGGGCAAGAAGATCGCCACCGCCGGCAAACGGGAAGAGATCACCCGCACCTGCGTCATCAAGAAATCAGAGTTGGAAGCCTTCCGCGAGAAATTCCCCGCCTGGAAGGATGCGGATAGCTTCCATTTAGATTGATCCCCCTCTCTCCCTGCGATGCGCTCTCCCCGTATCGCAGGGTTTCTTTTTCCCCTCCTAACCATCCTCCCAAACAGCTTCGCGGCTACGCGAACACTCCTCGCGGGCTTGCAAAATGGCTTCGCGTTTTTACAAACCCATTTCGCGGGCCTGCAAAGTGGGTTCGCGATTTTACAAACCCCTTCGCGGGCTTGCAAAGTGGGTTCGCGGATTTACAAACCCATTTCGCGGGCTTGTAAAGTGGGTTCGCGTTTTTACAAACCCATTTCGCGACCCCGCGAGCCCCTCTCGCGATTTCGCGAGGCCATTCAAGAGGCTTTCAAGCCACCTTAGCGATCGGCAAAAGAAAAGGGCAGCCTTTTGAGCTGCCCTTATTTCTATGCTTGTTTCCCGAACGGGGGATGATTAGTTGTTCTCCGGACGGAGCTTACGAACCGTTACCGCTGTCTGCCACATCTCGCTCTCGCGCAATGCCTTCAACTCTGCGTTCAACTTCTCGCGATAGTCAGGCTTAGAGTTGGCGTCGATAGAGATCTGTGCCTCGTTACCGCTCTTCACGCTCTGATACAACTTCTCAACAACCGGCTTGATCGCATCGTGGAACGGGCCCATCCAATCCAACGCACCACGCTGAGCCGTCGTAGAGCAGTTTGCGTACATCCAATCCATACCGTTCTTCGCGAACAACGGCATCAAAGATTGTGTCAACTCCTCAACGGTCTCATTGAATGCCTCAGAAGGTGTGTGACCATTCTCACGCAATACCTCATACTGAGCCAACAGCAAGCCCTGGATAGCGCCCATCAAAGAGCCACGCTCACCAGTCAAATCAGAAGTAGCCTCACGGATGAAGGTTGTCTCAAACAGATAACCTGAACCAATACCAATACCCAGTGCCAACGTACGATCCAATGCCTTGCCCGTAGCATCCTGGTAAACGGCGTAGGAAGAGTTCAAACCACGACCCTCCAAGAACATAGAGCGCAATGACGTACCTGAACCCTTCGGAGCAACCATGATCACATCAATGTCAGCGGGAGGAACCACACCCGTACGATCGTTCCAAGTGATCGCGAAACCATGAGAGAAGTATAATGCCTTACCCGGTTTCAAGTAGGGTTTCATCGTCGGCCAAACAGCCATCACAGCGGCATCAGAGAGCAAGCACATGATGATTGTACCCTTCTCACAAGCCTCCTCGATGCTGAACAACGTCTCGCCCGGTACCCAACCATCGGCAATCGCCTTCTCGAAAGTCTTGCCTTGACGCTGGCCAACGATCACGTTGAAACCATTATCGCGCAGGTTCAAGCTCTGACCCGGACCTTGTACGCCATAACCAATCACTGCGATTGTCTCGTCTTTCAAAATCTCTCTTGCTTTCTCCAACGGAAACTCCTCACGGGTCATCACATTCTCGATAACACCGCCAAAATTCATTTGTGCCATTTTTTTTGTAACTATTAGTGTTTTAAAAAAACTGATTAAACTTCTTCTTCTTTTTCTCTCATCGCCAAGTGACCGCCGCTCGACACAAGGCTTTTCCTTCACTGCAAATCGCCATGCCATAGTGGCCGGATGCGATCTCCTCCTTGTGCAAAGCCAACGGCATGCCTGGTTTTCCCTCCGCCATATAGGCGATCTCCAATCGGCCGATCTCTTGCCGCATGAACTGCTCGATGTCGAACAGGTCGAGCAAATGCTCGATATATTTCACGCTGTTGAAATGGCCATTGATGTCGAGATCACTGTATTTGATGGCATAAGGGACTCCCTCCGTCCGCTCCTCTACCGGTTGAATCTTCCCCGGCTTCTCGATTGGACAGGGACGAGGGTCGATATAGGGGCTTAGTGCCTCGATATCCAATAAGGTCGGACGCCGACTCTGCATGTCGATCGCCGCCCAGATGGAACGGGCATAGCCATAGGTGTTTCCCTCCTCATCCATCAACTCGAAGCAACGGCTGGTGAAAAGGCGACCCACCTCATCGATCCACGTATAGAGCTTGATGCGATCATACGCCTTCGGATAGGCTTTCATCTCGATGGCCAAACGAGACAAGACCCAAGCGGTGTGTCGCTCGGTCATCTCGCTATAGCCGAATCCACGGGCACCGGCATGACCGGAAGCAGCGTGCATCAGGTAGTTTCCCACCATCGGCATCGTCACCCGACCTCGGCAATCCATCAAATAGGGCTCTGCCACAAACTGAAAACATCCAACTCGTTCCATCGCTTTTATTGCTCTGTTTGTTGTTTCTCTTGCAACTTGCGCTCCATGTCGGCCAACATGTCGCTCAATCGCTCTACCTTGCTCTTCGTGATCGCTACCCGACCCGAACGGATGAATTGCAGCACGCCGATCGACTCACTCAGCTCGTTGAACAGGGCTTGCGTCTCGTCGTAGTGGCCGCTCTTCTCTAACACCACGCAATCCTCGTTCATCTCCAAGATGCGGGCATTGTACTTGCGGATCAACTCCTCGACCGTACCCATCTTGATGAACAGCTCGGTGCTGAGCTTGTAGAGGGCGATCTCCTGATAAACCATCTCCTCATCCGTGTTGTAGTAGGCCTTCAAGATATCGACACGCTTGTCGATCTGTTTCACCACCTTGTCGATCATCTCCTCATCGGTATAGGTCGTGATGGTGAACTTATGGATGCCCTTGATGGCCGACGGCGACACGGAGAGTGTCTCGATGTTGAGCTGTCGGCGTGTGAAGATGATCGTGATCTGATTCAACAGACCTACGGTATTCTCCGAAAAGATAATAACGGTATATAATTTCTTCGTGTTCATAACGTCCTTCCTCCTACTTTTGATCACCCATGATGATATTCGTCACTGTCGCTCCTGCGGGAACCATCGGATAAACCATCTCGAAGCGCTCTACATCGGCCACTAACAAATAAGCGCCCTTATGGTTCACCATCTCCTGGATAGCCTCATCCAATTCCTCCCGTTTCTGCACCTCACGTGCTGCGATGCCGTAAGCTTTCGCGATCGACACGAAATCGGGGTTCACCATCTCCGTGAAGGAATACCGCTCGTGGAAGAAGAGCTCCTGCCACTGACGCACCATACCGAGGAAGTTGTTGTTCAAGAGGATGATCTTCACGTCGAGATTCTCCTGCATGATCGTACCTAACTCCTGAATCGTCATTTGCAAGCCACCGTCACCCGTGAAGAAGCATACCGTTCGCTCAGGCGCGCCAAACTTCGCACCGATCGCAGCGGGAAGGCCAAATCCCATCGTGCCTAAACCACCGGAGGTAACCACACTGCGGGTATGGTTATATTGGAAATAACGTACACCCATCATCTGATTCTGACCGACATCCGTTACCAACACCGCATCGTTGTTGGTCGCCTCAGAGACCTTGCGAATCACCTCTCCCATCTTCAGGTAGCCGGATTCGGGGTGTAACTCATGCTTGATCACCTTCTCGAACTCCTCTTGCGCATCCGGCTCAAACTCAGCGTTCCATTCCGCACGTTTGCGTGTCTCCAACAACTCCGTGAGCTGAGGCAACGTATGCTTGGCATTACCGAGCACCTTCACGTCAACCGGCACATTCTTGCCAATCTCTGAGTTATCAATATCGAGGTGGATCACCTTCGCCTGCTTTGCGTAGGTCTTCAAATCGCCCGTTACTCGATCGTCAAAACGCATACCAACAGCGATCAACACATCACACTCATTGGTCTTACGGTTAGGGCCGACGTTGCCGTGCATACCCAACATACCCTTATTCAACGGGAAGTTTGAGGGCATGGCTGAAAGGCCTAATGTCGTAGCCGCAGCAGGAATATCATTCTTTGTCAAGAATTCCAGTAATTCCTTCTCGGCATGACCCAAGATCACACCTTGACCCACCAAGCAGAAGGGTTTCTGCGCCTGATTGATCAAAGCGGCCGCTTGCGCGATCCGATCCGGATTGATTTCCGGTTCCGGTTGATAACTACGGATATAATCCACCGGCTTATACTCGAAATCCACCTTGCCCACTTGCGCGTCTTTCGCAAAGTCGAGCACGACAGGACCCGGACGACCCGTAGAAGCAATATAGAAAGCACGAGACACCGCCCATGCAATATCTTCCGCCCGACGAATCTGATAAGCCCACTTCGTGATTGGTTGCGTGATACCGATCACGTCGATCTCTTGAAAAGCATCCGTACCCAACAACGGTGAGGCCACCTGACCAGTGATCACCACCAAGGGGGTGCTATCCATCATGGCGTCAGCGATACCTGTCAAGGTATTCGTCGCACCAGGGCCGGAAGTGACCAACGTCACGCCCACCTTGCCTGACACGCGTGCATAACCTTGTGCCGCATGGGTAGCGCCCTGCTCATGGCGCACCAACACATGCTTGATCTTATCTTTATAGTCATACAAGCTATCGTAAACGGGGATTACCGCCCCACCCGGATAGCCAAAGATCGTATCTACGCCCTCTGCAAGCAACGATCTCAATAATGCCTCAGAACCGGATATTCTCTCCATAACGAAATTCTATATTTTAGCTTTGGTTATTCTTCTACTATACGAATGCCACCCTTGTCAGCCGATGCAACCATCTTACCGTACGCCCGCAAAGCCTTCGACACCACACGTTGACGATAAGGCGGGGTAAAGGCCTTCTTGCCCTTTGCCTCCTCTGCCTCCCGACGTGCGGCCAACTCCTCGTCGCTCAAACGGACGTTGATGGAGCGCTCCGGAATATTGATCTCGATGATGTCGCCATCCTTCACCAAACCGATGGCACCGCCTGATGCCGCCTCCGGCGAGATATGGCCGATCGACAAACCGGACGTACCGCCACTGAAACGACCATCCGTGATCAAGGCGCACTCTTTACCCAAGTGACGGCTCTTGATATAAGAGGTCGGGTAAAGCATCTCCTGCATACCAGGGCCACCCTTAGGTCCTTCATACGTGATCACCACCACATCGCCCGATACGACCTTACCACCTAAGATACCCTCGCAAGCGGCATCTTGCGAGTCGAACACCTTCGCAGGACCGGCGAACTTCCAGATGCTCTCATCCACACCGGCTGTCTTCACCACGCAACCATCCACGGCGATATTACCCTTCAACACGGCTAAACCACCATCTTTCGAGTAGGCATGAGCCACGTCACGGATACAACCCGCTGCACGGTCGGTATCCAACTCCTTATAATAGCTCTCTTGCGAACCCATCTGGGTGCTGAATTGATGTGCCGGTGCGCTCTTGTATTTCTGAATCGCCTTTTCCGTCACGTTCGGTGAGGTAATCGCATAGAGATCAACCGCCTCCGCCAAGGTCAAGCCATCCACACGCTTCGTACTGCCATCCACTAAACCGGCTTGCATTAACTCGTTCATGATCGCCATGATACCGCCCGCACGGTTCACATCTTGCACATGGTAGGTATGCGTATTAGGTGCCACCTTGCAAAGACAAGGAGTCTTGCGAGACAACATATCTATATCATCCATCTTGAAGTCAGCACCCGCCTCCTGCGCAACGGCCAACAGGTGAAGCACCGTGTTTGTAGAGCCACCCATTGCAATGTCTAACGACATAGCGTTCAAGAAGGCTTGACGGGTAGCGATGTTGCGAGGCAAAACCGACTCATCGCCATCGTGATAATATTTGTAAGCGTTCTCCACGATCTGCTTAGCGGCATCTCGGAAAAGCTGCGTACGATTCTTATGGGTAGCGACGATCGTACCATTACCCGGCAAAGCCAAGCCGATCGCCTCATTCAAACAGTTCATGGAGTTGGCCGTGAACATACCGGAGCAACAGCCGCAACCGGGGCAAGCACGACGCTCCACCTCTGCCACACGTTGATCATCCACGCTCGTATCCGCCGATTCGATCATGGCGTCAATCAAATCCAAATGGCGGCCATCCAACTCACCCGCCTCCATCGGACCTCCTGAAACGAAGATCGTCGGGATATTCAAACGCATGGAAGCCATCAACATACCCGGTGTGATCTTGTCGCAGTTGCTGATGCAAACCATCGCATCGGCCTTGTGCGCATTCACCATATATTCTACGCTATCCGCAATGATGTCGCGTGAGGGAAGCGAATAGAGCATACCGTCATGCCCCATGGCGATACCATCGTCAATGGCGATCGTGTTGAACTCAGCGGCAAAGCAACCTAACTTCTCGATCTCTGCCTTCACCAACTGACCCACCTCATGCAGGTGCACATGACCCGGCACAAACTGTGTAAACGAGTTCACGACGGCAATGATGGGTTTACCGAATTGTTCTTCCTTCATGCCTACGGCACGCCACAACGCACGCGCGCCTGCCATGCGGCGGCCCTCAGTGCTAAATGAGCTTCTTAGCGGATTCTTCATCACTTCCATAGAATATATGCTTTATTTATATGGAGTCGCTCCTTTTCGGCTCCTTCTATTTTATTATTATTCAACAAAAAAGCCCTTCTCGTTCAGGAGAAAGGCCCCAAGTAATATCTTCTCAAATTCTCAACGTTCAACATACCTTTCTCCTCACCTACTAACGCTTAGAAGGACCACGACGAGATCAATATGCAATACGTTGTTCATCATACTTCTTAAATACTCTTTTTGTTTGACGCTGCAAATGTAGAACAATAATTGTAACCCACAAAGGATTTAAAAGAAAAATCTTCGCTTTTCTAACGATTTTCAATCAAAATCGGATTCCAACCTTGCAAATTAACAGTTCACGATGCTTTTTCGCTTCAAATTCTCAAGCATCCACCCAGGAAAAGCCCTACCGAGTTGTCCTCTCGACAGCCGATAGGGCTTGGTGTGTTATCATTCATACCGCAAGGCTACCGCAGGTGGCAAACTTTCCGCTTTGTGCACTGGATACCAGCTGCCGATGAGAATCATCGCCGCCATGGAGAGGTAAGCGAAACCAACTGTAACGGTGAAACGCTGTAACGAATAGGCCTCCCGATAGGTATCCAACTGATCGGCTTTACCATAATTGAGGGCGAAGAGCAACAGGAAGGGAAGGGTCAACGCCAAGAGGAGCAACCCCTCGGAATAGATCACCTGACCAATCTGCCGATGACTCGACCCCATTGCCAAGCGCAAGCCGATCTCTCCTCTTCGACGTTGCGTGCGCAACCAGAAGGTGCCTGCCACCCCGAAGAAGACATTGAGCAACAGGAAACTACCAATCGCCACACGTTGCTTATTGCTGTCGAATTTGGATTTCAAGAGCTCCTCTCGCTGCTTGGCGATACTCTTCACGCCGCTGACATACAAATCGCCAGATCGCATACGTTCAGAGGCGCTATCCAAGAAGTCATACATCTGCTCCTCGCCCATCGCCTGCTTCATGCGCACGCACAACTCCGCATTTCTCGCACCTAAGCCATTGACAAAATCCTCAAACACCTCTCTCTGCAAGATCACGAACGAACAGGTCTCCTCTCGATCGAAATCATTGGAGCGGAAATGAGGCACCACCGCCACGACTCGCCCCGGATCGCTACCATCCTCATTGTAGGAAACCTTCATCCCCACAGCGGAGCGATTGGGATAGAACCGTTCGGCGGCCGCACCTGAAAGTACCACCGGTGTGGCTTCCGCCTTGACCTGCCCTGTGATGGATTGCCCCTGCTCATCACGCATCCGAAAGAGATCGAAGTATTCAGGGCTTACTTGAATGACATGAAAAGATTCCGCATGGACACCCGCCGTGTCGCCCTCAAGGGGGAACAAGCCTCGCCAAGAATTACCATAGGAATAGGGCATCGACCAATAGCTCATGGCGACCTCCTCCACCTCTGCTTCTTGACGAATACGCTCCATCAACGCCAACAGCTCCGTCGCTTGATCAGCGGATGCATCGCCCTCCGCTTCACCACTCGTTTCCGCAGGGAGCGCACTCAACTTGAAGCGCCACGTGTTGCTAATGTCATACCCCATCGGCGCTTGGTAGCAACGCGCATCCACCCACATCTGATCCGCCAAAATCCACAAGGCGCACACGGCAATGACCATTTCCGCGAAAATCCAACCGTTCGTACGACGCTGCGCCCATAGCATATTAAATATATGTAGTAACATCTTTCTGATTGATTTTTGATTGTTATTATTTCTTCTCACTCTCCGAACCATAAATGGCATCAACAATCGGTTTCCGCATGGTGTGCCATGCCGGGATCATGGCGCTCAACAGGTTGAGCAAAAAGGCCAGGACAAACGCCGCTAAGAACAACCCCGGACGGATCAACATGGGCACCGTCAACCGCACCTCCGCATTGAACAGGAACGACCTCGCCACGAAAAGCATCCCAATCGAGAGCACGATACCGATCGCCGTGCCAATCAAGGTCATCACCATGTTCTCCGAAAGCACCTGATTGATAATGTCCCAACGGGTAGCACCAAACGCCCGACGCATACCGATCTCCTCGATCCGCTTTTGCAGGGAGGATTGGATCACACCAATCAGGTTCAAAGCGGGGATCACCAAGAGGAAGAGCAGGAACAATCCCTTATCTACCAAATATCCTTTCCAATCCACCTTTTTAAGACCTTCACTGCCCATCGCCACATCCAACTGCGTGAGCGCACCCACCGGAAAGGAGAGATCGGTGTCTCGTTTTCCCTTGTTATAACGCTCCACCTGCCCCTGCAACTCTTGGCGGATTGCCTCGAAATCGGCGGAAGAACGAGCCAACATACAAACAGAGAAACTGCCGGGGATATTTTCGCCATAGGTAGAGGGCGTAATCAGATCGGCGCTACAGGTATAAGGGGCAAAGACATGCCCGTAAGAAACCATCAAGGGGTTCGGTACCTCCTTCACGACACCACACACCCGGTAGCTCTTGAAGTCGATCACCACCTCTCTGCCAACCGCCGATTCGTTGCCAAAAAGCTTTCGAGCCGTCTCCTCGGAGAGCACCACCGTGCGAATACCCGCATCAAAATCAGCTTGCGTGAAGGGAGCACCCTCTACGAAGGTGTGGTCAAAGATCTGCCAATACCCCGCATCCGTCCAACGAAAGGCATACTCCCTCATCAGGTGCTTCTCCGGCAAGGAAACCGGACAGTTATCCGTCGCATAGCCACACACCGCCTCCGGTGTCTTCAACGGGTAGAAACACTCCTTCAACACCTCCGCCGACATCAAACCTCGATTGCGTGCACCCCCTGAGCGACTATTGGCCTCCGTCCCGAAGACATAGAGAAAACGGTCACGGTGAGATTCCGGGGCGAAACCGGCCAAATTGATCTGAAACACCAACACCATGACGAGGATCACCGCTACCGCCAAAGCTGTTCCTGCCACCGAAAGCCCTGTCACCAAAGGACTCTCTCGAAATTGCTGCATCGCCTGTTTCACATATTGTTCGAGTAACATACCTATTCCTCCTTTCTCGCTTAATCTTTCAATTTCAGTTTGCTCTTTTCCTTATAGTTCGACATGTCCGAAACCACCACCTGATCACCTGGTTGCAAACCGCTCACCACCTCGACATACTCGAAGTTGCTGTCGCCCAAGCGCACCTTCCGTTTCAACAGCTCGCCACCGTTCACCACGAAGAGATCATACTCGCCCTTCCCCACATAGTAGGAGCCATTGGCGATGCGCAACACATCCTCCTTGATGGCATTCATCACATAGACATCCGTCTTCAACCCGGAGCGTAAGCGTTTGTTGTTATCATCCGACAGCTGCACGGTGAAGGAGATCACCCCATTCTTGGAGAGGGGAGTCACGTCGCTCACCATACCATCTATTCGCTCACTACCGATCTTCACCACGGCATGACTACCCGGTGCCACCCGGTCGCCATAGGTATCGGCAATCTCACCCTCCACCTTGAAGTGCGAGAGGTCGGAGACGACCGCCACCCGGTTGCCCTCCGTCACCTGCGCACCGATCTCATTGTTCACATAGGTCAAGATCGCCTTGCGAGGCGAACGGATCTGCGCATCCTCCAAAATACGCTTCGTCTCTGCCAAACTCTTGCGGAAGATGTTCAACTCAAGCGCCTTCACCTTATAATCGGCTTCCGCCAACGCCTGTTCATTCGCATACTTCTGCTCATCCTCTTTCAGTTTCAGGAGGCTCACGTTATAATCCAACTCTACCTGACGCACCTTGTCAGTCGTGCCTGCGCCAAGGCTATCGAGATAGCGTTCGTTGCGCAGCTCCACCTCCTTGCGGTTCAACTCCATGCGGGAGACCTTCAATTGCATCTCCATCTCCGAGAGCTTGCTGCGGTTTTGGATGGCCAACTGTTCCAATTGCAGCTGCTTCATCTGCTCCTCGTCGAGTTGCTTCTTGTAGTCGGTTTCCGCGCTCAACAGGTCGAGTCGCAGGATCGGCGTACCCACATCCACCGAGTCGCCCCCCTTCTTATACACCTCCACGATGCGGGAGTTGATCGGCGAGTTGATGATCTCCTCAAACGCCGGTACCACCTTACCCGATGCGCTCACCGACACCTCGATCGTCCCCTTATCGACCGTCGAGAACAACAAATCTTTCCGTGCCAAACTCGATTGCATCAAACGCACCATACCCCCCATTACGACGACGGCTGCCACTACACCCGTTCCGATCTTCATCCACTGTTTCCGGCGCTCTCGCTGCCGTACCTCCTTCGGTATTTCTCTGTCCATATTATGTTCGTTTTTATTTTCCTACCAAATACCATGCAAAAGTTGTGCCAAAATCGTAACTCTCTTATTATCAATCATACGTTCTTCTCAAAAGTGTTCGTTTTCGAACACAGTGTTCGCTTTCGTGCACACAAAGCGGACAAAAGCGGATATTCTCACGCCTTTTTGCTACTTTTGTAAACGAACAAACAATACGAAAAAGCTATGAGATTTCAGCAAATTTGGGGCGTGGCCCTATGCGCAGCAGTGTCACTGTCGATAGAAGCGCAAACCGTCACACTGCATGGCGATCAACCGGGAGAAGTTATTCCAAAGGAGATTTACGGACAATTCGCCGAGCATCTCGGCACCTGCATCTATGGAGGCCTTTGGGTAGGAAAAGAGTCGAAGATCCCCAACCAAGAGGGGTATCGCACGGATGTGCTCAATGCCTTGAAAGCCCTAAAAGTGCCAGTGCTTCGTTGGCCGGGCGGTTGCTTCGCCGACGAGTATCACTGGATGGATGGCATCGGCCCTAAGGAGCAACGCCCCAAGATGGTGAACAACAACTGGGGTGGCACCGTGGAGGATAACTCGTTCGGCACGCATGAGTTCTTCAACTTATGCGAGCTACTGGGGTGCGAGCCATACCTGAGTGGCAATGTTGGTAGCGGAACGGTGGAGGAGTTGGCCAAATGGGTGGAATACATCACCTCCGACAGCGACTCACCCATGGCGAACCTGCGACGGAAGAATGGACGGGAACATTCATGGAACCTGAAATTCCTGGGGGTGGGCAACGAATCATGGGGATGCGGTGGCTCGATGCGACCGGAGTACTACGCCGACCTGTTTCGTCGATACAGCACCTATTGCCGTAATTACGACGGACATCAACTCTTCAAGATCGCCAGTGGTGCGAGCGACTATGACTACAACTGGACGGAGGTGCTGATGCAGCGAGGTGGTGGCAACATGGCAGGACTCTCCTTGCACTACTACACCGTGCCTGGTTGGGAGGGGTCGAAAGGATCAGCCACCCAATTCACCCGTGACCAGTATTATTGGACAATCGGCAAATGCCGGGAAATCGAGGATGTGTTGAAGAAGCACATCGCAATCATGGATGCGCAAGATCCAAAAGGCAACGTCGCCCTTCTGCTCGATGAATGGGGCACCTGGTGGGATGAGGAGCCGGGCACCATCAAGGGACATCTTTTCCAGCAGAACTCCATGCGTGACGCCATTGTCGCCTCCACCTCATTCGACATCTTCCATAAATATACCAAGCGATTAAAGATGGCCAACATCGCTCAGATCGTCAACGTATTGCAGTCGATGATCCTGACAAAGGAGGAACAGATGGTACTGACACCCACCTACTACGTCTTCAAGCAATATGCCGTCCATCAAGATGCCACTCACCTACCCGTGGATATTGATTGCGAGGAGATGGAGATGCAGGGAGCCAACCGCCATTTCGAGGCAAAGCTACCGATGTTGAGTGCCACTGCCTCCAAAGATCAACAGGGACGCATACATCTCTCGCTGACCAATGTGTCCATCGACAAGGAGCAAACAGTGACCGTCAACCTGAAGGGAATCAATGCCACAAAGGCGACCGGCATGATGCTTACCGCCCCACGCATCGAGGATCTCAACAGCTTCGAGCATCCCGACAAGGTGAAAGAGGTACCGTTTGGCGAGGTAAAGGTCAAGCAAGGCGTGATGAAAGTGACCCTCCCCAAGAACAGCATCGTGACGCTTACGTTGCTATAATACCTTTTGAGGGATAAGAGATTTAGACAGAAAGAGCCTTACGGGATCTATTAAGACACTCCGTAAGGCTCTATTTTAGCTTATTCAAACACCATATTAAACTGATCACAAGCACCTGTGCGATGCGCCAAATGCTTTGTTGCAGAAGAGATGCCAAACAGCGGAGAGTAGGTCCTCACCTTGAGTGTCTTGCCATCGGGCATAAACTCCAAGATGCGCAACCAGCCATCACCACCATTGCCTTCCCAGCCACCACCGAGCACCTGCACGTTGAACATCATCTGATGCACCGTTTTCCCGGCACTGTTCTTATCGGAGCGAAAAGCCACCGAATCCTCGAAATCACCCGGCACACCCGTATGGCCACAAATCACCAAGCGAATGTTCTTCGAGGGCTCCACCAACTTCTCCCAGATGTCAACGCCATAATTGGCGGGAGAGATCTTATACTTCTCATTAGCCGTCCGCTCAGCCGTCCGCTGATACAGGAAAGAGTGCGTCATGAAGATCACCTTCGCCTCCGCATATTCCGGTTTGGCGGCTAAATCCTTCGCCCATGCCAACACCTCATCCCGAGGGGCGAACTCCGAGGTTATCACCAACAGCTTTCCCCAATGCGGGTCCTCAAAGGCAAAGGCGGCATTCTCCAACGAAGCCACGCCTTCCCGATTGGGGAAGTCACTTACCACGCAATCATACCAAGCCCTATTACGCTCGAAGGGAAAATACTCTGGGAAATGGGTCTTCCCGTTCTCCGAAGCCCGATAGCCATACTCATGATTACCGGTCGAAATAATGTAGGGCACTTTTCCATCCAACCGCTCGAACGAACGGGACACCGCTTGCCACATCTCCCGGCTCGTTTGGTTCAACATCTTGCGGTTACGCACGATATTCTCATTCTGCTCCACCAAGTCGCCCGTGCAAAGCACCGCCTTGATATGCAGCTGGTCGATGTTGTCAGCAATCCAAGCCGTGCAAAGATCAAACAATGGTTGATTGATGTCATACTTAATATATCCCTGGGGATCCCCCAAAAGAATCATCGAAAACGATTGCTCATCCGTCAATTGCTGACGATCCGCCCGATGTTGTCCCATCGCTACAAAGCTCATGCACCACAGGCAGAGCCCCAAAAACAAACTTTTTCTGTTCATGATACGATCTCCTCATTTTTAGTTTCGCAAATATAGGAAAATTTCGCATTGTGCGAAGCGATAGAAAAACTCCCTGTAATGCTGTTACGGTGAAACGCAGGGCTATGTCGATGCCCGGAAACGCAAATCTCCCCGAAGGACGACCTCCTCTTTCGGGGCATCAGGATGTTCGATTTGGTGAATCAAAAGGCGACAAGCCGTCTCCGCCATGGCATACACCGGTTGCTCCACTGCCGTGAGCTCCGGATGCACCAAGGTGCAAAGCGTAGTGCCCGACATGCAACAGAGCGCCACCTCATCGGGGATGCGATACCCCAATTGCTGCAAGAGGCTCTTTGCCCCCAAGGTGGCCATCTCCGTGAAGCCGAACAGGGCATCAAAAGGTAACCCGCCCTCCACGAATCGACGCATAGCAGCGGCTCCCTCTTCCGCATTCAAGCCGCCCGCTACGATATAGCGCTCATCTACCTCCATACCGAACTTGCGCAACGCATCCCGATACGCTTGCAAACGAGCAACCGCATTACGCACATGCTTCGGCCCTGCCAAATGCACGATACGCCGACGACCTTTGCGAATCAACGCCTCCACCAGCAAGAAAGACATGATGTAGTCATCCACCACCACCCGTGAGGCCTCCACTCCCTCCACCGCACGATCAAAAAAGGTGATGGGAATCCCCTTGCGGATCATCCGCTGATAGCAATCAATGTTCGCCTCGTGGTGGCAGACGCTCATCAAGACACCATCTACCCGGCATTGCTCCATCATCCGTAAATTCTCTCGCTCCTGCTCCGGATCCTCGTTAGAGATGGCTACGATCACCCGGTAGCCATCCTTTCGCAACAGTCGTTGCGCATGTTCGATGAAATTCATGAAAAAGGTGGTCACCACCTCGGGGATAAGGATACCGATTGTTTGGGTATGTTGTCGGCGTAAATTGACGGCTAACTCATTGCGCTGATACCCCATGCGATCAGCTACCTCCACGATGCGCCGCATGGTTTCGGCGTTCACGTTATGGCTATCACCCGCCAACGCACGGGAAACCGTGGATTTGCTGATGCCCAATTCCTTGGCAATATCTATGATGGTGACGTATTTCATAGTATCTCAATTTTTAGCGGTTACAGATTATTTCCCGCGAAAGTAGGGAAAAAAAGCGAATGATCCCCCCGTCGTACACAGATAATCGGGAACGGTTGCGAAAAATGGGAACGGTTGCGGGAACGGTTGCGAAAAAAGTGGTTCTCAAAAAGATTGCTGACCCGCTCACACCCCGCTACATTTGCAAACAAGAAAACCTAAATAGTTCACCAATAGTAACGTATAAAAAATGAAATCAAGTTCTATGCCAGGAAAAATATCCCTGATCAGCAAGTTCGCCTATGGCATGGGCGACGTGGGATGTAACTTTAGTTGGATGTTTGTCGGAAACTTTCTGATGATTTTCTACACCGACGTGTTCGGTATCAGTATGGGAGCGGTAGCCACCTTGATGCTGCTCTCGCGCTTTTGGGATGCGATCAACGACCCGGTCATTGGCTCGCTCACCGACAAGACGCACAGCCGTTGGGGACGTTTTCGCCCGTGGCTACTCTTTGGGGCACCTATTACGGCTCTGCTGCTTGTACTTACCTTTTGGGCACACCCTGATTGGAGCCAAACGGCGAAGGTCGTCTATATGGCCATCACTTACTGCCTCTTGGTGTTGGGATATACCTGCGTGAACCTGCCTTACGGCACCCTCTGCGGAGCCATGACGCAAGACATCGACGAGCGGGCGCAACTGAACACGAGCCGCTCAGTCAGTGCCATGATCGCCATCGGGGTGATCAACATTATCACCGTCCCCTTGATCGGTTGGTTGGGCAATGACAACCCAAAGCAGGGTTATCTCTCCGTAGCCGTGATTTATGGCTTGATTTTCGCCGCTTGCCACCTCTTCTGCTTCCGCAAGACGCGGGAGGTGGTGACCATCCCTCCCCAGCAAAAACTCGATCTGCGCACGCAACTGAAAGCCATCGTGCAAAACCGTCCCTACCTGTTGGCGCTCTTGGGGCAACTGCTTTTCGGCTTTATCCTCTATGGACGCAACGCCGACATGCTCTACTATTTCACCTACGTGGAGGGATCGGCCAATCTCTTCTCCTTCTACTCCATGGCGATCATCGTGCCCTCGATCATCGGTGCCGCTTGCTTCCCGCAGGTGTTCCGATGGACAGGCAACAAGGGATGGGCGGCTTCGCTCTTCTCCCTCTTCACGGGAATGACCCTAATCATGCTCTACTTTTTCAGCCCTAAAGAGGATCCCGTTTGCTTCTACCTCTTTGCGGCGCTCTCGCAGTTCTTCTTCTCAGGGTTCAACACGGCCATCTATGCCATCATTCCTGACTGCGTGGAGTATGGAGAGTGGAAGACAGGGCTTCGCAACGACGGATTCCAATACGCCTTCGTCTCCTTGGGCAATAAGATCGGTATGGCGCTCGGCACCTCGCTGCTTGCCTTGGCGTTGGGCAATGCGGGTTACGTCAGCAACGGCGAGCAAAACCCGGAAGTGCTGGCTATCATGCGACATGCCTTCTCCACGATTCCCGGTGTGCTTTGGATCGTGACCGCATTTTGCCTGCTCTTCTACCGACTCAACAAAGAGACTTATAATCGCATCATCAACGAATTAAAAAATAGATAATCACTATGAGACAAGCTGTATTAGTTGCTCCGAAGCAAATCGTATTCAAGGAGGTGGCTGCGCCTAAGGCAGCCGATTTGAACGCCCACCAAGTGTTGATCCAAGTCAAGCGCATCGGCATTTGCGGCAGTGAGATCCACTCTTACCATGGGTTACATCCGGCCACTTTCTACCCCGTCGTGCAGGGACATGAGTATGCGGGTACGGTCGTTGCCTGTGGTGCTGAGGTTACCAAGTGCCAACCGGGCGATAAGGTAACGGCACGCCCGCAACTGGTGTGTGGCACCTGTAACCCCTGCAAACGTGGGCAGTATAACGTCTGTGAGCACCTGCGTGTGCAAGCCTTCCAAGCGGATGGCGCCGCACAAGACCTCTTCGTGGTGGATGAGGAGCGGGTGTTGAGATTGCCCGATGAGATGTCATTGGATTTTGGAGCCATGATTGAGCCATCCGCCGTAGGTGCACATGCCTCCGCACGCACGGAGGTGAAAGGCAAGAACGTGGTGGTGAGCGGCGCCGGCACGATCGGCAACCTCGTCGCGCAGTTCTGCCTCGCGCGAGGGGCGAAGAAGGTGCTCATCACTGACGTGAGTGACCTGCGTCTCAACAAGGCACGTGAATGTGGCATCGCCCATACGCTCAACGTGACGAAAGGCTCTTTGAAGGAGGCGGCCGCCGAGCTCTTTGGCGACGAGGGTTTCCAAGTGGGTTTCGAGGTGGCAGGCGTGGAATCCTCCATCCGCTCGCTGATGGAGACGATCGAGAAGGGAAGCGACATCGTGGTGGTGGCTGTCTTCGGCAAGGATCCCGCCCTCAGCATGTTCCACCTCGGCGAGCATGAGTTGCGTCTGATCGGCTCGATGATGTATCGCCACGAGGATTACCTGACCGCCATCGACTTCGCCAGCCGTGACGTGATCCACCTCTCCCCGTTGGTGAGCAACCGCTTCGCCTTTGAGCAATATGATGAGGCCTATCAATTCATCGACACCCATCGAGAGACAGCCATGAAGGTGCTCATCGACTTGGATCAGAAAGCATAAGTCATGGAAAAACCACGCTCATGGAGCAAGGTCGCAGGCATCCTGCTTGCGGCCTTATCCCTCCCTTTATCTGCCGCCAAACCCTACTGCCCGAAATGGATGGATGGGGATTTCCACATCGCCAACAATCACCTCTGGCGAGGCATCGAGGTGAGCGACGGTTTGGTCATGACCTCCTCGCTCAGCGTGCACGATCCGGGTAATCACATCCGATTCGGCCTTTGGGGTGGCACGAACACCTCCGGCGATTACAAAGAGTTCAACCAATTCTTGGAACTTCGCTGGAAACGGTTCAAATTAGCCTTTTGGGACACCTACAATTTCTCACCCGGTGCCACCTACAACAACCGGGAGTTTTTCAACTACTCCGCGGCGACTACAGGGCGTTTTCTCGATGCCATCATGACCTATCACTGCGGGGCCTCCTTCCCGCTTCAGTTGCAAGCCTCCACCATCCTGTTCGGGAGGGATCGGGATGAGGAGAATCGGAAAAACCGCTACTCCTCCTATGTCTATGCGGAATATCCGTTGCTCGCGCGGCAGGATTGGCATATAGCGGTCGGGTGTGGTGGCACCTTCACGCTTCGTGCGTCAGACGATCGCTCCACTTTCTACAGCGACCGACCGGGAGTGATCCATGTGGAGCTGCGGGTAGGTTATCGGTTGCCTCTCACCGCCTCCTATACCCTGCCGCTTCATGCCACAGCGGTTTGGAATCCCGTGTGCGATCGTGCCTTCTTCCAAGTGGGTGCTCAACTCCTCTCCTTCTAACCGAAGGCACGCCCCTATTCATTCAAGTAATCCATCATCTTAATTACAACATTCGAAAAAAAGAGAGACGCACCCTTGGCACGTCTCTACTACTGATCATTAGCGGTTATTTGCTAAGTAGCCATCCGTTAGATTGCTGGAGAGGACCTGATTGTTGCTCGTCACATTCAGCAAGGTCACATAGTTGCGATATTGCTCCTCGTTCAATGCCTCCTTCATCTGCTTCAAGTTGGCATGCAACGCGCGCGTCATCAACTCCTCCTTCCGGGCACTACGGCTCAATGCCTCTTGCTGATCGGCCATGAACGCCTCGCTGATCCGATAAACCGACTCCTGCTGCGACGGCTGGAGATCCAGATAGCGACTGAGTTGTCCGAACCGGATCGTGAAGGGAGCCTTACCCGTCAGCTCATACACACCCTGCGCCTTCACCAATTGCATACCCATACTCATTAACACCACACTTAATGCCATCATTAACTTCTTCATAACCTAAACTTTTTAACCCATTAAACAATCAAATAATTTTTCTTTTTTAATAACCTAAACTATCTTTTCGCCATGACTAACCCACTCAAAGCGAACAGTTAACCCATTTGTATCAAGATGTCAAAAAGGCCTTATCTTTCATCTCTGACGCAAAGGTAAAGCCAATCTTTGCGCCCCGTATCAACCGTTGATTCCAAAACGAAAAAAGGAGGGATGGAGACGAATTTCCCCTGTAACGCCGTTGCGGTGTAACACATATAAACACGTAGAGACACGCCAGTGGCACGTCTCAATCGACCCTTCCTATGAAAGCGAATGACTAAGGGATGAGGGCGAAAAAAGGGACTTTGAAAAGCCGACACACAAGCGCCGCTATCTCACAAGAAACCCCTACCTTTGCGAAAAAGATAGCGTCATCATAGAAATCAACTGATTATGGCACTAAAAGATTGGGTACAGGGCAACAGCTTCAAATGGTTCATCTTCCCCTTGGTGTTCACCGACCTCATCGTGTTCGACGAGGTGATCGATCGCATCGTGGCGGCGAATGGTCCCTTCGATGCCATTTTGGGATGGAGCTATTTACTCTTCTTCTTCAAACTCTTTTTCTTCCTGGGTATCACCACCTGCCTCACCCTGCTCTTCACCCGTTGGCGACCTATGCGACATCAGCCGTTAAAGCATTTCCTCGTCGGATTATGTTTGACCTGCTGTGCGGCACTCTTCGTGTGGCTTGCCGTCCGCCCCACCATCAACCGAATCAACACCGAGCTCTATGAGCAGATGTTCCGATCCTACTCCGAAGATCCTTTTATCATGCCCAGCTACAAACAAATTCGCTACTACTTCTTCCACGAGCCGGCGAGCGCATGGATCAACAAGCTGTTCCTGCTCTTCGTCACCTTCTATACGCTAAGCCTGCTCTATGCGTTTATTCTCCGCAACGAGGAGATGAAGCGAAACTACATCAAACTGCAAAACGAGTCGCTATCCAGCCAGCTGAATGCGCTCCACAACCAGATCCATCCGCACTTTTTTTTCAACGCGCTCAACTCATTGGGAGGATTGATCGCCGGAGAGGAGAAGGAGCGGGCGTTGGCTTATCTCAACAACCTCTCCGCCCTCTTCCGCTACATCTTGAACAGCCAACAGCAGGAGTGGGTGACCCTCCGGGAGGAGTTGGCCCTCTTGGATAAGTATCAATTCATGCTGACCATCAAATATGGTGAACGCCTCACCTTCGAGCGGCAGATTGCTCCTGAGACGTTGAAACTTTGCCTTCCCACGCTCTCCCTGTTGCCCTTGGTGGAGAATATCTGTCGACACAACGAGATCAGCAATCGCCATCCGATGCGCATCACCTTGGTGGCCGAGGGGTATCAGCTGCGCATCACCAACCCGAAGCATCCCCTGCTCGACGAGGTGGAGAAGCATGGCATCGGGTTGAGCAACCTCAACCAACGTTTCCTGCTGCAAAGTGGCCAACCGATTCAAATCAACGACCGTGAGGAGACCTTCGAGGTCATCCTCCCCCTGATGTCTCACCCTAAAACAGCCCTCACATGCAAATCTTGATTATCGAAGACGAAGTAACCGCTTCGCAAAACATCCAACGTTTGATTCACCAGATTGACTCGACCATCGAGGTATTGGCTCAATTGGATTCGGTGTTCGAAAGTGTCAGTTGGCTCAAGAGCCATTCCGCACCCGACCTGATCTTCATGGACATCCAACTGGCGGATGGCAATGCCTTCTGCATCTTCGATTGCGTGACCATCGACACCCCCATCATCTTCACCACCGCCTACGATCAATATGCCATCAAGGCTTTCGAGGTGAACAGTGTCGATTACCTGCTCAAACCCATCGGCATCGAGTCGGTGCGCAAGGCGTTGGAGAAGTTCAAACGGCGCAATCCCGCCACCCAGCAACCTGCCGATCCTTTCACTTGGGGCAACGAAGTGATCAAGCGCATCCTCGTGCCTTGCAAGGATCGCCTCCTCCCGATCAAGATGGAGCAGATCGCCTATTTCTATTCGACGGGTGGAAATGGCGAGTTGCTAACGTTTGATGAGCAACGCTATCCCTTAGGTAAATCCCTCGACACACTGATTCTCAAGTTGGATCCGACGCTCTTCTTCCGGGTGAACCGGCAATTCATCCTTTCCAAGGAGGCGATCGAGAGCATCACCATTTGGTTCGACAATCGGTTGCGGATCAACTTGACCGTCCCCACACCCGAACCCGTCTTTATCGCCAAGAATCGTGCCGCCGAGTTCAAGCAGTGGTTCTCCAGCCATTGAGCGATCTCCCGCAATCCACCTATAACGTTGTAGTCAGTGAAACATCCTATGGAAAGCAGGCGTATCATCTATCCTCGCAAGATTGCAAAGATATTGACAACCTGTTTTTACCCTCGTACGATTACAAGGATAGTATATCGATTTACGAATTACCCTTGCAGTACTTCAAGGATAGCATAACGATTGATGAGTTACCCTTGTAATACTTCAAGGATAGTACAGCGATTGATGAGTTACCCTTGTAATACTTCAAGGATAGCATAACGATTGATGAGTTACCCTTGCAATACTTCAAGGATAGCGCAGCGATTTACAAATTACCCTTGCAATACTTCAAGGATAGCGCAGCGATTGATGAGTTACCCTTGCAAATGCGCAAGGATAAATCACAAGAATATTTACTTTTGCTGATAGGCTGCAAACGCCTTGCGTCAACCGGGCGACCTGAACCGGTATATATCGTAATGGAGTTACGTCACCCCTATATATGAAAAAAGCCATCCATCACGGACAGCCAATCTCATAATTGTTAACCTTAAATCTTAGTATCATGAAAAACACGATGCAAATATAGCAGTTTTATGTTTTACAACATACGCTTACAGCATGATTCTATCATTAGTTTGTATTATTTAGCATTTCAACGCCTTTCTGTAAACAAACCTTTGCAAAATTCAGCCAAACGTCAATAACTCTTTCTTACCTCATCATCGCTTCTTTTAGGAAGAGGGGAGCATCTCAAAACCCATTGGGAGTAGCGAGGCGGCGGAATGAAAACAATAAACCGCCTCACGACCAAAGAGCCACACGGAGATGGGTGCGCCCTGCCGTTGCTCCGTCTCCAACAACACTTGCCGGCAGATGCCGCAAGGGGAAATCTGCTCCACCTGACCTTGCGGATTAAAAGCAACGATGGCTATACGAGTGACGATGGCCTCCGGATGATTGGCTCCTGCATAGAAGATGGACGTTCGCTCGGCACAACAACCCGCAGGATAAGAGGCATTCTCTTGATTACTACCCGAAATAATCGCTCCATTATCGAGCGATAGGGCGGCACCTACCTGAAAATGGGAGTAGGGTGCATACGCCTTATGTGCCGCTTCTTGGGCGGCTTGGTATAAGTGACGACTCATGCTATCCAATTCGTCGTAGGTATAAACGGCTACGGTTGTCGTTATCTGCATCTGTTTCATCATACGCTCCTTTCCTGTTTAACGCCGTAAATGTAAAAAGATTATTGTAATTTCGCCGCCGGATTGATTCAAATAATAAGGCAAAGCGTATGTGTGCAATGACTTTATCGCCCGATCGGGATCCGATGGGAGCTGCCATCACCGATTACCTCGCCCATGGGAAGGCGAGCAAACTTCGTGTCTTCTCCTCGCAATTCGATGAGGATGAGATACCCGTCGCCCAACTTTTTCGCCGTTTCGAGCAGATGCCCGAAATTGAGCGTGTTGCGCTGCAACGCTGTAACGGTCGCCTCCTTGATGTAGGTGCCGGCAGTGGGTGTCATTCGTTGGCTTTGCAGGAGCAGGGACATACGGTCACAGCCATCGACATCTCTCCACTCTCCGTGGAGGCGATGCGTCGGCAAGGGGTGAAGGATGCGCACTGCGTCAATCTGTTCGATCGGGCGTTTACCGGTCAATTTGATACAATCCTCTTGTTGATGAACGGCTCCGGCATCGTCGGGAAGTTGGCTAATTTCCCCGCTTTTTTCCTGCGGATGAAGCAGCTGTTGGCTCCCGGTGGACAAATCTTAATGGATTCGAGCGATTTGAGCTACCTTTTCGAGGATGAGGAGGGCAACTTGGATTTCGCACCCGAGGATGATTACTACGGGGAAGTCGATTTCCAAATGCAATACAAGCAAACAAAAGGCGATCCCTTCGACTGGATTTATATCGACTTCTGCACGCTGAGTTTACAAGCGGCACAAGCTGGATTTCAAGCCGAAAAGATCGCCGAAGGGGAACATTTTGATTATTTAGCGCGCCTTACGTTGAAGTAACTGTTGCGTCAGCCAACGCCGCACGGGAAGATCGTAACAACGCAAGCAGGCATAAGCAATGCAGATGTTCAACGCATAGGCAGAGAGGGCAACCGGCCATGTCTCGCCGAGGGTGTATTGCTTGGTCTCGATCAGCCAAGCGTAGAAGAGATACATCACCGGATAGTGCACCATGTAGAGCGGGTAGGAGAGGTCGCCTACGAATTGGCAGATCTGCGTAGAGCGGCGATCGGTGGTGGTGCCGGAGGCGGCGATCCAAACCAGGATCGGGAAGATCACGAAGATGCAACCCAACTCAAAGATACCGTTGAGGCAAATCGGTTCGTTCCCCTCAATATAGGGTACATGGAAGAGCAAGATTAACACCATCGTGCAGATCCAGAAGGCTCCTCGGATAGGAATCGGACGGAAATGACGGGCGATTAACATGCCGGCGGTGAAGGGGAATGCCATGCGTAGCAAGCCACCGAAGAAGTTCAAGCCATCCAGTGTCCATCCCACGCCAATCATGCCGTAGCCTACGAAATCGAAGAGGGCAAAGCTGGCCAACCCCGCACCAAGCAAAAGAGTGAGCCAACCAAGAGCCTTGTTAGAGAGCCGATGGATGAAGAGCGCATAGCTGATGTTACCGAGATACTCGAAGAAGAGCGACCACGAGGGGCCATTGAGGGGAAACATCTCTCCGTTGCCACGCACCTCATAAGGCGCACCGGGATAGGCGGGCAGAAAACACATCGCCATCAGCAATGCCCACATGATGGCAGAGATTGCCACGTGGGTGCCATCCCATTGTACACACCCCTGTAAACAGAAGGTGACGGTACCGATCAAGGCCCCCATAAGAACCATCGGATGCAAACGAATCAATCGGCGAACAAAGAATTGCCTCATCGTGAAGCCCTTCGCCCATCGATCGTCATACGCATAGCTGATAACAAAGCCAGAGAGGATGAAGAAGAAATCGACCGCCAAGTAGCCATGATTGATGGATTCGATCAACGTGCCTCCAGCGAAGGAGAATCCCTCGAATACGTGATACCATACGACTAAAAGAGCGGCCACTCCGCGAAGCCCATCTAATAACGCATAGTGGGGCTTGGTGTCAGAAAATGCCATATTGAATAGATTTGATGAATGAAAAATCCACTATAACACTGCAACGCATTTCAAAACCACAAGAATACCATGAGCAATCCTAAGGCGACAGATACACCGGTGGCGATCAAGCCGGGGAGCATGAACGAATGGTTCAACAGGTATTTGCCGATGCGGGTCGTGCCCGTGCGGTCAAAGTTAATCGCTGCCACGATGGTGGGGTAATTCGGGATGAAGAAATAACCATTCACTGTCGGGAAAAGGGCGATCAACATCCAAGGAGAGAGCCCTAACGCCAACCCTAAAGGCAGCATCGCACGAATAGTGGCTGCTTGGCTGAACAGTAAGATGGACATCACGAAGAGGGCGATGCCGAAGAGCCAGGGCATTTCGGTAACGACCTGTTCGATCGAGCCCTTCAACTCCGTCATGTTACCTCCGATAAAGGTGTCACCCATCCAAGCGATACCGAAGATCGCCACCACCGCTTGCATACCGGCGCTAAACACGGAGCCGGTAGCTGCCTTGATACCATCCGTGCGGGTGATGAGCAGGATCAATGCTGCCGCACCCAACATCAACACCTCGATGATATGCGCCATCGGCATTAAGACTGTTCCTGCACTGGTGTCGAAATGGGGGCGCAAGGTCTCGATTGAGCCAAATAAGACAATCGCTAATGTGGCCAAGATGAAAATCGCTACGGAGAGGGCTGCGTTTCGTTGATTCTCAACCCCCTTTGCCTCATAGTGTTGCGTCTTGAACTCGCCGCTCGCTAATCGACGTTGGTATTCGGGATCATCCATCAACTCCTTGCCGACCTTCAACGAGAAGATCGCACCTGCCATCACACCGATAAACGTGCAAGGGATGGAGATCATCAAGATATTCAGCAAGCTGATGCCTTGACCGCTTAGCATACTGAGCAAGGCCACTGTGGCCGCCGAGATAGGGCTGGCGGTGATGGCTTGTTGAGAGGCGATTACCGCGATGCCCAACGGCCGTTCAGGGCGAATCTTCGTCTCGGTCGCTACCTCGGCGATCACCGGAAGAACGGAGTAAGCCACATGTCCCGTGCCGGCGATGAAGGTGAAGAGGTAGGTCACGATAGGGCTTAAGATCGTGATGCGCTGGGGATGCTTGCGCAGGAGCCGCTCCGCCCATTTCACCATCAGATCCAAACCACCCGCCGCTTGCATACAGCTGGCTGCGGCGATGACCGCCACAATCATCAGCATGACATCAATCGGGGGAGAGGTGGGTTGAAGCCCAAAAACAAACGTGAGAATACCAAGGCCGAGGCCTCCTAAAACACCTAAACCGATGCCTCCAATACGGGCACCGATTAAGATGGCTACCAAAACGAATGCTAATTGGATCAGCATGATGCGTATTTTTTTTAAAATCGTTTGTAATAGTTGCAAAAGTAGTAAATTTGGGGCATAATCGTAGAATCTAAACCTAAAAAAGTCATGAGAAGAGGTTTCCTTTATTTAGTATTTGTGGTGGCGGGAGTGTTAGGTGTGATGCCCTCCCTCCGTGCCGAGGGACGTGCAGAACATTTGTTGGAGAAGGGGTGGCGTTTCACCCGGGCAGATAATCCTACGTTCAAGGAGGTATCTTGTGCGGATGCGGATTGGCAAAACGTCACGGTGCCACACGATTGGGCGATCTATGGTCCTTTCAGTGCGCAAAATGACAAGCAGGAGGTGGCCATCGCACAAGATGGACAAACGGAGGCGATGGAGCATGCCGGTCGTACGGGAGGATTGCCATTCGTCGGTGTCGGTTGGTATCGCCTGGATTTCGAGGTGCCGGAGTTCTCCGCCGGGAAGCGGGCAACGTTGCTCTTCGATGGGGCGATGAGTCATGCGCGTGTCTATGTGAATGGCGAGGAGGTGGGTTATTGGCCCTATGGCTATAATAGTTTCCATTTCGACATCACCCGTCAGTTGCGTCCGGGGCAGAAGAATATCTTGGCAGTGCGCTTGGAGAACCTGCCCGAATCCTCCCGTTGGTATCCCGGCGCAGGATTGTACCGCAACGTGCATCTGATCGTCACCGAGGCGGCGCATATCCCCGTGTGGGGCACCTATGTCACGACCCCGGAGGTGAGCCGGGAGGCTGCGAAGGTGGCTATGCGCACGAAGGTGGTCTTACCTGATGGGGCGGATCCATCAAGATACACGCTGAAAACCCGGTTGCTCAACCCGAATGGCCAGCAGTTGATCGAGTTATCGGAGTCGTTGAAGGACAATTCGTTGGGAAAGGGTGTCGAGCAGACATGCACGGTGCGCACCCCGACGTTTTGGTCGGTGGATATGCCTGCCTTGTACAAAGCGGAGAGCCGCCTCTATGAGGGGGATCGGTTGTGTGATACCTATACCACCACCTTCGGCATACGCTCGATCGAGGTGATCCCCGACAAAGGCTTCTTCCTCAATGGTGAGCGTGTCGTGTTCAAGGGTGTTTGCAACCATCACGACTTGGGGCCCTTGGGAGCGGCGGTCAATCGGGCGGCTATTCGTCGGCAGATCACGATGTTGAAGGATATGGGTTGCAATGCCATTCGGACCTCGCACAACATGCCCGCGCCGGAGTTGGTGGAGGCGTGCGACGAGATGGGTATGATGTTGATGGCCGAGAGTTTCGACGAGTGGAACCAGCCGAAGTGCGCCAATGGCTACAACCTGCTGTTCAACGATTGGGCAGAGAAAGACCTCGTGAATCTCATCCATCACTATCGCAACAACCCCAGCGTGATGTTCTGGTGCATCGGTAATGAGGTGCCTAACCAGGGCGACAAGGAGGGATATAAGGTGGCGAAATGGTTGCAAGACATCTGCCATCGGGAGGATCCCACACGCCCCGTGACACAAGGTATGGACAATCCCGATGCCGTGGTGAGCAACGGCTTCGCGGCGGTGATGGACGTGGCGGGATTCAACTATCGTCCCTTCCGCTATGTGCGCAACTACAACGTCTTGCCGCAGAAATTGATCCTCGGCAGCGAGACGGCCTCGACGGTCAGCTCCCGCGGTGTCTATAAGTTCCCCGTTGAGCGGCGGGCAATGGCCACCTACGACGATCATCAGAGTTCCGGCTACGACGTGGAGCATTGCAGCTGGTCGAACCTTCCGGAGGATGATTTCATCCAGCATGAGGATCTGCCCTATTGCATGGGAGAGTTCGTGTGGACCGGTTTCGACTATTTGGGCGAGCCGACACCTTACTATACCAATTGGCCGAGCCATAGCTCCTTGTTTGGCATCATCGACCTCGCCAGCATCCCGAAGGATCGCTACTACCTCTATCGCAGCCATTGGAACAAGGAGGAGAAGACCCTCCACATCCTGCCGCATTGGACATGGCCAAATCGCAAGGGAGAAGTAACCCCCATTTTTGTTTACACCAACTATCCCTCGGCGGAGCTCTTCATCAATGGCAAGAGCCAAGGCCGTCGAGCGAAGGATCTGAGCATTCCGCTCGACGGCAGCTACACGAAGGAGGCGCAGCAAAGTTTTGAGCGTCAGAAACGCTATCGCTTGATGTGGATGGACACCAAATATGAGCCGGGCACCGTGAAGGTGGTGGCCTACGACGAGCAGGGTAACGTGGCCGCTACGAAGGAAATCCATACGGCAGGAAAGCCTCATCATATCGAGTTGACCGCCGATCGCACGCACCTCACCGCCGATGGCAAGGATTTGGCGTATATCAACGTACGGGTGGTAGATAAGAACGGCAACCTCTGTCCCAATGAGACCCGTGAAGTACGTTTCCGAGTGACTGGAGCGGGTAGTTTCCGGGCGGCTGCCAATGGCAACTCCGTCTGCTTGGAACCTTTCCATCAGCCGAGGATGTCACTTTTCAGTGGCCAGCTGACCGCCATCGTGCAAACCTCCGAGGAGGCAGGTCCCATCGTCTTAGAGGCCTTTGCCGACGGCATCAAGGGAGCCATCCTCCAAGTCGAATCATCGAGGTAAAATAAACGACGATCATGCATATTTTTGCTGTAACGCTGTTGCGTTATTGCGAAGGAACAATATCCCAAAAGAATGCTTACCTTTGCTTGGCGAAGTGAAGGTAAGCATTTTCCGGAAGGAGACAACCATCAAAAAAGGAAGAGTCATGAACGAGATAGCAATCAAGCAAATACCCTATGGCGTGGCCGACTTCGTGTCAGTGAGGGAGCAAAATCTGTATTACGTGGATAAGACGATGTTTCTGCGAGAGTTGGAGGAACAACCCCGCAACATCTTCTTCATTCGTCCCCGTCGATTTGGCAAGAGTTTGTTCATCAGCATGATGCGAGCCTACTACGACAAGTCGATGGCGGGTGAGTTCGACAGTCTCTTTGGCGATCTTTGGGTGGGCCAACACCCTACGCCCTTGAAGAATCACTATCAAGTACTCTACTTGGATTTCTCCCGTGCGGGTAGCAACATGGAGCGTTTGGAGGAGAACTTCAACACCTATTGCTGCAACCGGTTAGACAATTTCATGGATCGCTACGGCAAGGAATACCCCGCAGATAAAGTGGAGCGCCTATATGCCTCCCGTAACTCGACAGAGAAGTTCAACCTGTTGAACGACATGGCGCATGACCTCGGTCACCCGCTCTACTTGATCGTGGATGAGTATGACAACTTCACGAACATCGTGCTCGACGAGCAAGGGGAGGCAGTGTATCACGCCATCACCCATGCGGATGGTTTCTATCGAGACACCTTCAAGCTGTTCAAGGGCATGTTCGAGCGGATCTTCCTGACAGGTGTGAGCCCCGTGACACTCGATGATTTAACGAGTGGTTTCAACATCGGCTGGCATCTCTCTACCAATCCCCGATTCGACAAGATGCTGGGATTCAGCACGGAGGATGTGCGCACGATGTTCACCTATTACAAAGAGGTCGGTCGATTGCCAGCGGATTGTGACGTGGAGGCGATGATTGCCGACATGAAACCTTGGTATGACAACTATTGCTTCGCTGAAGAATGCTTGAAGAGCGACATCCGGGTATTCAATTGCGACATGGTGTTGTATTATCTGAGCCACTATGCGGATAGAGGTTGTCCACCCAAGCAGATGCTCGACCCGAACACGAAGACGGATTACAACAAGTTGAAACGATTGCTGCAATTTGACAAACTGGATGGGAACAGAAAAGGTGTGTTGATAAAGATTGCCGAGGAGGGAAAGATCGTGACGGAGCTTTTCACCTCCTTCTCTGCGAGAGAGTTACCTAATCCGGAGATTTTCCCCAGCTTGCTGTTTTATTATGGCATGCTGACGATGGTCGGGACACGGGGCAATCGCCTGATCTTGGGAATCCCAAACAATAATGTTCGCAAGCAATACTATAGCTATTTGTTGGAGATGTATCAACCAATGAGCAATTTGAGGCACAACGAACTCAACGACTATTTCGACAATATGGCCTTTGACGGCCATTGGGAGGAGGCGTTGCGCTACATCGCCGATGCTTACCAGAAACTCTCGTCGGTGCGTGATATGATCGAGGGCGAACGCAACATCCAAGGCTTCTTCTTAGCATATCTCAGCTTGAACAGCTATTACCTGACGGCTCCTGAGGTGGAGCTGAATCATGGTTTCTGTGACTTTTTCCTGCTTCCCGATATGACGCATTACCAAGCGGAGCACAGCTACATCTTAGAATTGAAATACCTACCTAAGAAAGACTTTGCAGAGAAGGGCGAGGCGCAATGGCAGGAGGCGGTCGAGCAGATCCATCGCTATGCCGTCGCCCCCCGTGTGGAGGCCCTCCGTCAAGGCACACTGCTGCACAAGATCATCATGCAGTTCTGTGGCTGGGAGTTGGTAAGGATGGAGGAGGTGTAAGAAAATATAAATGGCCATGAACAACTTTCTGTCTTTTCTGAAGCAAAACCGCTCCTTGGGTATTCCCTCGCGTGAAACAGCATCCTCTGCCTTCTTTTTTCGCATTGCCACGGATCAGGCGGGGTGTTATGTGGAGACGGTCGATCAGCGGCAGTCACCTCTCTTTCTGGATTACCGCAGCTACACAGGCGAATTGGCCCAAACGTTACGTCTGTTTGAGCATTTGCGAGATGCGTGCCTGTTGCAGGTGAACTGGGAGCGGGAGTCGGCAGGGGAGAAGATCTATTTAGCGGATAGTCCCTATTTAATGTGGCAATTAGCACGGTGTCATAACCTGGTGAACGAGGCGATGCTTCCTATCCGGTTGGTAGAGCAGCCGACATCGCTTTGCTTGGAGCTGCACAAGGAACGAGGAATGCTCGTGCCTAAGTTGCGCATCGAGGACGAGGAGCGACAACCGGAGCTGCCTGTGCGCCTGTTGACCGACAGTTTCGCTTTGCGGGGAGATCAGCTCTTCCGGATTCTTCCCATAGGAGATCATTACCAGCAGATGGATGCCTTTCTGGCTCCGTTTGAGGAATCCTGAGTAGAGGAGTATCTCTCGGTTTTCTATTCTTATATACAACATGTGCGGGTGGAGTATGCTGACTATGTGGTGAGCTTCTCGGATGAGGCGATAGAGATGGTGCCCACGTTAGTTTTTGAGAAAGTAGATCGCGACCGGGCACTCCATTTGCGCTTGGCCTGTTCCATCCCGGGATATGACGTGGATTTCGTGACCGATTTCGACGTGAATTGGGTAGCCTCACTGCTGCCGGATCGGCAGATCGTGCTCAAACGCATTGTGCAAGCCTCTGTGGATGAGTTGGCTCAAACGATGTGGACACAGTTGATGCGATATGCCCCCGACCGTTTGGCGCAGAAGGAGCTTTATCGGGATGGAGACTTTTTCATCGTGCCCGAGGAGACAGCCGCTCCCTTTTTGCAAGAGGAACTGCCCTCGTTGCTGCTTGGCTATCGCCTCGTAGGGGTGGAGCGGCTACGCAACTACCAGGTGAAACCGGTAGAACCTAAGTTGTATATCTCGCTTCGCTCGGGCATTCACTTCCTGGAGGGCGAACTGAAGCTGAACCTGGATGGCGAGTCGTTCATGCTGGCCGATCTGCTCAAGCAGTATCGCAAGCATCGCTATATCACACTTTCTGATGATACCCGCGCCGTGCTGGGCGAGGGCTATATCGAGCGGTTGGGACGGGTATTTCAGCCACTGCAGGGGGGAGAGGTGCGCATCTCCTTCTTCGATCTACCGGAAATGGCTGCGCTGAACCCGCAGCAAGTGGAATGCCAGGAGTATGAACGAATGCTTAATGTATTTAAGGGATTCAATGATTTAAAAGATACGCCATTGCAAGAGGTAAAGGTAAAAGCTGTGCTTCGTCCGTATCAAGCGGAGGGGGTAAAATAGCTGCGTTACCTGCACGACAACAAGCTGGGCGGATGCCTGGCGGATGAAATGGGCTTAGGCAAAACACTGCAGACCATTACGCTCTTGGCCTCGCTCTATCCGGAAGTGGAAGCGCCATCGTTGATTGTGATGCCCTACAGCCTGCTGTATAATTGGCGAATAGAGCTGACTCGTTTCGCACCTCAGCTGTCGGTCTATTGCTATCATGGCGGTATGCGCAACTTGGAGGAGGCGTTGCAGCATTCGGTGATCCTGACCACCTACACGGTGATGCGCAACGACATTGAACTACTTCAGCAGCGGCAGTTTCATTATGTGATCTTAGAAGAGAGCCAGCACATCAAGGCCTTCGAAGCTCAGGTGACGCAGGCCATCCGACAATTAAACGCACCACACCGGTTGGCGTTGAGTGGCACCCCCTTTGAGAACAACCTGAAGGAACTTTACTCGCTGTTCTGTTTTCTGAATCCGGGGATGTTTGGCTCGTTGGAGGAGTTTAATACACGCTACGCCACCCCAATTCATCGAAAAAACGACAAGGAGGCGATGGAGAGTTTGCGTCGTAAGATTTATCCCTTCCTGCTACGTCGACTGAAAAAGGATGTGCTGCAAGAGCTGCCCGACGTAATGGATAATCAACTGTTTGTAGAGATGAATGAGGAGCAGGCCCGACTCTATGAGCAACGCAGGGCCTATTACTACCAACAAGTTAACCGAAAGATTGATTCGGATGGATTGGAACATTCACGCGCTACGATGCTTCAGGCGATCAATGAGCTACGCCGCATTGCCTCCATCCCCGAATGCATGAGCGGTGGACAGATTACCTCGCCTAAGTTGGAGGTGGTGATTAACCTGGTGGCTGAGGCCGTCGCTAACGGGCATAAGGTGGTGATCTTTTTCAATTACCTGCTGGGTGTAGAGCTGGTCAGCGACTTACTGGATAAGTTGGGAATTGACTTTGCCCAGATGACCGGCTCGACCCGCAACCGGAAAAGTGTGGTAGAACGGTTTCAGAACGACCCGCAATGTCGGGTGTTTCTGATGACCTTGAAGACCGGCGGCGTGGGGCTGAACCTGACAGCAGCCGACACAGTGTTTATTTTCGAGCCTTGGTGGAATAAGGCGGCAGAGGACCAGGCAGTGAGCCGTTTGCACCGCATGGGACAACTCTCGAAGGTGCTTAGCTACTCCATCTTGGTGCAGGGCACGATCGAGGAGAAGATCTGCTGGCTGCAGCAACAGAAAAAGGAGCTGTTTGCCGGGTTGATCTGTAGCGATAGCCATTCGTTGAAGCATTTGAGTAAGGAGGACATTAATTATATACTTGGATAGTCATGGAAGAGAATAGCTGTATGCCGCAAACCGCACGATGCATTCAGGCACCTGCCCCGGAATCCCTGAAAGATTGTTCCCTCTTTTTAGACACCTATCGCATGGAGGCGTTACGCCCTATGTTCTCGATGGTGAAGGCGGCTCTACCTTATTGTCAATGGACAGACGGAGAGCAACGGTTGCGACGGATCTTAACAAGCAGGGAGGTGCCTCACAAGGAGGAGCTTGTTTTCGCGATCGCCTATTTCTTGTGCGAGCCGGCCAATTTCGAGCTTCTTTTCTCCTCCTTCTCGGTGCCATTGCAGCAGGTGTGGCGGCTGGTGATCGAGCATTACCTGGTAGGGCGAGACTTGATGGAGCGGGAAACAGGCATTGGCTGGATTGCAGAGCGGAGCTATTTTTCTTCGGAGATCAAATTGCCAGATTCGCTGAGTTTTTTCCGAGTGCATAACGATATGAATGGTACGCAGTATCTCTACCTGCCAGCCAAACTCCGCTTCTATTTGGTCCCCTATTTCATCCCGGATCAGGGCAGGCGGCCACATTTCAACGCGTTACCCTCGGCCGACTCGCTGCACCTTTTCAATGGAGAGTTGGAGATGCCTCGTCTGCTCAAAGCCTTAGAGGTCTATTTTATGCAGGGGCAGCTGACCGACGATATGTTTGAGAAAATGAAGTGGACCGCAGTCAGAAGGCTGGGCAAGCTGTTGAAGGCGAAAGAGTTTTTTCCGGATGAGAAGGAAAAGAACGTGAAAGATTTCCGGACATTCCTGCTGATCGAATCGTTTGCCTATTGTCGTTGGATGTCCGACCTGGAGCTCCCGTTTGAGGAGATCGTCAAGTGGCCGATGAAGGTGTTTCTCTCATCTCCGGCCCATTTGGGCTATACGCTGTTGCCTCATGTGTCGGGCATTCGGCAAAGTCTGCTCTACTCCACCTGTTTGGATAAGCAGGCGCAGAATATCTGGTTGGCTCTTGGACAGATCTGTGTGGACGGAGATTGGGTGCAGGTGGAAGAGTTGCTCGATCTGTTGCATTTGATTGAGTCGGGAGAGGGCTATATGATGCTTTTCGATGATTATGCGCTGCGTGCGGTCTCTTTGCCGTCGGCCAAGCTACCGTCGCAACCTATCACACCGGTTAATTATTATACGCAACTGGAAGTCCCTTACGTGAAGGGCTTTCTCTTTTTGCTGGCAGCTTGGGGCATGGTGGAGGTGGCGTATGCGTCATTTGATCCAGCTTCACCCTCCTACTATGATGCGCTTCGCTATTTTCGTATTACCTCGCTGGGGCGTTACGTGCTGGGACAAACAGCCAGCTATAAGATGCCGGAGACACCCATCATGGAATTTGAGGTGGCGACGAATCGCTTGTTGATCCGTTTCCTGGAGTCGCAGAATTCGTATGAGAAAGTGCTGGACGATTTTGCCGATCCTATCGGTGGGCATCGCTATCGGGTGACGGCTGCCAGCTTCTTGCGCACTTGCCAGAAACCGGAGGATGTGAAGGAGCGGGTGGATTTCTTTCATCGCTATGTGTGTCGAAATCCCTCGCCAGTATGGGAGGAGTTTTTCGATCGTTTGTTATCGCAATCCTGCGCATGGGAACCGATTACTCCTCAAGAATACAAGATTTTTCGTCTGCCGGCAACGGATAAATCGTTGTTGAGGTTGTTTGCCACCGATCCGCTGCTGCGAAAATATGTGCTGAAGGCTGAGGGATATATTATATTGGTGTCGGCCGCCCATCTGGAGGAGGTAAAACGACGCCTGCAAGAGTTTGGCTACCTATTATAATGCGTAAGTTATTTTATAGAATGTTCGCGCACATAAGAAGGAGGTTACATATTCATCGAACTCACGTTAAATAACCGAATCAAAAAAAGAGCGCAGCCCATCTGCGCAGCGAGCGCCAAGGCTTGAGACCGCTTCCACGAGTAGGCGACGGCCAGCGGTGAGGCATGGAACCACTTCCAAGGCCCATTTCCAGCCGGAGGAGGCCAAAAAAGCGGTTCCAAAGCTCGGCGCAGCCTGTGCACCATCCTTACCCATGCCAATATCTGAGTCTCGTTTATAGGATACTTTTTTGACAAGTGGGCTATCGCTTCTCCTCTTTTAACTCGTGTAACAATAACGAGTCACTGTTCATAACTGTACTTCATAAAAACACCCCAAAAGTTTTTGTCAAACTTTTGGGGTGCAGTTCAATTGGAGGTACGGCCTTTTCTATCTATGATCGAATCAGACGATTAATCCAAACCTAAAGAGGCCTTGATCTGATTGATCTTCTCTGCGGCAGCCGCATCGGCAGCGGGCAACTCCTCGGCGCTCTTCACCTTTGAGTGAACCTCGCAGTAGAACTTGATCTTCGGCTCCGTACCTGAAGGACGGATAGAGATCTTCGTACCATCCTCGGTGAAATACTGAAGTACATTGGATGTGGTCGGCATATCCAAGGTAACCACCTCGTTCTCCACATAATCCTGACCCTTCAACGTAGCGTAGTCGTAGAAAGCAACCACCTTGGAACCTGCGATCTCAGCCACCGGATTCTCACGGAAACGCTTCATCATCGCCTCGATCTCCTCAGCACCGCTCTTGCCCTTCTTCACAACAGAGATACCCTTCTCCTTCGAGAAGCCATACTCTACATAGATCTTCTGCAACAAGCTGTACATGCTCAAACCTTGATCCTTCGCCCAAGCAGCGATCTCTGCCAAGATAGCGCAAGCAGAAACGGCGTCCTTATCACGTACGAAGTCCTCACACAAGAAGCCGTAGCTCTCCTCGCCACCTCCAATGTAGGCCTTCTTGCCCTCGTTCTCGCGCATCACGTTAGCGATCCACTTGAAGCCGGTATAAACGTCATACATCTCCACACCGTTCTTCTCGGCGATTGCCTTGATGGTCTCAGTCGTCACGATGGTCTTCACGATATACTCCTTGCCTTGCAACTTACCCAACTCTTTCCAGCGAGTGATCAAGTAGTAAACGAACATCAAAGCGGTTTGGTTACCATTCAACAATACCCACTCGCCCTCGTTGTTCTTCACAGCCGCACCTACACGGTCTGCATCGGGATCGGAAGCCATCACGATGTCGGCATCAATCTCTTTGGCCTTCTCAACCGCCATAGCCAACGCTGCAGGCTCCTCGGGGTTCGGAGAAACAACCGTGGGGAAATCACCACTAACCACATCCTGCTCAGGAACGTGAATGATATTGGTAAAGCCAAATGCCTTCAAGGCAGCGGGCACCAACTTCACACCCGTACCGTGAATCGGGGTGTAAACGATCTTCATGTCGTGATGACGAGCAATCGCCTCCTTCGACAAGCTAATCTTTGTCAAATCCTGGATGTATTGATCATCAATCTCCTGACCGATAATCTCGATCAAGGCCTTATTGCCCTCGAACTTAATATCATCAGCACCATGCACCTTGTTTACCTCGGCGATCGTGTTCTTATCGTGCGGAGCGATCATTTGTGCGCCATCACTCCAATAAGCCTTGTAACCATTATACTCTTTCGGATTATGGGAAGCCGTCAAGATAATACCGCTTTGGCAACCCAACTTACGGATGGCGTATGACATCTCCGGTGTCGGACGCAAGCTCTCAAACAGATAAACCTTGATGCCATTCGCAGAGAAAATATCGGCAGAGATCTCCGCAAACTTACGGCTGTTGTTACGGCAATCGTGACCGATCACCACCTTGATCTGCTCCAAATCAGCGAACTCTTGCTTCAGATAGTTAGAAAGGCCCTGTGTAGCCGCACCTACCGTATAGATATTCATCCGGTTAGAACCTACGCCCATGATGCCGCGCAAGCCACCCGTACCAAACTCCAGATCCTTGTAGAAGCATTCGATCAACTCCGTCGGATCCTCACTGTCGAGCAACGCCTGCACCTGCGCACGTGTCTCTTCGTCATAACTCTTCGTAAGCCAACCTTGTGCCTTACTTCTCACTTTGTCTAACAAGTCTTTGTTTTCCATGTTTGTAAATCTATTTTGATGTTTTGATTGTCGGTTTGTTATCAACCCAAGTTCCCTTTTGGATTAACCGGTAACAAAAGTACGAATTTCTTTCAGTATTGCAACTACGCACCTCTTTTTTTGCCCAAAAAGCCATACTTTCGTTATTTACCAGGTAAAAGTTTCCTCATGCACCGCCTCATTGCCACAGGCATCGACCACCGTCAGCCGCAACTGATGTTTGCCACGGGTAAGACGATCGGGGTCAAACCGATAGGTAATCACCGATTTAGCGTCCATCTCAAAAAGGGCGTATTGCCCATCTATCTCTCCTCGATAACGCTCCACCCCACTCAGGTTATCGGTCAAGCGATATTGCAAACGTTGTGTAGCAACTCCCTTCTTCGGCTTCAAAGGAGTGATGTGAGGCGGCATCGTGTCTTGCCGAATGGTATATTCACCAAACTCCCGGATCTCCGCATCGATCCATCCTTTGCGATAAGTACCTCCTATCCACGAAGCCTTTCCATTTTGCAACCGCACCACGCCATATTGCCGTTTCTCCGCCAACGTATCGTTTTGCAAGAAGAGCGAGAGCAGTGCCCGTTGATGCAACGCGACCGGTTTGTCGTGCAAACAATGGGTAGCGGCCAACGCATTGCTATCTCGCTTCACACTATACCGGAAAGCGACATCATTGTAGAGGTTTCCCTTAGGAAGGGTCAATCGAATGCCCTTCGCCCCGAAACGGTTCTCGCTTTGCCATCGGAACAGTTCCCTACCGGTGGTATCAGGTTGCGGAATCTCTTGCAGCTTACCCATTATCTGAAAGGCTAAATGGGTCGTATTGCCCGCCAAATCCGCTAAGGTATAAACCACTTGATAGATACGTTGCTCATCGATGCGAATGATGCCTTGCTCCTCCGCTTCCAAGAAACGCAAACGATTACCAGGTTCGATGTAGCTGCGCATGTAGAAGGCATGATTGGTTTTCCACTCCTCGTAATCCACTAAGCTGTTGAGATAGCGTGTCTCTCTAAAAGCGAAACGATCTAAATCGCTATGAAATATTTCCGTCGAATCCACACTGAGGCGAATCACCCGCACGCCATACACATTCGTTGTGTTATCCATATAGTCGTTGGCTCTCACCGCCAAACCAATCTCTCCCCAAGCCTCGATACGTTCCTGCACCGTCTGCTTGCCATTCTTGGCAGTGACCAATGTCGGCTTGAGTTTCCGAGCACTGCCATTCACGACTCCTTTACCCGGCATCGGCACCACCATCACCCCTTGGATCTTCGGCGGACGTGTATCCACTACCCGCTCGATATAACGCTCCAACGGATCAAGCACCTCCTCGCTCTTCGTATCACGCACCTCGAAATGAAGATGAGGACCTCCGGAACTTCCTGTATTACCACTCCAAGCCACCACTTCGCCAGCCTTGACCGGGATTTGATTGGGTATCAATGTGAGATCCACTTGAAAGCGCTCTTGCGCATATTGCTGCTCCTTCAGATAGGCAGCGATGCGGGCATTGAAGCGTTGCAAATGGCCATACACCGTCGTCGTGCCATCGGGATGTGCCAAATAAAGCGCATTGCCATATCCCCAAGGGCTCACCGCTATACGAGCCACATAGCCCTCCTGCACGGCATGAATCGCCTTTCCCTCCGCTCCTTGCGTCTTGAAATCAATGCCCGAATGAAAATGATTGCTCCGCAACTCGCCAAAGCCACCACTCAATAAAATGGGAAAATCCAAAGGATTCAACAGTTCTTGTGCTGCTATCCATCCAGGAATAAGGCTCAACCAAGCCACTAACCAAACCTGTAACCAGTTTCTTCGATTCATTCTTTGTCTTTTTCTTTTTCCGCAGACAAATGTAAGTAAAAATCGACAACCAAAGGTAAATGATCGCTAAATCCCCCCTCGTAGGTAAAGCCATAAAACGTTCGTTTGGGGCGACGTCCTAAATAGGTCTTATCGGTCGTCCAAAGAAAATCAGCGTCAAAAATCCGCACGCCTTCCGGGCGTAATCGAAACGTAGCGTCCGCTCGCAACAATGAACCATCCACCAAACAATGATCCAATTGGCTCCATGCCCCTTGGTACTTATGCGAACCCTCCGGTTGCCCGGCACGCCTCATTGCAAAGAGATTATAAAGCGTAAGGTTATCAGATATTTGTGGATTCGAATCAGGCGTATAGGGTTGGGACTTTAACCCTTCTACCAAACTCCGATCAGTGGGTGTATCATTCAAATCGCCCATCACCAATAGATGAGGATGCAGACGAAGGCGATAGAGCGAATCGCAAGTCCTACGCAAATGACGAGCCGCATCCATACGAAACGGTTCACTCTCCAATTGTCCACCTGAGCGAGAGGGAAAATGGCATACAAATACATCCAACGTGTCGCCTGTTACCACACGACCCCACACGTGCAACAACGGGCGACTACGCTTTTGCCCTCCTCGAAAAGGAATCCGCAGCGACTCCTCTCCCTCCAACGCAAATTGATCACGTTGATAGAGTAAAGCTACCCGGATGCCACGAGGATCGTCGGTATCACTACATACATACCGATATCCTTGGGTGCGCAAAGGGGTACGATGACAAAGGTGATAAAGGACAGAGTCATTCTCCACCTCACATAAGCCAATCAAAGCCGGCTCCGTCCATTCACCTGCCGCCGTGATAACCTTCGCAATTTGCTGTAATTTGTGGTAATACCGTTTCGGTGTCCAATGGCGTTGCCCTTGCGGCAAGAATTCCTCATCCTCCGCCAACGGATTATCTTGCGTATCGAAAAGATTCTCTACATTATAACTGATCACCCGAAACAGACGTTGCCCATAAACCGATTGTCCCCCTAAAAGGAGACAAAGCAAGAGCAACACCATCCGAGTCTTCACGGTTGTTTCGCCTCCTCCTCTTTCGGCACGAACTCATAAGCGCCAATGGTAGGGCCATTCGCACTTTCTAAACGGTTCACACCATACCGATCGATCGGATATAACCGACTGATTTCCGCATCCGCTTTGCCTACACCAGATGCGATCACCGTATCTAACCGGAAATCATAAGCATACTTATTCGCTTTGCCACCTGTCTGCCGATACTGCGGGCTTTCCGAGACAAAGGTTACTTCGTTGAAGCGGCTATCACTCGACGGCTTCGCTTTAAGCACACAATGGTTGAAACGATAATCATAATCGCCCGCCGAAAGCTGTATCTCACCACCCGTTAACAAATCTCCCGCACCAAAGCTACCGTCGATCAAGCAGTTGTCAAAGTAGGCTTTCTGAATGGGATAAGGACCTTGGCCGTTTACAGTCGCATCATGCAGCAAATAGAGGCACTTGCTATCCAAGGTCGTCTCATCGCTGATGCTTTGACGTGTGGTTAAACTCATATAATTAGCCATCGTGCAATGCGCAAAATAGTAATTTCCACCGATGAGTGTCACGACACTGCCTCCAGCGTTGCTAAACTCCGTATCAGTCGCCTCCACATCGCTATTCACCGCCACCAACAGGTCGTTTGCCATATTCGTGACCTGCGCATGACGTAAGCGCAACTTCGGTTGATCTGTTGTCGAAGGCTCGCACATGATGCCATTCGTGCCATTTCGTACGATCGTATATTCCAACTGGTTCTGATAGCTGGATGCCCGGAAGCGAATACCACCCCATTGTCCCGGTGTGCGGTCGTAGGGCAACACATCATTCAAGATATAATCCAAGCGGTCGCCTCGCAGCGTCACCGGATTGCCTTGCGTTCCTTTCGCCAGCAACGTGCCATACACAACCAAATTCGCTTGATCATGCATATACAAAGTCACTCCCTCGCTCAAGGTCAATGTCGCTCCCTCTGCCACCACCAAACTGTCATAAATCAGGTAAGGACGATCAGCGGCAAACAACGTATCCTGCGCAAGTGTCAGTCCCCCTTTGCAGAGATGCACATCCTGTCCGTATGCCTCCAACAGCACCGACTGACGAATGCCATTCACGTCGAAAAGCACGGAATCTTGAATCAGCAGCGGTTGATTCTGCCCGTTCGGATTCACGGTGACCTCCACGAATACATACATACTGTCATGAGCCGCAATACCCACACGGTCGAAACGGCTTCCCTTTCGCCCGTCCAAATTCATCCGGAAACCTGAAGCCTCACCACTGGCCAACATCACCTGCTCCATCTCCAAAGGCTCGTTATTGGGATTATACACCATGAATTGACGGGTGGTGGAGCCTATGCTACTGAACACCGTATCAAAAGCTAACGTATCCATCGAGAAACTCAACCGATAAGCAGGATTGGTGGAATAATGCTCCTCTAAGCCTTCGCAACCAAAGAGAAGGCTCATCCATCCTATCAGCAAACAGCATACTATGTAGGTCGATCTTGTCATCTATTATCTTTCAGCAAGTCATCTATTATGATAAAAAGAGGAATAAGCTTCACGTAAACGGAAGCCATTCCTCTTCTTTAACGTTTAATCGGTGGAATTATTATTTCGCCGGAATGCTTTTCAGCAAATCGGTTAAGTGTTGCCACCAGAGCTCCACCGTTTTGATCTCGATACGCTCGTTGGGAGAGTGTACATCACGCAACGTAGGTCCGAAGGAGATCATATCCAAATGCGGATACTTGGTCAAGAACAAACCACACTCCAATCCTGCATGGATCGCCTTGATCTTCGCCTCCTTGCCGAACAGTCGCTTGTAGCTATCCTGAGCCACCTTCAAGATCTTTGAATCAGGATTAGGTGCCCATCCAGGATAACCATCGCCATGACGAACCTCCGCACCGGCCAAGTTGAAGGTAGCGGCCACTTGATTGGCAACTGCGATCTTGCATGATTCGATCGAGCTACGTTGGCTGGTTCCCACTAAGATCGTATTCTCCTCTTTCATCTTGATAGAAGCCAAATTGGTTGATGTCTCCACCAAGCCCTCGATATCGTGACTCATACCGATCACCCCATGCGGACAAGCATGCATAGCGAAGATCACCTTCTCAGCCGTCTCGTCATCAATCCGGAAAGCCGGACGCTCTACCGATTCCATAATCAGCCGCACATTCTTATCTACATGCTTCAACTCATTCTCCACATCAGCCGCAAAATGGTTCAGCAAGACACGAGCCGTCTCTTTATGCTCAGTAGGCAAACCGATCACTGCATGTGCCTCACGTGCGATCGCATTGCGCAAGTTTCCACCATCAATCTCGCAAAGCACGAACGGACATTGCTGACGCAACAAATAGAGATAACGCACCAAGATCTTGTTGGCGTTACCCAAACCCTTGTGAATCTCACCACCGGAATGGCCACCATTCAATCCCTTCACATCAATGCGGACATAGTGCAATGCCTCCGGTGCGGGAACCGGCGTATAATGGAAAGTTGCCTGTGTATCCTTACCGCCGGCGCAACCCATAAAGACCTCACCCTCATCCTCGCTATCGAGGTTCAACAGGATATCACCCGTCATAAAGCCCTCTTGCACTGCTTTCGCACCCGTCAAACCGGTCTCCTCATCGACCGTAAACAGACACTCAATGGGGCCATGCTCAATATCATCCGAAGCTAATAAAGCCAACTCAGCAGCCACACCAATGCCATTATCCGCACCCAAAGTCGTTCCATTCGCACGCAGCCACTCGCCATCAATCACCGTCTCGATCGGGTCGTTGTCGAAATCATGCTTCGTATCGTTGTTCTTCTCGCATACCATATCCATGTGCGATTGCAACACCACAACAGGGCGATTCTCCATACCCGGAGTGGCCGGCTTCGACATCAAGATGTTGCCAACCGCATCTTTCTTGATCGCAATGTGATGCGCCTCAGCGAATGATTCCAAGAAAGCGATCATTTTGCCCTCCTTCTTCGATGGGCGGGGCACCTGTGTTACCTCATGGAAGTATTTCCATACGATGTTTGGTCTTAAATCTGTTATTTCCATTTTGTTACAATGTTTTATTGGTACTATATCAACGTTAATAAATTTGCAAAGAGAAGCATTCAGTTTGAAAAAAAGTAGAATAAAATGCCCAAAAGGCACTTACTAATCACTTAAACGCTTATATTTGCGTCCACAAATATAGAGAAAATGCTTACAACGTTACTGTTTACGGTCATAATTCTTTTTGTCTGCGTCCTGCTGCTATGCGTAAAGATCCTTTTCGTGAAAGGCGGACAATTCCCCAATACGCATATTGAGGGCAATCGGGCATTGGGCAAAAAAGGCATTTATTGTGCCAAGACAATGGATCGAATAGCAACTAAACAGCGAGGGCTCTATGACTTAATGCAAGAAACAAAAGAATAAAAAACATAAGAATTAAATTTCACTTTATGAGGAACATTAACTACGTTATCAACGGTGTGTTAGCAGTGGCTGTCGTAATTTTGTATGTCATGCAATTTTCCAGCAAGAAGGAATCTGGTGTAACGAGAACTTTCGCTTCCGCGGAAGATGCGACGGCCTTATTGCCGATCGCTTATGTCAATGTGGATTCCTTGTTGCTCAATTACAACTATTCTAAAGATCTGAACGAGATCATCCTGAAGAAGCAAGAGAATTCCCGCGCCAACATCACACAGAAAGCACGTAGTTTGGAGAGTGAGATGAAAGACTTCCAGCGTAAGATCGAGAACAATGCTTTCTTGACGCGTGAACGTGCCGAGCAAGAGCAACAGCGCCTCTTGAAAAAACAGGAGGAGTTGCAGAACCTCGACAATCAGTTGGCACAAGAATTGATGCAAGAGCAGCAAAAGCTGAATGAGCAGTTGCGAGACACGATTGTCTCTCAGTTGCGCGCTTTCAACCAAGATAAGGGCTTTCAGGTCGTATTCAGCAACACGGTTGGCGACAATATTCTGTTGGCGGGCGACTCTTATGACATCACCGCAGAGTTACTGGAATTCTTGAACAAGAACTATTCTGCACCAGCTCAATAAGACTTACTTACTTTTTATATAAGATGGCTGCCGATCTTTTTCGACAGCCTTTTTTATTTGTTCTTGGAAGAGACAAATGCCGTATAAAGTTGCAAAATAGCGGCGATGAACAGGCAAACGACCCATTCTTTACGTCCATTGAATTGAAAGCCGGAGGCAACTACCATCAAGAATCCGGCCATCACATTGAAACGATGTAAACGCCTGCCGCGGAAATCCAGATCCCCCACAGGAGTCGTCAAGTAATTGACAGCGACTCCCGCCGAACCCACCGCAAACAAATAGGGCGCAACCGACCATTTCGTGAGCGCCAGTATCGCTCCCGCCAACACCAAACAAGCGGAAACCGAAAAAAGAATTGCTCGTAGTTTCATAAGCGCATCAATCCTCCTCAATTATAAAAACATCCTCGTTCGCTCGCTTCATGAAATACTCCTCACGAGCAAATCGCTCTAAACCCTCCTTATCCGTATGGAGATCATTCAGCTTCTTTCCATTTACCTCAATTTCCTGCTGATAATGCTCAATCTCCTTCTCTAAGCTACGGATTTTCTCGTCGTAAGTATAACGCTTATACAAGCTACTATCGCCCACGGTTAACGTCACGATAAGGAATGCGATCGTTACCAACCAATAGGCATTGATCCAAGCGAGGTATCGGTTGTAAAACTCCTTGATACGCTTAAACATAATCCTCTCCTTCCTCTTTTATCCTTCCACAATCTTATAACCATGTACAGTCAACAGCTGACGAATCTCGTTAATTTGCTGCAAATTACGGGTTTCCATTTCCAAACGCAGATAACACCCATTGATATCTGCCGTATGGCTAACCCGCTCATGATGCACCGAAACGACATTCGCACCCGTAGAGGCAATGATCTCAGAGACATGCTGCAACTGTCCCGGTTTATCCACTAACTCGATCGTCATCACACAAGAACGACCCGATTTCTGCAAACCGCGACCAATCACACGACTCAGGATCGTCACGTCGATATTGCCACCCGAGACAATACAAATCGTCTTCTTCCCTCGAATAGGCACCTTCTCAAACATAGCAACGGCCACACTCACCGCTCCCGCACCTTCGGCGATCAGCTTATGTTGCTCAATCAACGCCAAAATAGCGGTAGAGATCTCATCCTCTGTCACCGACACAATCTCATCTACATATTGCTGACAGAAATCAAACGTATGTACACCCGGCTCCTTCACAGCGATACCATCCGCTATGGTACGAACCTTCTCCAGTCGCTCGATCTTACCATGCTCAATGGCGTTCAGCATACTGGGGGCTCCGGCAGCCTGTACACCATACACTTTGATGCGAGGATTCAGATTTTTCACCGCATACGCCACACCACTAATCAATCCACCGCCTCCAATCGGCACAATCACAGCCTCTACCTCGGGCAACTGCTCCAACAGTTCCAAGCCAATCGTTCCCTGACCAGCGATCACCTCCTCGTCATCAAATGGATGAATAAAGGTATAGTTATGTGCATCACGCAGCTCCAAAGCTCGTTTATAGGCGTCATCATACACGCCCTCCACAAGGCACACATCCGCCCCATAGCTCTTCGTGGCCTCCACCTTTGAGATAGGAGCGTTATCCGGCAAGCAAATCAACGATTTAATGCCATGAGCCGTAGCCGCAAGCGCTACCCCTTGCGCATGATTACCCGCCGAGCAAGCAATCACACCATGCGCACGTTCCTCTTCGCTCAGTTGTGAGATCTTGAAGCAAGCTCCTCTCACCTTAAAAGAGCCCGTGACCTGTAAATTCTCCGGTTTCAGATAAATCTGAGACGATTTATTAATATTCGGCGCACTGATGAGGTCGGTTCGTCGGATCACCCGTTTCAGGGCATATTGAGCTTGATAAATCTTATCGAGTGTCAGCATATTCTATTTGTTAAAAACGTTGCGCAAAAATACGGAAGATTTTTCTGAAAATCCGCCTTTTTCAAGGCATATACGGGAAAATTAACGAGGAGAAAAACAAACATTCAGGAAAGGGCAACAAAAAACCCCCGAGGCTCACGCATCAGAGGCTTCTTGCGGTGCGTACGGGACTCGAACCCGTGACCCCATGCGTGACAGGCATGTATTCTAACCAGCTGAACTAACGCACCGAAACAATTAAAATCGACTTATGAAAGAGGCGGTGCGTACGGGACTCGAACCCGTGACCCCATGCGTGACAGGCATGTATTCTAACCAGCTGAACTAACGCACCATTTTTTATTTCAATACTCTCACAATCTCTCTCGATTGCGGTGCAAAGGTACGCAATATTTTGAAACCTGCAATACCTACGGCAAAAAAAATGCATTTTTCTTTCAATTTCTCTCCTCTCGCCCCTATGCGAGGGAACCAATGCCCCCGACATCGCATCATACATCTCCAAACGATCCATCTCCCCTATCCCCTCATTCGAGTGAGACTCTTCAACCTATTCGCTTTGTCAGAAGCCAAGGCAAAGCCACCTTTACAGAAACACTTCCAGTAAACGCAGAACGATTTGAGCTATTCGCAGATTTTTTCAACTTTTTCAACTAAAACGCTTGCAAGATATAAAAAAGAATCGTTTCTTTGCAATGTAATAAAAAGAATTTACAACATTCACTCTCTTATTAAGGGCAAATAGATTTATAATCATTAAGCGTTTTCGGCATGTCGGCCAGTGATGGTAGACATGCCTATTTTTTTGTATAAAAGAAATGTGTATTTTTGCCTCGTATTAACAGATTTAGCGTTGAGAAGATGAACAAAGAAAACATCAAAGCATTACGGAGCGAGACAGAAGCCTTACGTATGTTGATTGTCGGGATTGAAAAGCGATTGGCGCAACAGAAAATCCTGTTAGATCAGCTATTAGAAGAAGCTGAGCGGGAAGGAAAACAGCCACAGCCGGTCATTGAACCAGACGAGGTGCATCAACCAATGGTTACTGAATCGCAAGCAAAGCCTCAAAAGGAGGCTCCCGAGGTCACCGTAGAAAAACAACCTCAAAGCGTGGAACCTATTGTTCATGCAGCAAGCTCCGCTGAGCAGCCTGTTTTCAAACCACAAGCAGGAAGTCTCAACGATCTGTTAGAACGGAAGAACCTCTCCGACTTCCGAAAGGCGTTCAGCCTCAACGACCGTTTTCGCTTTCGCCGCGAATTATTTGCAGGCAGCGAAGAACGAATGAACCAAGTGATTGCCGACCTGAACGAAATCAAGAGCTATGAGGCCTCCGTGGCCTATATCCAAAAGGCTCTGAATGGGAACGAAGAAGAGGCGGCTGTCGCTGACTTTCTCCAGCTGATTGAGAAACGATTCGCTTAACTGACAACAACTATGGCAAAACTAACAGTAGTACCTACTCCGATAGGCAATTTAGAGGATATGACCTTCCGTGCGATCCGCACACTCAAAGAAGCGGACCTGATTTTAGCGGAAGATACCCGAACGACAGGAATCTTGCTAAAACATTTCGAGATCCAGAACAAGATGCAATCGCACCACAAGTTCAACGAGCACAAGACTGTTGAGCAATTGGCTCAACGCATCAAGGCCGGCGAGAACATTGCCCTGGTATCTGATGCCGGCACACCCGCTATTTCCGATCCTGGATTCATGCTGGTCAGGGAGTGCGTGCGACAGGGCGTGGAGGTAGAATGCCTACCCGGAGCCACCGCATTCGTGCCTGCCTTAGTAGCTTCCGGATTGCCCAACGAGAAGTTCTGTTTCGAGGGATTCTTGCCCCAGAAAAAGGGACGCCAAACCCGCTTGAAGGAGTTGGCAGAGGAGCCTCGAACGATCATATTCTATGAATCCCCCTTCCGGTTGGTGAAAACATTGACGCAGTTCGCTGAGTTTTTCGGTGCGGATCGACAGGTATCCGTGTCACGAGAGATCTCGAAGATCCATGAGGAGACCGTCAGAGGTACCTTGACGGAGGTTATCGCACACTTCTCTGTGAACGAACCAAAGGGTGAAATTGTTATCGTATTAGCAGGCTTGAAAAAAGCAAAGAATGAGGAAGAACAAAAAGAGGTTTAACTAAAAACAAAAAGAAGATGAAGAATGTATTAGTAGCATGTGTATGCGTAGCGATGTTGGCCTCTTGTGGCCAGCAGTCGGCAGAGTACAAACGACTGCAAGCAGAGAATGACTCTCTGCGAATCGAAAACACGAAGAACACGGAGGAGCTGAACGAAATGCTCTCTACACTCAACGATATTGAGGCGGATTTCCAATCCATTCGGGATGCGGAGAACTATCTGACCATCCAGCAACAGACAGGTGGCGAGCTGAACCAGAGCCGTCGAGAGCAAATCAAACAGAACATGCAGTTGATCAGCGAAACCTTGAAAAAGAACAAGGCGCAGATCAGCCAATTGGAGGAGAAGCTGAAGAAGAGTGGCATCCAATCAGCGGCACTCCGGAAAACCATTGACCGCCTCTCTTCCGAGCTGGATCAAAAGGCTACGATGATTGTCGCCTTGCAAGAGGACTTGGCGAAGAAGAATGTGCGCATCCAGGAGTTGGATGAGATGGTAACCGCCCTGAACGAGGATGTAGAGGAGTTAGCTACCACTACCGCTGCCCAATCGGCCAAGATCAGCGAGCAGGACAAGGCGCTGCACACAGCCTACTATTGCTTCGGCACCTCCAAGGAGCTGAAGGAGCAAAAGATCCTCTCCGGTGGTGGCCTCTTCTCGAAATCCAAGGTGCTGCAATCGGGCTTCAACAAGGATTATTTCATCAGCATCGACATCCGAGAGGTGAAAGAGATTCCGCTTTTCGCCAGCAAAGCGAAGCTGAAAAGCAACCACCCCGAAGGCTCGTATGAGTTCGTGGAGGATGAGGATCGCAACCTGACCTTGAAGATCAACGATGAGAAAGCGTTCTGGAGCTTAGGCAAATACTTAGTGATCGAAGTGGGATAATGGCGTATAAGAACCTGTTCATCGACTTGGACGATACCCTGTGGGATACGTACCATAATAATAAAGAATGCCTCGAAGAGATCTATACCGACTACCGATTGAGCCGGTATTATGCCTCCTTCGAGGCTTTTTATGCTTACTACATGCCTCACAACCTCTCGCTGTGGGCAAAATACCGAGCGGGAGAGATTGACCGGCAGTTCTTGATCGTCGATCGTTTCCTGCATATCCTTCGCCCGATGGGGATTGAGGACAAGAAGCAAGCCTTGGCCATGAACCACGATTTCCTGATGCGTACTACCACCAAGAGCCGCATCGTACCGGGAGCCAAGGAGCTATTGGAGTACCTGCATCCTCACTACCGGCTATTCATCCTGTCGAATGGTTTCCGGGAGGTGCAATACAAGAAGCTATGTAGCGCTGGCTTGGAACGTTATTTTGAGCGACTGATCCTTTCAGAGGATGCCCAGATCCAAAAGCCACACAAAGGGATTTTCGACTTTGCCTTGCAGCAAACTCACTCCCTTCGTACGGAGAGCCTCATGATTGGCGATTGTTGGGAGGCGGACATTGTTGGTGCCTACAACGCCCAAATCGATCAAATCTGGCTCAATCCGGAAGGCCTGCCCGCCGAGGGCTTCACGCCCACCTATACCGTCAAAAGCTTAGCGGAGATCAAAGAAATACTATGATCAGAACTCGCTGGTGAAGTGGAACTTGATGTCGGGGAAATCCTGCTGCGCCATCATCAGCACATAGCTGGAATCGGCTAAATAGACATCACGACCCTCTTTATCCAGTGCCATGTATTGCTGCTTGCGTCGCTTGAAGTTGTCGAGCGCCTGCTGGTTATCACTCTCGATCCAACAGGCTTTGTAGAGGCTGATCGGCTCCCACTTACATTGCGCACCATACTCATGCAGCAGACGATACTGGATCACCTCAAACTGCAACTGGCCTACCGTACCAATAATCTTCCGGCCATTGAACTGGTTGACAAAGAGCTGTGCCACACCCTCGTCCATCAATTGCTCGATACCCTTGTTCAGCTGTTTCGCCTTCATCGGGTCAGCATTCTCGATGTATTTGAACATCTCGGGTGAGAAGCTGGGCAATCCCTTGAAATGCAAATCCTCTCCAGCGGTCAAGGTATCACCAATCTTGAAGTTACCGGTATCTGGCAAACCAACAATATCGCCAGCGAAAGCCTCATCCACCACCTCTTTCTTCTGTGCCATGAAGGCCGTAGGACTACTGAAACGCATCATCTTGCCGAAACGCACATGCTTGTAGTTGGCGTTACGCTCGAAACGGCCGGAGCAGATCTTCACGAAGGCGATGCAGCTACGGTGGTTCGGATCCATATTGGCATGGATCTTGAACACGAAACCGGTGAAGTTATCCTCATAGGGATCCACCTTACGCTCCAAGGCCTGCACAGGGCGGGGAGAGGGAGCGATGTTGATGAAGCAATCGAGCAACTCCTTCACGCCAAAGTTGTTCAATGCCGAGCCAAAGAAGACAGGGGCAATGTCTCCAGCCAGATAGGTATCCACGTCGAACGCCGGATAAACACCCTCGATCATCTCCACATCCTCACGCAGCTTGGCCGCTTGCGAAGGGTCGATGTAGTTTTCCAACTCCGGGCTATTGATGTCTTTGAACTCCACGTTCTCCGTCACATACTGCTTGCTCGGCGTATAGAGATTCAGCTTTTGCTCATAGATGTTATAGACGCCACGGAAACGCTGCCCCATGTCGATCGGCCAGCTTAACGGGCGCACCTTGATATGCAGCTCCTCCTCGATCTCGTCCAGCAGATCGAACGGATCCTTACCGTCACGGTCCATCTTATTGACGAAAACGATCACCGGGGTCTTACGCATACGGCAGACCTCCATCAGCTTACGGGTTTGCGCCTCCACACCCTTGGCAATGTCGATCACGATGATGACGCTATCCACCGCCGTCAAGGTGCGGAAGGTGTCCTCCGCGAAGTCTTGGTGACCCGGCGTATCCAGGATGTTGATCTTATGATCCGCATAATCAAACGCCATCACAGACGTAGCGACAGAGATACCACGCTGTTTCTCAATCTCCATCCAGTCGGATGTAGCGGTTTTCTTGATCTTGTTCGACTTTACCGCACCCGCCACATGGATCGCGCCTCCAAACAACAGGAGCTTCTCCGTCAAGGTGGTTTTACCCGCATCCGGGTGACTGATAATCGCAAACGTTCTTCTTCTACTAATCTCTGCTGAATATTGAGCCATCTATTTTTACTATTTTAGAAATGAAAATTAGGAATTAAGCAATTGCCGCAAACAGCTTTGGAGGCTGGCTTCCCAGTGGGGGATCGTCATCCCATAGGTAGCCTTGATCTTGCCTTTGTTCAACACGCTATAAGGCGGACGAGCGGCCGGCGTGGGATAATCTTTCGTCTCAATGGGGATCACTCGCTTGGACAGGTGAGCCAGCTGCAGGATCTTCACCGTGAAATCATACCAGCTGCATACACCCTCGTTCGAGAAGTGATAGATACCCGGCACGTAATGCCCCTCCTCGGCTTGCGCCACGATCGAGAGCATGGCATCCGCCAAATCGCCCGCATAGGTAGGTGTACCGACCTGATCGAAGATAAAACGCAACTCATCCCGCTCAGCGCCCAACCGCAACACGGTCTTCACGAAGTTATTACCATACTCCGAGTAGAGCCATGCCGTGCGGATGATCACCGCATCGGGACATACCGCCCGCAACGCCTCCTCACCCGCTAATTTCGTACGACCGTAAACAGAGATCGGGCAGGTCGGATCCGCCTCCACGTAGGGACGGCAGTTAGTGCCGTCAAACACGTAATCGGTCGAGATATGAATCACCCGTGCGCCCACTGCCTGAGCCGCCTCGCCCAGATGGCTGACAGCGTCACGATTGATCTGCGCACACAGGGCCTCATCGCTCTCCGCCTTATCGACCGCCGTATAAGCCGCGCAGTTCAAGATGTAGTTGATGCGATGATCCACCACATACCGACGCACCGCCTCCGCGTCGCAAAGGTCTAACGTCTCCACGTCTGTAAAATGAAAAGCGAAAGCCGGATAACGATTTGCCCTCGCTTGGAGCGAATGCCCTAACTGGCCGTTCGCCCCGGTCACCAATACCTGTATCATAAGTCTAACTCATTGTTCATGTCCGCACGATACTTCTCCGATAGCAACGCCAGGAAGGCGGTAATCTGCTTGATGCCCTCCATTGTCTCGGGCGACACCTCCTTGTGCTGCATCTTCAAGATCAGGTAGCCATAGAGCGCATTGAAGCAGGTCTCAATCTCCGGAAGCTCCTCCCCGCCCGATTTCGCCCGCAGCTGCACGATGAAAGGCAGCGTCTTATAATAGGCTGCTCCATACACCATCTCCTTCGTGGAACGCAACAGGCGCAGATGCAGGTCGGTCAAGGCAATGATCACATTCTTGTTCAACTGGATATGCCCCTTCTCCATCACCCCCTCACTGCGCATCATGTCGATCAGCTCCTGATACCATTGCGCGATCTCCTCCTTCACGGCGGCAGGTTGCGCATAATGGGCGATCACGGTACGCCGAATCGAGTCCATATCAAACTTGTTCGCCCGGATCAAGTCCTCCACCTGCCACATATACAACAGGTATTCCGCAATGTTCTCTTTCCTTTTTCGCTTCGCAATAATCATAGGGGCAACGATAAACTATATTCCGACAATGCTTGGTAGAACAGGGCATCCTTCACGCCCAACTGGCGGCAAACCAACTGTGCCGCATGTAGGTTCACCAAGAAAAAACGATTGGGGATGCGCACCGGGAATTCGCCGAAGCGGGTCTGCAGGATGGTCTGCCCCTCTCGCTCCACCACCTGAAGCGTGTCGAACGGGATGGCCGTGATGTCGCTACGCACCTCTTCCGCCAACTGGCTGACCTGGGTATCTCTCCCATAATAGATCAGCTTTCCCTCCCGCTCGATGGAATCCACAAAAGAGCGATAGGTGTTCCAATAAGCCTCCGGCGAGGCGTGATCGGTGGTCTCCGACCAAGCCAAGTTGGTCAAGACAGCGATATGCGGACGGTAAAACTCCAGTTGGAAACGCTTGTCGAGCCGTGAGGTCACATGCTCATCCCCTTCAATCAAGGCGATACGCGCTTCATAGCTGAGGTGGCTCCGATTGGGCAACAGGTCGATCTGGCTGGTCAACGCATAGTCAAAATCCAGGCGTTGTTTACGCAGCGCACTGATCACCATGGAGATAATCGTCTTCTTCCCCTTCGTACCTGCCACGACCACACGTGTCTTCGTCAGCGTACGCTGATAGATGAACTCCGGGATCGATTGAATCAACAGCCCCAACTCCTTAGCCTTGACCAATTCCGGATTCTCCCGTGTCACCTCCGCACCCAGCACCACCGAGTGTATATCCTTATTAAGCTTCTCCGGGAACCACCCATCGCCGTAGCATACGCATCCGGCCGCACGCAAGCGCTCCTCCTCATCGGTCAAACCACAACCGGAGGCACTCACCTCATAGCCCTTTTCACGCAATGCTAAAGCCAGATCCAAGACCAGGGGTTCATTCACCGAGATAAAATGAACTTTACGCATCGTTTGTATTTTAGCACGCAAAAATAACACTTTTTGCTGTTACCTTTGCAACTAAAAAAGAACAAAATGAAAATAGACACGATTGATACCGGTTATTTCTACGCGGACGGAGGAGCGATGTTTGGCGCGATACCCAAATCATCCTGGAGCCGCCGCTATCCCTGCAACGCCCAGAACGCTTGCGTCTTGGCCATGCGCACACTCCTGATCGAAGCCGACGGGCGGATCATCCTGGTGGACAACGGAGCCGGATACAAACACCTCAAGACGCTCGGCTATTACCAGTTTTTCGACCTCCACGACCTGCACGAGGCCTTGAGCGAGCGAGGCATACGCCCGACCGACGTCACCGACATGGTGTTCACTCACCTGCATTTCGACCATTGTGGCTACACGACGCTGCACGACCCCTCCACCGGGGCATTGCGCCTCGCCTTTCCCAACGCCAGCCACTGGGTGAGCCGCCGACAATGGGAGAACTTCTGCCACCCGCACCCCTTAGAGCAGGGTTCCTATTTCCCCGAGGATATGCAGTTAGTAGAGACCTCCGGACGGCTACGGCTCGTGGAGGAGGAGGAGATGACGCTGACGCCCCACGTGCGCCTTCGGCTTTTCGACGGCCATACACCGGGGCAGATAGCCCTCTATGCCGACCTGCCCGAGCGTACTTACCTCTTCGCGGGCGACGTGATTCCCCTTGCCGCCCACCTCTCGCAAGAGTGGATTTCCGCCTACGACAATGAGCCTCTCCGCTCCTACGAGGCCAAAGCGCGGATGCTGGCCGAGGCAGCTGCCGACAAGCAGGCCATCATCTACTGCCACGATGCCCACACCCTGTGCACCACCGTGAAACGCATCAACCGTTTTTATAGCAAAGATGCCCTGCTGACACTGGGATGAAGCCCTCGTCAGACAAGCCATTTGCGGATTTTTCAGTAAGTTCGCGTCCAAGATTTGTAAAACACTAAAAACAGCATACGATGAATATTGGCGATAAGGTACGTTTTCTCAACAGTGTAGGAGGGGGAATCGTACGCAGTTTCAAAGGAAAAGATCAAGTAATGGTAGAGGATGAGGATGGTTTCGAGGTGCCTGCCCTGATTCGGGAGTGCGTCGTGGTAGGCGAACGGGAGATGCAGGTGCACAGCGCCAACCGCCCCAAGGCGACCGTGCCGACGGAGCCCGCTCCGCAACCCAAGGCGCAACCTCAACCCGAGGAGAAACCGACCGAGACCACCGAGGGCGAGCGGCTAAACGTCTATTTAGCCTTCCTGCCCACCGACCCGAAAGCCTTCCAGCAGTGTGGCTATGAGACCTACTTCGTGAACGACAGCAACTATTACCTCTCGTTCAACTACATGAACCGGCAATCGGGCAGCTGGACGAGCCGCTACCAAGGCGTGATCGAGCCCAACACCAAGATCTTCCTCGAAGAGTTCGCCAAGCAAGAGCTCCCCGACCTGGAGCGCATCTGCGTGCAGCTGATTGCCTTCAAGCAGGGAAAATCCTATGCCCTGAAAAACGCCATCTCCGTGGAGTTGCACCTCGACACCGTGAAGTTCTACAAGCTGCATTGCTTCATGGAGAACGACTACTTCGACGAGGAGGCGTTGCTCTGCCCCATCGTGCGCAACGACGTGCCCGAGCGGGAGCTGCTCGTATCGGCCACCGACCTGCAAGAGGCGATGCACCAGAAGACTCGCGAGGAGAAGCGCAAGCCGCAAAACATCGTGAAGCGGAAAGCCAACAACAGCGCCATCTTAGAGGTCGATCTGCACATCCATGAGCTGCTCGACAACATCAACGGATTGAGCAATAGCGACATGCTGCACTATCAGATGGACAAGTTCCACGAGGTATTAGGCAAGTATGCCGATCAAAAAGGGCAGAAAATCGTCTTCATCCACGGCAAGGGCGACGGTGTCTTGCGCAAGGCCATCGAGAAAGAGCTGAAAACACGCTACAAGGCCTACTACTACCAAGATGCCTCCTTCCGTGAGTATGGATTCGGAGCCACCATGGTCACCATCAAATAAACGATCACACATAACAAAAACACACATAACAATGGCAACAGAAATAGAGCGAAAATTTTTGGTAGAGGGCGATTTCCTCAGCGAGGCAACCAGCAAGACACGCATCGTGCAAGGCTACATCTGCTCAGAGAAGGGAAGAACCGTGCGTGTACGCATCCGTGACGACAAAGGATACCTCACCGTGAAAGGAGCCGCCAGCTCCTCGGGATTGAGCCGGTATGAGTTCGAGCGAGAGGTTCCCCTGGAAGACGCCGAGCAGATGCTGCGCCTGTGCGAGCAGGAATCGATCAACAAGGAGCGTTACCTCGTGCCCTACAAGGGACACACCTGGGAAGTCGATGTGTTTCACGGCCACAACGAGGGATTGATCCTGGCAGAGATCGAGCTATCCCGCGAGGATGAACCCTTCGAACGCCCCTCATGGTTAGGCAAGGAGGTCACCGGCGATCGGCGCTACTACAACTCCGTGCTGACGCGCACCCCTTTCCACATCTTCGAGGAAAAGTAGAAAACGCCACAACCTGCTCCCCAGAGACACTAAAACAAAAGAGCCGCCCCCTGCTGCAAGAGAGCGGCTCTGAGTGCCTCACACGGCAGCATTCACGCCCAACGTGGTTCCGATCGCGGTAAGGATCGTGATCAACGTCTGGATAATCAACTTCCAGACGTTCTTGTTCGATTGCTGTTCCATACGTCATTAAGGGTTTAAAAATCAGACAACATCAGGATTCTCAGGTTCGGGCTCAGGCTCCGACTGCGCCGTCTCGCCACTCTTGACCCGCACGAACGACACGCTCTTCTTTACCTGCGTCAACATCGGGCCCGGGCGAAACACCACCTTCGGCACCTTGATCAACGACACGCTGAACGCCTCCTCCGTGGCCGATCCCGTCGAGCCGATCGCCATGCGGATGCAACCCAACTCGCCAATCTTCACGCTGTAGCCCATCTTCAGGTAACGACTCACGATCAGGTTCAGCCGATCCACTGCCGCCTTCATATCCGCGGTCGTCATAGCCGAAGCCTCCGCCGCCTCCTCGCATACCGTCTCAAAGGGGATTTGCGCCACGTTCAAGCCCTGCGCGTAATATTTCTGGGGATAACTCACCTTGTCCTTTCCCAGATTCTTTCTCTTCACTACTGAATAACGAATAGCCATACAAATAAAAAATAAGGGTTAGTGTATTGAATATGAATATTTTACTAATAGCAAAGGTAGCACTATTTTGTGCATCCACAAAATTTCGCCACCCGCCACACTATTAATAAATATAAAATATACAAACACCTAACACCCAAGCAGGCAGCAATGACAAATGACAAATGACAGTTCCTATTTCTGCCCTCCTGCTGCCTGCCGCTCCCCTCCTACCTACTACTTTATTCTTATATATATTAAATAATATATATATAATATTATATATATATAAAGATATAGATATACCTATTCAGATGGGATCGATAGGGGGTGAGGGGTAAAAAAACGAACTGTCATTTGTCATTTGTCATTGGCGAATAGAAATAACCGAAAAATTTGGTAGTATCAGAAAATATATTTAATTTTGATGTAAAATTAAATGTAAACCGAAAAGAGTAGTAACATGATGACACAAGGACAATTATTAGGCTTATTCCCTAAAGAGGCGAACATCGACCGCTACAGAACCGCTGTCGGCAATAAGATCAATACCCCTACGCACAACGATACGGTCTTGACACAGAAACACTGCGAGTTAGCAATCTGGGCACTCAAATTAGACCTGAAGAATGTGCGCACTGGCTCTCCGCTTTGGCAGCACCTCACCTGCCTCATTTTCCTCATGCAGGAGATGAAGAAAGCTTGGCAACCACTTTCTGCTCAGCTGAAAGAGTTGGCGGAAAAAGCAAAGCAGTTGGAGAACGAGCTGGAGGAGGAAAAATCGGCAGCCAGTGCAGCCAGTGGCAGCCACGATGTGCACATCCATGCCAATATGGTAACTCTCAACGATATTCATCACAACGATAATAACAACACCCAGATTCATTCATAAATCCATTAAGCCTATGCAAATCATCTTTCAAGGTAATCCGCAGCAGGTCAACGTGACCGAAGTCAGCCACAACCAAGTGGCCAACGTAACCATTGGCGCAGCCGGGGCAAAGCAACAAGCGCCACAAGCCGAGGAGCCGGAGGAGGCTCCCTGCGAAATCGTGCCCGACCCTCAGGAGCAACAAGCCGAGAAGGATGCGGACAGTCAGGCCTCCCAGAAGCCTACTCCTTCCAAGGCAATCACCCGGCTGAACCGGCTTTCCCCCAAGGAAAAACAAGCCATAAACTTCTTGAAGCAAGCGGGGTTCTTGGATAAGGAGTACGAGTTCTATACTGAGGATGCGGCCCAAAACAACAGCAAGTTGCGCTACCTGACCACCGCTCAGCGAGCGATGCTGGCCAAGACCGTGGCCACGCTGTGCAATCCGCATCAACCCTGTCAACAATACATAGAAAAGTTTTGCAAGGATTTCTGGAGAATGCCGGCAAACAACCATACGCTTAGCACTGCGCTTAGCAAATACAAAGACTCGACAGAAGGGCAAGCTTTCCAGCAAGAGCTCGACCAGATTCTGCTGCCCATGAACAAAAAAGCTCGATAAAGCCGATCTTCCATTATTTTGCTTATCTTCGCAACAGAATAACGATATAAACAGGTGAGCGCTATGAAATACCCGATTGGCATACAGACTTCGATCAGATCAGAGAGGATGGCTATGTCTATGTAGATAAGACAGAAATGCTCTATAAACTGAGATGTTATAGGGCTTCGCTTCAGCAATATCTTGCAGCAGGCGCATAGGCAGACAGGTCGAGTTTATCAACTACAAGGCCACTCGGCAGCGTCCACTCCCCATGCGCTATCAGAGCGGCTACCTGACGATCAACGACTTCGACTATCGCCTCGCCCGCTAAACATAGGGTTGTATTTTCTTCTACCGAAAAAATTAGCTTTCCGGTCACACAAGCTATAGGCTCATACCTCTTATAATCAAATAGATGAACGCTTCATATAGGGAGGCCCTATCTCCCTATGCCTTCCCCTATTGCCCACCCTAACAGTATAGGTTACGCATCTCTCTCGTCGTACTTTTGCTCTCGCAAGAAGCTAATAAGCAGTTGCTTACGAAGCTTCCGGCATAATATTGTTTTATTCATTATTTAAAATCTTTTTGATCATGAGCAATGAGATGAAGAACATGCCGCAAGGCAACAGGGAGGCAACAGGGAGAATGGGCATCGCCACCAGTATCAGCGCAACCGTGAATGTCTGCACACGGGAACTATTTTGGCAACAGGTGCGTTCGGCACAAACGAGCCGCAGCTGCGAGCAATTGACTGCTCTCATCGGGCAGCTGCAACGGGGAGAGATCGACGACAACAGCTACAACGACCAGAAGGCGAAACTGAAGCGACGCCTCCCTATCCTCACGCCACACGCCACCTTCGTGGATGGCAAGCGCAAGAACCAAGGGGCTATCCCCTCCGGCTTCTGCATGTACGACAAGGATCACCTGGCTGATCCGCAGGGCTATTACGACACGCATATCAAGGGGCATGAGGCGAAACTGGGCATCCTCTTGGCGCACATCACCCCCTCCGGCTTAGGGCTGCGACTCGTCTTCCGCCTCCCGCAGGGGCTTACGTTAGCCGAGGGGCAGCAGGCGATGGCTACCTGCTTGGGCGACCCCGATTATGACGGCAGCGTGAAGGATTATGCCCGTTGCAGCTTCCTCGTGTGGGAACGCTACCTGCTCTACATCGACGAGGAGGGGCTGTTTTCCCCCGGTGTTTCCCAACCACTCCCGACGGTCACGCTCCCCGTACCTGTCCGTGAGGCAGCTCCACTTCCCGAGCCGGAGAAGCCCGTGGATGCCTTGGCCGCCGATGAGACGACAATCGCCAAGCCTTCCACCGACGAGGCGTTGAACTTCAAGGGCATCCCCTACGACAAGATCATCGAGGCTTGGTGGGCACAAGAGGGCGGTGAGCCAGCGGAGGGCGAGCGCAACGTCAAGCTGCATCGCTTAGCCGTGAACCTGCGCTACATCTGCGACAACCGCAAGGATCTGCTGCTCAAGATCATTCCGAGCTATGGATTGAGCGACGACGAGCTACGCCGAGTGGTGGAGAGCGCCACGACCAACGCCCTCATGCCCTACCTACCCAAGCGGATGCAGACGGCCCTCAACCGGGCACGGCAAGCGACACGCACCGCCTGCCTATCCGACGACGACAAGGCGTTGAAGGCCCTCATGACCCCTCCGGCCATGCCACGCCGACTGCCGCCCTTGGTGGAGCTGTTGCTGAGCAATACGCCCGCTATCTACCAACCGGCGGTGGCCAATGCCATCTTTCCCTCCTTGGCGGCTCACCTCCATCAAGTCGAGTTTCGCTACATCGATAACGTGTGGCACGAGGCGACGATCATGGCGCTGCTGGTCGGTGGGTCAGGTGCCGGCAAAGGCTGCGTGAACAAGCCGATCGACTATATCCTGGCCGATATTCGCGAGCGAGACGAGAAGAACCGGGAGCGTGAACGGGAGTGGAAGCGAGAGATGACCACGGCAGGTGCCAACAAAGACAAGTCGCCACGTCCCGAGGGATTGGTCATCCAGGAGCTGGATCCGGATTGCACCAACGCCGCCTTCGTGCAACGCCTGATCGATGCGGAGGGTCATTTCCTCTACGCACGCCTCAACGAGCTGGATCAGTTCGATGCGTTGAAGGGCAACGGGGGCAGTCGGCAGGAGCATTTCCGCATCATCTGCTTGGCGTTCGACCCCGGCAACCGCTACGGGCAAACCCGTGTGGGCGAGCGATCGGTCAGTGGCTCCGTCTGCATCCGGTTCAACTGGAATGCCTCCACCACGCTGAAGAAGGTGCGCAACTACTTCAAGCAGGTCTTGATCGATGGCCCGATCGGCCGCATCAACTTCGCCTACATCGAGCCGCAAGACATCGGAGCGAAAATCCCCATCTTCGGCACCTACGACGAGGCGTTCGAGCTGGCGTTGAAGCCCTACATCGACCGACTGTTAGCGGCCGGTGGCGAGGTGGATTGCCCCGGCCCCTTCCGCTTGGCGAAACGGCTGAGCAACGAGTTGGCCAACGAGGCATCACTGACGCAAGACCGGGATTTCTGGGAGCTGTCGCAACGGGCGAATGTGATCGCCTACCTGAAGGCCTGCGTGCTCTACGTGGCCAGTGGCGGCGAGTGGGATAAGCGCTACAACGACTTCATCCGCTGGAGCCTCTACTACGACCTCTGGTGTAAGATGAAATTCTTTGGCGAGGCCATCCGCAAGGAGAACGAGGGGAACAGCTTGGTCACCAAACCGGGGCCACGCAACCTGCTGGAGCTGCTGCCTGAGCGATTCACCTACGACGATGCCGTGCGGGTTCGCCGAGAGGATGAGCGACCGGTGGAGCAAACCAAAGCGATGCTCAACCAATGGGTGCACCGTAAGTTCATCACCCGATTGGAGAATGGCTCTTACCGTAAGACCGAGAAAATGCGTAACGATTGAATCACCTAAACAAAAGATTAATTATGGAAACTGCCTATTATTTGAAGCTACATCGCATCGCCTACACCACGGACTTCACCGACGGCATCCTGTTCGACGAATCGGGGAATCGCCTGTCCGACACTTTAGAACCTCCCTCTCCTCAGCTGCTCTTAGCCGAGCGGCGAGAGGGAAAGGGGTGCATCCCCGCAGGCACCTACCGGCTGCTACTGACCCGAAGCCCCAAGTTCGGTCGTTGGTTGCCTCTACTGTGGAAAGTGCCTGGATTCACCGGCATCCGCATCCATGCGGGCAACACGGTGGCCGACACCCAGGGTTGCATCCTCCCGGGTGAGCGCATCGCTCCCGGTCAGTTAGCGCATAGCCAAGCGGCCTTGAAGCGCATCCTTGCCGTCATCACCGCCGCCCAAAAAGCGAATCGGGACATCTATCTGCGGGTAGTGGAGTGATCCACCCACCTCCGAGCATCCGTCACCCCTCCAATGACAAATGACAAATGACAGTTCGATTATTGGACTACGTCAGGCACGATTGGGGAGGGTGGCGTGTGGATGAGAGAGATACGATTGAAACCTATTTGGAATTTGACGATAGAAGATTCACGGTCTCCATAAATTCAGCAGCGATCTCTTTGAGATGAGGATTATCATTTCTCACGATAATCGAGGCAAAGTTCCAGATTCCATCTCCATCCATGATGGAAGATGAAAGTATGGAAAACCCTCTTTTGTAATCGTATGAGGAGAGCCAATAATCGAACAGGCGTTTTCGCATGGCTTGTTTTCCATCGCCCGTCTCACATATATAGAGAAGAGTCGATTCATTGGCTCGAAAAAATTCCTCAATAATTGCCATGATGGTATCTCTTAATTTGGTATCACGAGGCGATTTTCTGTTGTTAAGATTGGCTATGATAAACTGAACAGTTTCGTTTGAGATGAACAAATCATCCTTGATAAAACTTATAGAATAGGCCACACCATAATCGGTATAGAAATGGTAGGCATGAATAAAAGGGCCATTTTCTACACGATAAGGTGCTGAAAGATTTATTTGATCACAGGATAAAGGATTCATCACCAAACTGTAAAGCTGACGGCTTCTTTGCCTGTCCGTTCCTTGTACTCCTGCCTCATGCTTTTCTCCAGCTCCTGGATATACGCTTTCTTACGCTCCTTGGAGGCTTTGAATTTCTTTAATGCTAACTCCCGCTTCTGCAACAAATCAGTATTCATAGTCTTCACTTTATTATTCGTAGCGAAGATACAGCTTTTCCTGTTCATGGCAAGTTTATTTGAATTGTTTGATGCAAAATATTTTTCTTCAAGCATCTGAGAGTTGTTGACTGTATCAAGGCCTCTCCTTAGCCGACCTATAATGGCCAGGCGCAATCCAAATGACAAATGACAGTTCGATTATTGGGACAAGGAGAAGAAATACTTATACAGCGGAGCGATCATGAGCGACTGACAGAGTTGGTTCTGATCTAACATACGCCGCACCTCTTCTGGGCGCATGAAGAGGACGGTCAGTTCCTCGGTCGCATCCATGTCTGTTCAACAAGTATTGGTCGGTTTAAAGCACAAGCGCCTCGCCTCGCACATTTAGACAAAGAAAAACCGCAAAGCGAACGGGTGGCTACCCATCGCCTTGCGGCTCGTTTCATGCTATTCCAAAATTCCCCTTGAAGCGGCTTATTTCAGCAAGGAGCAGGGGCAAAGGTGATCCTTCTCGATATCCTTGAAGTAGTTGTAGGTACCGACCTTTAACTCAGCGCAAGCGGCCTCGTCGCAAACGATGATGCCCTTCGGATGGAGCTGCAAAGCTGTGATAGTCCACATCTGATTGACCGCGCCCTCCACTGCTTGCTGCAAAGCACGAGCCTTGTTGTGGCCATTCACCATGATCAATACCTCCTTAGCGTCGAGCACCGTACCTACACCGACCGTAACGGCAGTCTTCGGCACCTTGTTCACGTCGTTGTCGAAGAAACGAGAGTTGGCGATGATCGTGTCTGTGGTCAGCGTCTTCATACGTGTGCGAGAGCTGAGGGAAGAACCCGGCTCGTTGAAGGCGATGTGTCCGTCAGGGCCGATACCACCCAAGAAGAGATCCACGCCTCCTACGGCCTTCATGCGTGCCTCATAGCTGGCGCATTCAGCCTCAACGTCCTCGGCATTTCCATTCAGGATGTTCACATTCTCCGGCTTGATGTCAATGTGGCTGAAGAAGTTATTCCACATGAAAGAGTGATAGCTTTCGGGATGCTCTTTCGGCAAACCAACGTACTCATCCATGTTGAAGGTAATCACGTTCTGGAAAGAGACTACCCCCTGCTTATTCAGCTCGATCAAGTGCTTGTACATGCCCAACGGAGAAGAGCCCGTAGGCAATCCTAACACAAATGGCTTCTCCGCAGTCGGTTGAGCGGCATTGATCTTCGCAGCCACGTAATTGGCTGCCCACTTGGAGAGTTGCTCGTAATTCGGTTCAATAATAAGTCTCATAACAATTTGTATTTTAAGATTTAAATTGGATGTCTTGTGCTTGCCTGAGGCTTGACGCCCTCACGCCTTGCTCTTCAGTTGCTCAGCCATCGCCTCGCCTAACGCATAGCAAGCCGCATAATCGGCAACTGTCATACCCTGCTTCTGCTCAGCCGGCACACCAACGGTCTCCCACTTCATCTTCTCGCCAAAGGCAGCCAACCGTTTCACGGCAGCACCCGCCCATGAGAAGGAGCCGAAATAACCGAAGAGACGATTCTTCACCTCACGCAATTCGATCTTGTTCAACACAGCCTCCACCTCCGGGAAGAGCTGGTTGCTATAAGTGGGGCTACCCACGATAATTCCTTTATAGCGGAACACATCAGCCAGGATGTAAGAGGCGGGAGTCTTGCTCACATTGTGCATCACTATGCGTTTCACGCCCTGATCAGCCAAGGCAGAAGCGATGACCTCCGCCATCTGCTCCGTATGTCCATACATGCTGCCATAGAGAATCACGACACCCTCTTCCGCCTCATAACGGCTCAAACGGTCGTAGATGCCCACGGCCTTGGCTACATGCTCCTGCCAAACAGGGCCATGCGTAGAACAGATCGTCTTGATCTCTAACGCAGAGAGCTTTTGCAATGCCCGCTGCACCGGATTGCCATACTTGCCGACGATGTTGGCATAATAGCGCACCATCTCATCCCAGTAATGGCTGCAATCCATATCCTTATCCACAACCGCTCCGTCCAACGTGCCATAGGTGCCAAAGGCATCGGCGGAGAAAAGGATCTTATCGGTCGCGTCATAGGTAACCATCACCTCCGGCCAGTGCACCATCGGTGCCATATAGAAACTGAGCTGATGCGTACCCGTGTTTAATGTATCACCCTCTTTGACTTCATATAATCCATCGGTAATGCCGTGGAAACCCGCTAACATATCAAATGTCTTGGTGTTGCCCACGATCTTCACGCCCGGATATTGCTGGCGGAGCAGGCGAATGCTACCCGCATGGTCCGGCTCCATATGATTGACAATCAAATAATCTAACGTGCGTCCCTGCAAAGCCTCGGCCACCTTCTTCAAGAAGAGATCCGAATAGCAGACATCGACGGTATCGATCAAGACCGTCTGCTCATCGACGATCAAGTAAGCGTTGTAAGACACACCGTAGGGCAGCGGCCACATGTTCTCGAAAAGGGTCTTTTGGCGGTCGTTTACACCTACATAATAGATTTGATTTGCAATTTCTTTCATCAGAATTACTGCTAATTAGTTTGAATTATGAATTTTAATAGAGATAGGCGAGACTTAACCCTTGGCTTTTCGCAAGGCACGCCACACAAAATAGGCTCCGGCCACCACGAAGGGAATGCTCAGGAGTTGTCCCATATTGAGCCACATACCCGCCTCGAACGCCTCTTGGTCGTTCTTTACAAACTCAATGAAGAAACGGGAGCCGAAGATGCAGATCATGAAAATGCCGAAGATCAGTCCCTCTCTCTTCCAAGCCTCCTTGCGGAAATAGAGCCACATACACAGCGCAAACGTCAATAGGTAACAGGTTGCCTCATACAGCTGCGTCGGATGGCTGGGCGCAGAGAAGATCGGCTCCGCTCCTTGCCGCCAAGCGTGCAGGTTCTCGATAAAGCGGAAAGCCCAGGGTTGATCAGTCGGATGGCCATAAATCTCATGATTCATCAGGTTGCCCAATCGAATCATGGCCGCCACCAAACCGGTCGGCACGACCAACTTATCGAACGTCCACATCATCGACCGATGACTGACCCGCTTCGAGAAGAAATAGATCGCAATAATGATACCCAACGTACCGCCGTGGCTGGCCAAACCGCCCTCCCAGATCTTCAGGATCTCCACAGGATTCGCCAAATAGTAGTCGGGCGCATAGAAGAGGCAATGCCCCAAGCGCGCGCCAATCACCGTGCCTAGCATGGTGTAGATCAAGAGCGAGTCGATCCACGCAGGAGGCAGCTGCTCTTTCTTCCACATCCGCTCCACAATCTTATAGCCTATCGCGAAGCCTAACGCAAAAGCCAAACCATACCACCGGATCTCACGGGATCCGATGGTAAAGATAGCCGGGTCGGCTGTCCAGGTGATAAAGTCGAGCATCATGTTTATACCAATCGCCGGATCAGGCTCTCCCGATCACCATACAACATATCAATGATAGGCAGCTCGATCATCGTGTAAGCGCCAGGTTGCTGCTTCAAGCTCGCCCGAGCCACAGAAACCAAGATCTGGGCGGTCAACGCCGGGTTGTTGATCTTCATATCGAACTCGATCAACTGGTTCTGCGTCTTGCCCGATACGCCCTTACGCACCAAGTTCACGCCATGACCCATATCCAAGAGGTTATCCACGCACTCCACCTGCATCACGTGCGTCTCGTCGTGCGCAAAGTAATCGTCAGCCTTGATCGCCGCAGCCACCTGCTTGAAATCATAGCCCTCTTTCACCTCAATATAAACCATCCGACGGTGAACGCCTGTACCCAAGGGAATGGTCATGCTCAAAGCGGCCTTCACACCCTCGATCGCCTTCACGGCTACCGTGTGACCCATGCTCATACCAGGGCCAAAGTTGGTGTAGGTAATACCTTTCGGCACCATCGCCTCCAACAGGGCACGTACCACGGAGTCGCTTCCCGGATCCCAACCGGCCGAAATGACCGACACCGCATTGTGCGCTTTCGCCACGCTGTCTAACGAACGACGCAAGTCAGCGATGCCCGTGTGAATATCGAAACTATCCACGGTATTGATACCCATCGCCAGGATCTCCTTCGCATGCTCCTCGACCTTGCGGGTCGGCGTAGCCAAGATAGCGACATCCACATCCTGCAATTTCGTGATGCTATCCGTCACTGTGAATGGCTTCAACTCAGCGGGGACATCATTCGGATTGCGACGAATCACACCTGCCACCTCAAAATCAGGCGCGGCCTCTAAGGCCTCTAACACATATCTGCCAATATTGCCATATCCGACAATGGCAGCTCTAATCTTCTTCATACTTTAAAAATTTAGCTTTTCTCAACAGTGCGCAAAGTTAGCTATAATTTGCTTTCTCACAACAGCGCACCATTTTGTTTAAAACTATTTCGCACCCCCGCTGGTTCGCTTAATCCTTGCGATAAGAATCGGGATAGGTCGTCACCTGCTCCACGCCTGCCGCTGTGCGGATCCAAGTCTTGAAGCTCCGCTCGCCCTCCGTCAGCTGAATAACGCGTGCGCCATTCGGCAGGTGGTTATACACCGTGTTGCCACCGGTGTAGCGACCGTATGCCAGCAGTACATCCTGCCAGCAAACCGCATAATCGTCGTCATGGTCATGCCCAACGAAGACGCCCATCACGTCGCCCTGCTCCTTCATCGTTGTAAAAAGGCCGGAGTTGAGCGCCGGGGCGCAAGCCTTCTCCCGACGGATGCCATAACTTTGGGCATTCTCATCGGAGGCCGCCTGATTGTATTCAGGCAGCGGAATGTGGAAAAAGGCCAAGGCAGGAAGCGGCTTACCACTGTTAGCGGCGGTGAAACCACTACTTCGGCGGGCATACCAATCGATCTGATCCCGCTTGATGTAGTCATATCCCTTCACTCCCTCAATGGAGCTATAGGCATTCGAGTCGATGCAGTAGAGCGTCAAGGCTGGCTGATCGCCCTTGGAAGCCAACACGGGCAGCACATAATTGCCCACACCCGATACGGCCGGCTCCTCATCGGCGGTCAAGCAATAGGGCATGGATTGAGCAAGCTGCAACAGCTCCTCCTTCGTGGCTCCCTGCTCGTCATCGTGGTTGCCAAACACCGTGGCAAAAGGTACCTTCAAATCGACCAACGTCTGCAACACGTTACGCATATTGTCGATAGCGGGCGGACTAAAAATCACATCACCGGTCAAGATTACCAGATCGGGCCGCTCGTCGGTCACCACCTGTTTCACCCGCTCGAAGGTGATTTCCGAACGAGGGTCTTGATGTTTCACATGCAGATCAGTGAACTGCACAATCTTAAATGTTTTATCAGCCTTGAAACGCAAGGTCGGTTTCTGAGCGAATCCCGCTACGGGAAGGCCGGCTACCCAACAGAGCACACCGGCCATAAGCCATTGTTTAATATTCATATCTTCCTTATTTTACTGAATTAATCTTTTGCAAAGCAATCATCAAAGGCATGGGCCGAGGGAGCGAAATCGATCCGCTTCACAAACGCACAAGACTCTTTAGCCCCGTGCTCCCGATCCATCGCACTATCCTCCCACTCCACAGAGAGCGGTCCATGATAGCCGATCGCATTCAAGGCCCGGATAATCTCCTCGAAGCAGATCCTGCCCCGCCCGACACTACGGAAGTTCCAATAGCGACGGGGATCGCCAAAGGTCACGTGCCCACCGAACACACCGACCTGCTTAGGCTGGTCGCTCCAATAGACATCCTTCATGTGCACATGGAAAATCCGCTCGGGAAACTGGTAGATGAAATCCACATAATCCACCCCTTGATAACCCAGGTGGCTGGGATCGTAGTTGAAGCCAAACGCCGGATGATTGCCCACGGCCTCCAACGCCCGACGCGCGGAGAAGGTATCGAAAGCAATCTCCGTGGGATGCACCTCCAACGCAAATCGCACGCCCAACCGCTGGTAAGCATCCAAGATCGGCGTGAACCGACGAGCGAACTCGGCATAGCCCGCCTCGATCATCGCCTCCGTCACAGGAGGGAAGGCATAGAGGTAAGCCCAGATAGGACTACCCGTGAAACCCACAACCGTATCCACGCCCAATTGCTTAGCGGCCTCCGCCGTACGGATCAACTCCTCAGCAGCACGCTGATGCACCCCCTCGGGATCACCATCGCCCCAAATATAATCCGGAAGGATGGCCCGGTGACGTTCATCGATCTTGTCGCACACCGCCTGCCCAATCAAATGGGTAGAGATGGCATACAACTGCAGGTCATACTTCTTCAACAAATCCTTGATGCCTTGGTAATAAGCGGGATCGGTTTCTCTAACATCCACATGGTTGGGAAGCCCCAATTCCACACCGTCATAACCAAAAGCTTTCGCCTTGCGGCATACCTCCTCTAACGGGAGGTCACCCCATTGCAGGGTATATAAGGTAACTGGTCGTGCCATAGCTGGTAATTTAATTTAGTCGGTCAATAAAATCCATTTTTGATTGCTACTATTTGTAGATACAATCGCTTCAATAAACTGCATACCTCGTACACCCTCTTCAACGGAGGGGAAGTCTAAATCCTCGGGCCTCGGCTCCTCACCCGCCAAGCGAGCTTGCAAAGTGGCCGCAAAATGGCGATAGAGATTTGCGAAAGCCTCCAAGTATCCCTCCGGATGACCTGCCGGGGTACGGGTATTGGCCGTAGCGCAAGCAGAAAGCCCCGCACCTCCCGTACGAATCACCTCGGGCTGCCGATCGGGCCAAAGCATCAACAGCGTGTTGGGCTCTTCCTGATGCCATTCCAAGCCGCCCTTCTCCCCATAAACACGAATGCTCAAGCTATTCTCTTGCGAAATCGCCACCTGGCTGGCCATCAAGACCCCTCGTGCGCCACCCTCGTAACGTAGCAAGGCGGCACCATCATCATCGAGTAACCGGTCGGGCACAAAGGTATGCAACTCACCACAAAGTGCCTCCGTGCGTAGCCCCGTGATATATTCAGCCAAATTAAAAGCATGCGTACCAATATCGCCCATGCATCCCGCCTTACCCGAACGCTTGGGATCGACCCGCCAAGCCGCCTGCTTGTTCGTGGCCGAGCAATCGGTGTAGAGCCACCCTTGCGGATATTCCACATAGACCAACCTGATCTTACCCAAATCACCCCGGCGAACTCGCTCGCGAGCCTCCTTCACCATGGGATAACCGGTATAGGTATGCGTCAGCAACAACAACCGGCCACTCTCTTTCACCTTGTCTCTGAGCTGATTCGCCTCATCGAGGGAGTAGGTCATCGGTTTATCCATCGCCACGTCGAAGCCCTTCTCCAACGCCAGCATAGCCGGAGCGAAGTGCATATCGTTGGGCGTGACAATGGAGACAAAATCCATCCGCTCCCCTTCCGGCAAGGCTGCCTCACGCTCCATCATCTCCTGGTAGGTAGCATAAATCCGATCCTCCGGCAAAAAGAGCGATCGCCCTGTCTCCAACGATTTCGCAGGAGAAGAGCTGAAACAACCACAGACCAGTTCAATCTGTCCATCCAAATTGGCAGCCATCCTGTGCACCGCACCGATAAAAGAGCCGGGGCCACCTCCGACCATCCCCATTCTGATTTTTCGCTTCATGGTATCCACTGTTTAAAAGAATATTCCACGTAATCTACTTCTAACGGCAACAAAACTAAGAAAAATTACCCCATCCAAAAAGTTTTTTCGCATCTAATCTTCCTTATTTGAAAACAAAATCGTTTCTTTGCAGCAATTAGATTATTAATTACCAAATAAAAGAACTATGAATAACGTAAATTTTAAGGCAATTGTCCTCTTATTGAGCTTACTGCTCAGTTGTACAACAGAGAATGAATCACCATTCGAAGAAAAACCAATCGCACTATCGTCACAACGGATTCCTATCAAGTTTAAGCTCGATTTGGCGCAGGAGGTGTTACCGTTCCCTCAAACAAAAGCAATGCCAGATTTAGACATCACAGATCCGATTTCCAAAGCAGAAGGAGGAGAAGAAACATCCACCACAGATCCAACCACACCTGATATTGCAACACAAGAATACTATCAATATCTAGAATACATTGTCTATACGGCAGATTCCGACATTCCACTGAAACAATCCCAATTCGGTCTTCAAGATGAAGAAACGAACGGCATTACAGCTTCCGTTATAGATTCGTTACTTCCTGGTAAATATCACTTCTGCTTTTTAGCCCACTCCGATACACAAGTCACTTTCAATGAGAAAACTGCGACGTTCAAAAGAGTTGGAGACACTTTCCATCTTTATACAACGATGGATATTGCAGAAGGGAGTGTAGTATCCCAAACATATCTTCTCAAGCGCATCGTTGGCCGTATCGAGTTTGTATCCACTGATAAAGTGGCAGATAACTTAGCCTCTTTCCAGATCAGCGTCGAGAACTATCCCTTCTCTATCGATCTCGCAACTGGCATAGGACGCTCAAGTAATAGCAAGTATATGCAAACAGATTCATTCACTGACGAACAAAAAGGACAAAACCGCCAAACCCACAGTTTCTTCTCATTTCAACCGACAACAAGCGAACAGCTAATCATCGGCCTGATCGCGAAAGACAACGAAGGAAACGTCACACGTGTGCGAGAAAACATCCAATCAACTCCGGAATGGAATCGCATTATCCGCTATACCGGTGTGCTCTATACACCCAAAGTATCCGAAGACAATTTCCAGATCGAGATCGAAAAAGAATGGAATACGGATATCCAGGATGAGGATTTAGGGAAATAAAGCATAGATAGTCCGTATAATCCGTAGCTACGACGGTAGCAGAGGCACCTCCCCTGCCCGTCGTAGCTAACGGAGACTAATTCATAATCAACCTTTGGACAAATCGTTCACCCCGCCGTTGAATCCAGACAAGGCAAATACCCGAAGGAACGGATAACTGTACGGCATCGCTTAGCCAACCGTGATAGAGCGTACGGCCTTGAATGGCAACGACCCATACCTCTAACGGCTCAGCACAGCATGGTTCGATATGCAGCACTCCAGCTTGCGCATAGAGCCGAACCACCTCCGAAGCAGAAGCAATCGAAGCATTGGCAGTCGCACCTTCAACATATTTAGCGGTCACCTGTGGCAAAGATGCACGCAAAGAGGTTACATCCAATTCATAACGTAATGCTTTTGAGAGTAACGTCTCTCCACGATACCAGCCTAAGAAGGTATATCCAGTCACCTCCTTGGCCTGCAGACGGGCAATCGTACCTCGATAGCGGGTCACCTCCGCCCAACTCTTCTCTCCACCCTCCAAGACCAACTGAAAAGGCAATTCCCTGAATTTCGCCACCAAACTCTTAGTGTCATTCTCCACCATCAGTTGATATACCTTTTCTGCATCTTCTATCAATTCACCATTCAAATACCAACCCTCAAAGGCATAACCCTCCTCTGGTGTAGCAGTTACCGTGATCTTTTGACCCGGGATGGCCAAGCCCTGCACCTGAATCTCACCATGCGAGGCCGCTCCCGACTCACCCTCAGGTTTAATGTCCACCGTAGGGGTATCAGGAGTGGTTGGCTCAGATGGCGTGCCGGGAGAGGTCGGCTTCTTAGAGAAGCGCGCCTCCACCGTCATACGAGCCACTTGGATTGTGAACGTATAGGCATATCGGGTTGAAAGCAATTGACCATTGGCATACCAGCCATCAAACTGATAGCCGATATAGGGCGAGGCCTCCACCGTCACCGCACTGCCCAAGGTATAAACGCCATTGCCGCTCTGCGCCACATAGCCTCCTTCAGGCAGGCTGTTTTGCAAGTAGAGCCAAGCGGTAGCTTGTCCCGGCTCGGAAGGGCTGGCAGGATTCCAGGTGTAAACAGCGGTGTAATAGGCATGGTTGCTCGGCATCGTAAAGGTCAAGGTTAGCTCATCGCCCACACGCTCCCCTTGTCGCTCCCAGTGGCTAAATGCATAATCAGGATAGGCGTAGGCGGTCAGCGTCACCGGCTGCCCCACCTCATAAATTCCCTGTCCACTTTGCGCAATCCAGCCACCGTTAGTCGGACTTGCAGTCGTGACCACTTTATAATAGCTACCACCCGGTTCAGCAGGATTCTCTTTCGGATTGAATTGCAACTGAGCCGTGAAGCGGCGATTCTTAGCTATCGTGAAGGTATAACTTGACTCGGTTGTCAACTGAGCGCCCTGCTCGTCCACCCATGCCACGAAATCATAATCTCGATAAGGCTCCACAGAGATCGTCACCTGCGTACCCGCCTTGTGTTCACCCTCCCAAGTCTGCGTAAAATAGGCACATCCGGCAGGTGAAGAGGTCAACGTCACACTCAACAGACCTGGCTCAGGCGGGGAATCAGGATCCCACGTCTGTGCCCGCAGCTCGGCGGCAGCTCCACTGAGGAGCCACGCCAAGAGCAGTATCATATAGGTATTCCACGTTTTCATACCGCTTATCGTTTAATGGATACTGTGGATGAAACACCCTCCGCTGTACGGATGATCAGGTAATAGATACCACTTTGTGGCAAGGCGATACCCGCTGCTGCCGTAGTCGCATCTCCCGTGAACCGCATCCGACCATTCGCATCAAACAAGCTGACTGTCGCACCCACGGGCAAACCATTCAGCTGCAACTGATCGCCCGCCACCTGCCAGCTGAATCCGGCAATAGCCTCAACACCAGTGCCTCTCAAGGTCGTACGCAGCTCAAAGCGGTTGTTGCAAATGCCTGCCTCAGCCGTGAAGGCATAACTGGTCTCTCGCAAGTTGCAAGAGGCACCCGTCTCTGTATCATAGAGGTAGAGATCGCTCGCCAATGCCTCCTTTGCGGAGAGCGTATAGCTGCCCTTCACACCGATGTAGCAACCTAAGCGTACCAAGCCGTTGCCAACCGGACGCTCGTTAATAGCCAACTGTTGGTTCTGCGCATCTAAGGAATAGAGAGAGGGAGCGTTGTTGTTCATACTACTGAACTTCGCTGCGTCCTTGCCCAGCTCATAGTCGGTAGAGGCAGCATCGTTAAAGACCACGCGAGTCTTGTCACTCAGAGAGTCGTTCGCCAACTGCAGGTTGATTACCTCTCGGCCCATGTCACTCCGCAATTCAGCCAGGGCCGCACGGGTCGTAGGCAGTGCAGCCACACGCCCCTCTGGCTTAAAGGTCACGCTTGATGTACTGCCGCTATGTTGGATAAAGAAGGCAGTCAGCGGAGCCAAATAAACGCCCTCATCATCCTGCGTATAGTATTCATAGTTCTGAAGCTGATCCGACCAAACCGTCACGGTACCATTCAATCCATCATCAAACAACTGCTTCACACTGAAATAACAGGGGAAAGGATTACCCACCAAGTTCCAGTTCGCATCAGCAGGCACCGTAGAGGTATGAGCTGGAAGATCAATTGTCACGGCTTGACGGTTGAAGAGGGCTTCCATACCGGAGGCAGCGTTATAAGAATCAAATCCGCTACTTTGGGCAAACTGTATAATATAACCCTTGTTTGCCTTCATTGTTGCATCAGTCGAGAGTTGTCTCCAAGAAGCGCCCATACCATTTGCCGCACGGGCGGCACCATCATATTCACGTACTACAAACTGATGATCTTGTTCTAATACTATATCTGAAAACTTTAGATCGTAGGGGAAAGATATGAAATACCACTGATTACCTGACATGCTTGCCTGAACGTTAATCTGTTCGGCTGTAATTGGAGATTCAACCAACAAAGAGGCTCCTCGGCTATAAGTAAACTTTTTCAAGTTCCAATCCAATTCACCTGTCACCCACAAACTACTATTGTAAGGCCAAAGCATCACTGTTTGCCCATCCGCTTTATCTGGATCCGCAACCGTCTCACTCCAACCTTCTATGCCATATCCGTCCTTGGAAAATCTTGCCTCAATACTGCGATCCGTATCACCCATTGTAAAGCTATAGGTTGACTCACCTGACAGTTTTTGGTTATTCTCAAACCAGCCAGCAAAAAGACCATTTCTGTATTCATACAAGGAAGCAGTAAGCGTAACAGTTTCACCCTCTTCGTAAGCACCACCACCTGTAGCATAGCCATAACTATCACCATGATCATCATTTACAGTAACAGTCACCAAATGTCCATACTCCTCAATATTATTTCTAAACGGGGACCAATAGGTATCAGCCTTATAGGTTTCCCCTAAACCTTTGGGTACATAAACAGTACAAGTCGTTCCTTTGGCGGCTTTGAATACATCAGTTCCTCCTAAGCTAACCATATTGGAAGATTTCAACTTGATGGAAGATGGGGTTGCGGCATCGAATGCACCATTACCTATATGCGTCAATGTCGCAGGGAAAGACAAATCTCCCGTAATCGCACAATCAGAGAATGCGTATGACTCGACTCCATTTAATGCAGTATTTGAAAAATCGACAGAAGTCACATTTGTCCCCGAAAATGCAGATTGCCCAATTCTCTCCAATGTATTGGGGAACTGCATAGTTGAAGAAACAGATCTACAGCCACCAAACGCATTACGTCCTATAGATTTCAAATTAGTCAGTAAAGAAACATCAAGAGAGCTAAACCTATGACAATGAGCGAAGGCCTCAGAGCCTATTCTCTCAACAGATGTCGGAATATTAACTTTCTCTAATTGATATAAATAACTAAATGCACCGTCCCCAATTTCCGTAATTCCCTCAGGTAGAATCACTTCTATTAAATAAGCCATTAATTGCTCCACATCATTAGCAAAACAGCTGAAAGCATAATTCGGCAACTTATTTTCCTCCATCGTTGCCTCACTCAGATCCACTTTGGTGAGCAACGTCATTTGCTTAATCACTTCAAAGTCGTTGGTATTCATTGGACCTGAGACTTTCAGCTCTTGAATAGTACCTAAATCTACACCTGTTAGTTTTGATGCTAATGTTCCTGCAGACATTAACTCCACAGTTGTTCCTTTCGCACCGGTCTCAAACAAAGTATAGGTTTTCCAAACCGCAGCTTGCTTATAAGCGGATAATGATCCTTTAGGCACATAAACTAAAGCACCAGATAAACCTATATCTCCAGTCAAACCTATAGGAACTTCAGCACATAAGCGAATGATTTTACCCACAACACCAGCAAATGCATCAGTCTCTATACTACGGACAGACTCCGGAATCGTTATATCTTTAAGTTTTGATATGGGATAATCATAACCCCATGTGGTAAAATTAAATGCATTTGAAGCAATCTTTTGAACAGAATTTGGAATAGTATAACTCTCATTCTCTTTTGCATATGGATAAAACAACAGAGTATTTCCATCTACAAGAACTGTATTTACAACCGATTATTACTCAATATTTTATAGATAATAAGTCAGAAATATGGTTGTTATTTTTAATTGCACATTCTAAAAGGTGAAGATTTAACGCTTTTATTGATTATTAACTCAAAAAGGACATCAACTTGGGTCG
>JALFJR010000084.1 GCA_022775005.1 Parabacteroides sp.
GAACTGATAAGAAATAGCCTTTCCTGCGTGTTCCCGAACGGGAACTGATAAGAAATGGCCTTTCCTGCGTGTTCCCGAACGGAAACTGATAAGAAATAGCCTTTCCTGCGTGTTCCCGAACGGAAACAGATAAAAAAATTAGGCGAAGGATACCTCTCGGCTGCCCCCGCCCCAGTTTGAGAAAAAGTGTGTGTTATTTCGGTTCTGGCTTTTTCACAAATCAGTTATTCAATGCCGTGTTAACCGTTGTCTCATAAAGCGGGAATGCCCAGCAGTAAGTCGTATGATCAGCTGCCGTAGCGACAACCTCCCAACCACCATCAGTCAGCGGGTGACGATAGTCTTCCGCACGACGAGAGATGTCATAACCACGCATACCCTCGCCCAAGAACTCCCAACGACGCTCGTTGTCGATCGCTGTCCAGAGGGCTGCACCGCTCTCTTTGTAGGTCACCAACTTATCGGATGCCTCGGGGATAGAGCGTGTACGAACCTGCTTCAGGTAGCTCAACGCCGTAGCCTCATCGCCTGCCTTGTAGTAGCACTCCGCCAAGTTCAACAGGATCTCTGCGTAACGGAAGATGGGGATCCACTCCAAGCGAGTAGAATACTCATTGAACTTCTCGCAGTAAGTATAACCCTTTGCGTCGCTGTAGATAAAGCCTGAACGGGCATCCTCAGCCACACCGTAAACCGTCTGGATACCGTTGATCGTATTCACACAAGTGATCTGACCAGCACCGTGATAAACAAAACCTACCGGGTGAGACTGGCTACCGCTCTTGTCGCTATCGCTCATCGGGATGGAGAAGATGTTCTCCTCGGTCAAGGCATACGGCATGTCGAACATCGTAGCGATGGAGGGGATCAAGCTGAAGCCTGTGATCTGCTTACCCTCGTTGATCGCGTTTTGCCAGTCGTTCATACACATATAGACACGCATACGGAGCGCATGAGCGGAAGCCTGAGAAGCCTTGGTCGCATCGAAACCATCCGTACCGAAACCTGCGGGCAGGGCGCTGACATCCTCTGTATCGGCCAGGATCTGCTTGAACACCTCGCTAATTGTCGCAGCCGGACACTCATTCTCGCCCGCACCTGTTACCGCCTTCACACGCAACGGCACGTTCTTCGCATTCGGATCGTACGCATAAGGCTGACCGAAGAGCTGGCTCAAGAAGAAGTAAGAGACGGCGCGCACGAACTTCAGCTCCTGCACATACTTCTTGGCGGTAGTCGCGTCGCAAGGCAATGAACCCGCGTAAGTACCCTCGATACCATCAATGAGGGTATTCGCATAGTTGATGCCTAAGTAAGCGTTGTAGAACATGTAGTCGTTCTCGATACAAGAGGCGTTGACCGCATGGTTGTAGGTGTCGCGCATCGTGTAACCGTTGTTACCGTAGTTACACATGTCGTCGCTGCGGTTGTCACCTGCGTCGGTCACGAATCCACCCAAGAAATAGCCATTCTTCGCACGGGCATAGACACCCTCAACGGCAGCGGAGAGGCGGTCGGCGCTCTCGAAAACGGCTTGCTCACTGACCTGCAATTCCGGAGACTTCTCGATGAAGTCGCCCTCGCAGCCGGTGCCTACCAACAGGGTGGCTACCGCTGCGGCTGTATATACTAAAACTCTTTTCATTGTTGCTACTGAATAAATAAATTAGAATGACAAGTTGATACCAAAAGAATAAGTCTTCGTCAGCGGTGTCGTGTTCTTATCGATACCGGAAACACGGTTGGAGATATCGGCACGAGAGTTGATCTCGGGGTCCATACCGCTATATCCCGTGATGCAGAACAGGTTGGTCGCTGTCGCATAGAGGCGGAGCTGAGAGATACCGATCTTCTTCGGCCAGTTCTTCGTGTTGAAGGTGTAACCGATAGAGAGGTTCTTCAAGCGCAGGTAGTCACCATTCTCCACCCAGTCGCTGATCGGGTTGGCCGAACCGTTGGAGTAGTTATCGTTCTGCTCCGGCTTTGCGTAGGTAGCTACATCACCCGGGTTGCGCCATGCGTGCTTATACACATCGGTCGTGTTGTTCCAGAAACGCATATCGGAAGTGGTCGCTTTCGTACCGTTGTAGATCTTGTTACCACCCGAGAACTGGAAGAAGACCGTTGCATCCCAATTCCTCCACGTGAAGTTGTTGGTCCAACCACCGTAGTAGGTCGGCTTCGTGTTGCCCCAGATGTGCGCTTTCCAGTCGTTGATGTCGAGCTTCTCACCCGTTGTGCGGTCATAAACGGAAGCACCTGCGCCACGTGTATAAACCAAGAGGGCCTCACGGGTCGGGTTGCCATTGGCATCGTCCAAGAGTACGACGCGACGACCTGTCTCCTTATCAATGCCGGCTGTCGGATAGAGATAGAGCTGTGCCATAGACTTACCCTCAACGGTAATGTTAGCTGCACCCGTACCGCTCTCTACGATGTCGCTCTCCAACTCCGTTACCTTATTCTTCACATAGGTCACATTGAGGTTTGTATTCCACGTGAAGTCACCTCTCTGGAGCACGATTCCACCAAAGCTGAACTCAACACCCGTGTTCTGTGCCTTACCGATGTTGGTCGTGATAGAGGCATCGGGAATACCGGTTGAGTAAGACTGTGCGGAGTCAAGAATCAAATCCTTAGATTTCGACTTGAAGTAGGTCAACTCGACGTTCCACTTCTCAGCGATCTGACCGGTCAAACCGATATCAGTCTTTGCTGTCTGCTCCCAACCCAAATAAGCATCCGCGATCTTGCTCAGCAAGAAGGCACCGTTGCCATTGTAATAAGAAGCTGCGTATTTAGAGATCGCCGCATAGTTGTCAGAGATATTCGTGTTACCTACAACACCATAGCTGGCCTTGAAACGGAGGTCGCTGAACACACTCTTCAACGGTTTGAAGAAGGCCTCGTCAGAGATACGCCAAGAGGCACTGGCACCCCAGAAGTTACCCCACTTGGTACCCAACGCAGAGAGACCATCTCGACGGAAGCTGCCCTCCAAGTAGTAGCGATAATTGTAGTTATAGCTCAAACGACCGAGGTAAGAAACCATCGAGCGCTCCTCACGACGGTTTGTGCCGGAGCTACTTGCGTAAGTCAGATAGGGAGCCTCCTCATAGACCATGCTCGGATCAGAGAGGGTCGTTGCATAGTAGTAACGACGGCGGAGCTGCATCTCCTGGGCCTCCATACCGATCGTCGCACCGAAGTGGTGATCGTCTTTGATATCAAATTGGTAGTTGGCCGTGTTGGTCCATGTCCAAGTCTTACGGGTTGTAGCGTATGCATAGAGGTTACCGCCTGAAGCATAGCCATCACCACCATTCGGTGAATACATCGTCGTAGAGTTAGTGATGAACCAGTCGATACCGTATTGTGACTTCAGCGAGAGACCCTTGATTGGGTTGGCCTCCAAGAAACCGCTGGCGATGATACGGTTGTTCTCCATGCGGCTTGCCTGCTCGTCGATGTAGGACATCGGGTTGTAGTAAGTACAGCCGATCTTGTTGTTACCGTAACCCAAGTACTGGCCATTGTCCATGTAGGCGGTGCCATCCTCGTTGAACGCCGGAATGTTCGGCGGCAGAATCGCAGCCATACGAGAGAAACCGTTGATCGAGTAGAGGCCGTCGCCATAACCACCATCGACGTTCTTCTGTTGCGTGTTGGAGTAGCTTCCGTTGAATCCACCCTTCAACCACTCGTTCATCTTGAAGTTGGTGTTGGCCTTGAAAGAGTAGCGCTTGAACTCATCACCCACCGTGATACCATCTTGATCCATGATACCGGTGCTGATGTAGTAGCTCATATCCTCTGAACCACCCGATATGTTGATGTCGTGGTTCATGATGTTACCGGTCTGGAACAACAGATCGGTCCAGTCTGTACTCAGCACGTTACTCTTGCTGTCGTACATCAAATCATATTTATACTTGTCGTAGAAACCCTTGTCAGTCACACGAGCAGCCGTGTTGCTAACACCCAAGTTCTTGAACTCGGTGTATTGCTCGGCGTTCATCGTGTCGAACATACCGGTTGCCTGTGCGATCGTATAGGCACCGCTATAAGAGACTTTCGCCTTACCTCTCTGGCCGGAGTGAGTCGTAATCATGATGACACCGTTGGCTGCACGAGAACCATACAATGCCGTAGCCGCCGCATCCTTCAAGATCTCGATAGACTTGATGTCGGCAGAGTTAATATCGGCCAACGGGTTCTGGCGTGTGCTGGAAGAGGTCTCCATGGAGATGATCATACCATCTACTACATAGAGCGGCGTTGTGCTGTTAGAGATAGAAGCGACACCACGGATATTGATCACCGGAGCGGCACCCACAGAAGAAGAGGGAGTTGAGATCATCACACCCGAAGCACGTCCTTGCAACATTCCATCTACTGAAGGACCGGGGATGTTCTTAATGGCCTCACCCTTCACGGAAGAAACGGCACCCGTCAAGTTGCGGGCAGAAGTCGTACCATAGGCAACGACAACGACCTCATCCAAATCTTGTGCGTCTGATTTTAGGGTGATTGCCATGTTTGGCTTGATGGCGATGGTCTGAGAAACCATGCCGACATAAGAGATTGTTACTTGTTTGGCCCCTTGTGGTGCGTTCAGTTCGAATGTACCGTCGAAATTAGTCACGGTACCCGTTGTAGTTCCTACTACGATAATTGACGCTCCGATTACCGGTTCGCCCGCCTCATCCACGACGGTTCCCCTAATCTGCGTTTGCGCCATAGCCATTGTCCCGCTTAATGCTAACCCGAGACCCAGAGATAGGAATTTTCTCATAAGACAAACGTTTTTTTAATAAATGCGTTTAACACACATCCTTGGTTAATTACTTTGATTAAAACGATTAATATGACAACCTTTCGGCGGCAAAAGTAGCGCGTTTGTCTGTATTGACAAAATATATCAAGCAAAATGTTAGTATTATTTGCCGAACAATACCATTTTGATGGTATATTGCTCCTGTATTTCTCTTCCATAATGTCACAAAAAAAGCGTGATTCATGCCAAAATTGAATCACGCTTCTTTAAAAATCCGTAAACTAACTCTTAAAATATGTCTTATTTCCGTTTTTTGTATCCGGGGGCATCCTCATAAAATTTTTTCTTCTTGCCCTCCTTTTTATCGGCTTTCTTGCCCTCTTTACGACTCTTGGGGGCCTCATCGCGGCGTTTTTCCTTCCGTTTGCCACCCTCGCGCTTCGCTTTGAAGCCACCAAATCCTGCGGCACGGCCACCTTTACGCTCCTTGCGTGCTTTGCCACCCTTGCGCTTCTCTCCCGGCTCGACGCGAGCTTGCGATACCTCCACATGGATGCGTCGGCCATCAACCTCGAAACCGTTCATCTGGTCGATCACGCGCTGCGCCTCCTCCTCAACCACCTCGAAGAAGGAGAAGTTATCGTGCAGGTCAATACGGCCGATCTGCACATGGCCCGGCACGCAACGGTTCACCAACTCAATCAAATCAGGCACGCTCAAGGTGTCGGTCTTGCCAAAGTTGAGGAACAGACGGGTGTAACCAGCCTCCGCCTCGCCCTTGACACGCTTCGGACGCTTCTCGTCCACCTCCTCGATGTCGTCGGCATCCTTGTAATAGTCGATCATGCGGTTGAACTCCAAAGAGACCATGCGCTTGATGATGTCTTCCTTATCCAACCACTCTAACTTACGATAGATAGAGGGCATCAAGCCGGCGATCTCCTCCTCGTTCACCTTCACCTTCTCGATCTGATCCACCAAGTTGAACAGCTGCTTCTCGCAGATCTGCTCGCCGGTCGGCATCACGCCCTTCTCAAACTGCTTGTTGATGACTCGCTCGATCTGCTTGATCTTGCTCTTCTCGCGAATGTGGCAGATGGAGATAGAGATACCGGTCTTGCCTGCGCGACCCGTACGGCCACGGCGGTGGGTGTAAGACTCGATCTCGTCGGGCAATCCGTAGTTGATCACATGCGTCAGGTCATCCACGTCCAAGCCACGGGCAGCCACGTCGGTCGCCACTAACAACTGCAAGTTCTTGATGCGGAATTTCTGCATCACGTAGTCGCGTTGCGCTTGGCTCAACTCGCCATGCAGCGAATCGGCGTTGTAGCCATCCTGAATCAGCTTGTCGGCAATCTCCTGTGTCTCCTTACGGGTACGGCAGAAGATGATGCCATAGATGTTCGGGTAATAGTCGGCGATACGTTTCAAGGCAAGGTATTTGTCTTGCGCACGTACCATATAATAAATGTCACGGATATTCTTGTTGCCCTCGTTCTTCACGCCGATCACAATCTCCTTCGGGTCGCGCATATACTTCTTCGTAATCGCCGCGATCTCTTTCGGCATCGTAGCCGAGAAGAGCAACATGTTGCGCGTTTCCGGCACAGCGGCCAAGATCTCGTTGATGCTGTCGGTGAAGCCCATGTTGAGCATCTCGTCCGCCTCGTCGAGGATCACGTTTTTCACCGCACCCAAATCGACCGTCTTACGGTTCATCAAGTCGATCAATCGTCCCGGTGTAGCCACCACCACATGCACGCCGCGCTTCAAGGCCTTGATCTGGCTCTCGATACTCGATCCGCCATACACCGGCTGCACACGCAGGTGCTCCATATATTTCGAATAGTCATTCAGATCATCCGCGATCTGTAAGCAAAGCTCTCGCGTCGGGCAGAGCACCAAGGCCTGTGGGTAGCAAGCCTCCACATCAATCTTCTGCAAGATCGGCAAGCCATAGGCCGCAGTCTTGCCGGTTCCGGTCTGTGCTAAAGCGATAACGTCATTGTCTTCCCCCAATAGGAATGGAATCACTTCCTCCTGCACGGGCATGGGCGATTCATAGCCCATCTCTTGAATTGCCTTCAATATCGGTGCGGCAACTCCTAATTCTTCAAATGTTTTCAAAATACGATTATTATGTATAATATAGGATATTTCTTGAAGCCGCGAATGTACGTAAATTATTCGGACAGACAGCAATAATGCCTATATCTTTTCAGTGCCGCCTATTGGTTTGCCGCTAAATAGCGTGCGGCAAAATCGGTAGAGATGTAATTGTCGTAGCTTTGACATACCTCGCCTGCCAAGGCCATGCCGTGCCGGATGATCCGCTCCCAGCGGTCCGGTGTCAGATCCGCCAAATCTTTCAACCGCACATCCTCTTTCAGCAAGCCGAAGATCAAGCCCGCATTGAAGTTATCGCCAGCGCCAATCGTGCTTTGCGGCTCGATGGCCGGGGCATTGTAATGCTGCTTGAAACGGCTGGTGTAAAGCTCCACGCCCTTGGCTCCGTAGGTCGTGATCAGTCGATCGCAATAGAACTGCACATGATCCGCATAGACTTGATCGCCCGCTTGCGCACCGAACAAGTTCAGGAAATCCTCGTCAGAGCCACGCACGATGTCGGCATACTCTAAGTTTTCCAGTACCGTCGGCATCAAGCGGATTGCTTCATGCGCATGGGCTTTGCGGAAGTTGAGGTCGTAATAGATAATGGCTTTCCGCTCACGGGCATATTGTAGAAACTCCACCATCCTTGGCCGCAGGGCGGGATTGAGCGCATAGTAGGAGCCTATGACGAAAATATCATCCGCCTCAATGCGGGGGAAAGGCACATCCAAACGCTCCGTGGGGTAATCTTTGTAGAAGGAGTACTTGGCGTTGCGGTCGGCATCGAGAAAGGCTAACGAGATCGGGCTTTTCCCATCGGGGAAACGGTCGATGTACTGTGTGGAGATATGGTTTTGCGTCATGAAACGCAGGATCAGATCGCCCACCTGGTCTTTACCCATCTCGCTGATGAAAGTGACCGGTACTCGCAAACGTCCCAATGAGACTAACCCGTTAAATACGGAACCGCCCGGCACCGCTTTGTAGGGCTGTTCTTCCTTGAAAATAATATCGAGGATAGTCTCCCCGATGCCAAAAACGCTTCTCATATTTCTTGCTTGCTTTGCTCTCTGCTTTTCGCTCCTAAATAGCCACCGTGGTGGCGCTTCGCGTAATCCGTGCTGGTGAAATGGATCTGCTGCATGGTGCCTACCACCAAAATGTCGCCAATGACGGTCATCACCGTCGTGGAGGTGGTCGGAGTCAAGCCTAATGGACAAACCTCTTTCGGATCGCCGGTTGGCAGACAGACATCCGCCTGGGCCGCCAATGGGCTGTCTTCTTTGCCAGTGATCACAATAAACTGGATCTGGGGCACGAACGCCCGGGCCAGCTCAACCAGCTCCAACAACTCGCGGGTCTTTCCCGAATTAGAGATCAAGAGGAAGATGTCATGCTCCCGAACAATGCCCAAATCGCCATGCTGTGCCTCACTGGGATGCAGGAAGGAGGCCGGCGTACCAGTGGAGCTGAAAGTGGTTGCGATATTCATCGCAATCTGCCCGGCTTTGCCCATACCGCTGGTGATCAACTTGCCGCCTTGCTGATGCACATGCTCCACGATAAGTTGAATCGCCTGCTCATAGCGATCGCTCACAGGGATACGGCGAACCGCCTCCGCCTCCCGCTCCAATATAGAAGTGATAAAGTCTTTATTCATGATTGCCATAGTTTGTGCTTGAACTGCGGCAAAAGTACTATCTTTTCAATACATTGGCAAATTCCGATTTGGGATTCCATTTCGGATAGCCCTCTTCGTTCGCCAACTGATAGCCTAAGTCGAAGAAGAGCTGCACCTCCTGTAGCAAACCGCTGTAATCGTCGCTTTCGGGATGCGTCTGATCGGTCGGTTTGTGATAGGTCTCTGCCCAGTATTTCGCGATCTGCTCCTTCGCCCACTCCTTGCCATGCTGACGGTTGTCGTTCCATCCTTTGGCAAACATCGCAGGTACGCCACGTTGCACGAAGGGGAAATGATCCGAGCGGTAGAACATGCCGTTGTAGGCATCCGGATCGGGCATGATGTAACGGCCATAAGGTTTTGCCAAGACAGCCAATGTGCTATCCAGATCGGAGTTGCCATATCCCGTGATCGTCACGTCATTATTCTCGCCCCACAAGGGGAAGACATCCAAATTGATCACGGCGGCTACCTTCTCGATCGGGAAGAGCGGATGCTCCACATAATATTTCGTACCTAAGAAGCCGGTCTCCTCGCAAGTAGGAGAGAGGAAGACGATGTTTCTTCGAGATGCCTTCGGTAAGGCTTCGAAACAGCGGGCGATCTCCAGCATCCAGGCAATAGCTACCGCATTATCCGTTGCCCCATTGATCAGGCTATCCCCGTTGATTGGCGCGCCATATCCTAAATGATCCCAATGGCCCAGATAAACTACGCTCTCATCCGTTTCGCCACTCCCGGGAATATAACCCACCACGTTGGGACTTTCCTGCCGCTCAAAGGTGTTCTCCATCTTCACACTGACTGTCGATTTGAGGTCGAAGGGCTTGAAATCGGGCTTCTTCGCCTCGGCGATCAACTGATCCAAGTCATAGCCATTATCCGCCAACAGCTGACGGGCCACCTCCTGCTGGATCCAGCCGTTCAATGGGCAATGATAAGCCTCGCTATCGCTCTCGACATACATCTTCGAGCGTGCCGATGCCCGCACGACCGACCAAGGATAACCGGCTCCCCGATCCTCATGGATGATCAAGACACCCTTCACGCCCTGCCTTGCGCCCTCCTCGAATTTATACATCCAACGGCCATAATAGGTCATGATGTCGCCATTGAAATAGCTCTCGTCCGTGCTGCCCAAGCCGGGATCGTTCACAATCACGACTGCCACCTTATCCTCCGGATGCTCGATACCCGCATAGTCATTCTTGCCATATTCCGGTGCCACAATGCCATAACCCGCAAAGAAAAGCGGGGCATCTTTTAATGTGATCTCCGGCTCTATACGAGCGGAGAAAGCGGTGTAACCCTCCAACCATTCCAAGGAAAGTGTCTGTTTAGGCGTGCGTAAACGCATCGGCTCTGGGCAAACTGTCCGGGAGGAGATAATAGGCACCGGCTGGAAATAGCTCTCTCCGGAAACTGGTTTCAGCCCTACGGCTTTCATCTGCTCGGCGATATAGCCTACCGTCCGATCCGCACCGGCGGAGAAGGGGCGACGTCCCTCACAACTATCATGTGCGATGGCCTCCGTATATGTTTTCAAATGCTCGACAGAGGCTACCTGCTTGGCTTGATCTGCCGGATTACCACCTCCGCAAGCACTGAGTGCCCAGGCGAAAGCCAGTCCCAAAAGAACAATTTGTTTCATTTTCTTCCCTTTTAATAGCCGAATGATTCAATTATGCTGCAAACATACGCAAAAATCACAAAAGATGGGCCTAACATTCGGATGGAATCTAATTGTTATTCCGGAAAATAGGAGAGATTGGCGGACACCAGCTCCGAAATAGTTCGTATCTTCGCCGCTCGAAATCCATCAATGATATGAACTATCTTACACATACTTTACCCAACGGGCTACGCATGGTGCACCTGCCTATCCAAACACCGGTCTCTTACTGTGGCTATGCCATCAATGCGGGTACCCGCGACGAAGGAACGCATGAGCGTGGATTGGCGCATTTCGTGGAGCACATGCTGTTCAAAGGGACGGAGCATCGCAAGGCTTGGCACATCCTCAACCGTATGGAAACGGTTGGCGGTGAACTGAATGCCTACACCACCAAGGAGGAGACCTTTCTCTATTCCGTCTTTATGGCGAAAGACTTTGAACGGGCTTTCGAGCTATTGACCGACTTGGCGTTTCACGCCAACTTCCCCGAGGCAGAGATTGAGAAGGAGGTGGAGGTGATTCTCGATGAGATAGAGAGTTACAAAGACAGCCCTTCGGAGTTGATCTTTGATGAGTTTGAGAGCCTGCTCTTCGCCCGACATCCGTTAGGACGTATGATCTTAGGAGACAAGCGTGCCTTGCGCACCTTCACAGGCGAATCAGGTCGCTCCTTCACGCAACGTTTTTATGCTCCAAGCAACATGCTCTTCTTCTCGATGGGCAGCAATGCGTTCGAGGATATCGTGCGCATGGGCGAGCAATTGTTAGCGGGCATTGATTTCCCGATGGCGGAACGTAAACGCAAGGCACCCAAACTACAAGAGGCGAAGAGCGTCACGAAGCACAAAGATACCCACCAAGCGCATGTATTGATTGGCGGACAAGCCTACACGCTGTTCGAGGCCAAGCGAGTGCCACTCTTCTTGCTAAATAACCTATTAGGCGGCCCAGGCATGAACAGTTTGCTCAATGTCTCCCTGCGTGAACGCAATGGTTTGGTTTATAACGTAGAATCCAATGTGACGCATTACACTGACTGCGGCATGGCGACCATCTATTTCGGTTGTGCCCCCAAGAATCGGGAGCGGGCCATGAGCTTGGTGCATCAACAGTTGGATACGTTGCGTAATACCGCCCTCACCTCCGCCCGTTTGAACCAAGCCAAAAACCAAGCAATCGGACAGTTAGGCGTTGCCAATGACAACCATGAGAATCTTTTCTTGGGATTAGGCAAGAGTTTCCTGCACTACAACCAGTATGACTCGATGGCGCAAATCGTCGAGCGCATCCGGAAAATCACGGCAGAGGATATACTTGACGTGGCGAATGAGGTGTTTCATCCCGATCGTCTTTCCACGTTGATCTACGAATAAGCGCCTGTTGGACCCATTTTTTTCTCCAGTTAGGAAAAATTTTTTCTCCAATTGGGCAAAAGAAAAAGGGATGCCTCTTGCGTGGAGAAGCATCCCTTTCTTTTCGTGCGGCTGAAGGGACTCGAACCCTTACGCCGTGAAGCACCAGATCCTAAGTCTGGCGTGGCTACCAATTACACCACAGCCGCCTGATTCACGAACGAGCGCGAAGATAACAAATTATTTTGAATTTCGAGTTTTAAGGTCAGAATTATGAAGCCGTCAATAGTTCGATGGCCCGCTCAATGAGTGTATCGATGCCCTTCTCCTTGTCTTCTTCCGTGAGCGACACGGGGATTTCGGGGTCAATACCAAACTCTGTCAGTTGTTTCTGTGCGTCATACATCGGGGAGGCGGAGAAACGAACCGCCCAACCGTTCGGCAGTTCCGAATTGAACGGCAATCCACAACCACCGCCGGTGCGATCGCCCAAGGTAGTGACGTTGGGTAAGGGATAGACCTTAAGCACAAAATCATTTGCGGCACTGTAACAACGGCGGTTGGTCAGCACCACCACAGGACGCAGCCAAAGTATTCCTTCCGAGGGCTCAAGGTATTGCGGATAGAGCTCTGAGAAATCATCGTGTCCTCGTCCTGTTTTATGCTGCGCATAGCCCACTAACCGCTTCTCCTCGATAAAACGAGAGGCGATGCGCTCAGCATGCGAGAGCAACCCGCCACTGTTGTTGCGGATGTCGAGAATCAACCCTTTGCAATCCTTGAACTGATAGAAGATGTGGTTGAGGGCATTATTGCCCGCCGAGGAAGAGAAGCTACCATAATAAATATAGCCGATCTGCCCATCGCACAGCGTCGTGTAGCGTAACCCGCCGGCAATGGCATAATCAGTACCGATATAATTGTCTTCGATCAGATCCCAGTCGAAGTTTTCGGGATAGTCGAGGTACCAATCCCAATAGCGAGAGGTATTGAAATAGGAGTAGAGATTGGTGTGCCCATCCTTCAGCTCCTGAAGCATGTTGCCCAGCGTGTCGAAGAGCGCATACTGATTCATCGTGTCAGTAATCAAAGTGGCATAACGTTGATGCACCGCATCCCAATCCACCGCTTTATAGGAGAAGAAGCAGTAGTTCTCATCCATGATCTTCCAAAGCGCCTCGAAGTTGGCACGGGGCGAACGATCGTATTCGTCGGCCTTTTCACAGGAGGAAAGGCATAATAATGACCCCAGGATAAGGATACACATCCTGATTGTAGAGACGTAGCGCGCTACGTCTCTACGAATTGAGGACGTATCAAAATGTATTCGTGTCATTGCGGGCTTTGACCCACAATCCCTTACTGTTGCGTCCCTACTTGTTAATTGCTTATTCCTCATTCCTAACTCCTCTTTCATTAATAATACGCACTACGGGAAGGGGCGGTTGCTCCTTTGCGGAAGAGCGAGGCAACCTTCACCGTCTCCACCGCCAAACCAATCACGAAACTACGGGAGACCACATGCGACTGAATTGCATTGAGATCTGTCCGATAATAGTTGCCGAGAAAACCGACACGGAGCGTCAAGGCTCCCACCGGAAAATCAGCGGTCAGCAACTGTTGATAGGCCCATTTGTTGTGAAACGAATTGAACTGCACCACCCCGGCATGATTCCCCAGATCGAAAATCTCATAATAGGACTGGTTGTAATGGGGCGAGAAGCAGACACCGGCGAATGGAATCGCCCCTTGATAACGCAAGCGGATGGGATACCCCTTGATGCGCAACGTGTAAAGGACCATCGCCGAGAGACGCAAATCGGCATCTGCCTTGGTGGAGGCGGGGTTGTTGCCGTTGCGAGTATTGTAGATGAAGCCTACCCATCCCTGCGCCATCGCTCCAGCCAACAGCTGCAAATCGGGTAGGGGAGAAGTGAAATGATAGTGATACCCCAAGCTGTAGGTGGCGAAGCCCGCTAAGTCGGTAGCGGTAGCGGCAGCATTCTCTGTGCGTGCGAGCTCGCCCCGAAAGAGTTGTTGCCGAGAGATGCGTTGATTTGCCAAGCGGGTCATCTGCATCCGCTCATGCAGCACACTGAACCCGACGCCCGTGTAATTACGCTCCGGGGCTCCGGGGGAGAGGTAAGTATCCATCAAGTTATATCCACCCACACCTACCAACGTCGCACTATTCGTGGAGCGAGGCAGTGCCTCCGTCTGCGCCGAGAGCGAGACAATGAAACAGAAGCAAACGATCCAGCAAAGGTGGAAACAGCGATTCATCCTATTCATCAAAAAGTTTCATCTGTCCGGTAATCTCGTCCAAAATATCAGATTGGCTCTGGGGGACTTCATCGATAGACGCCTCATCGTCTGTCGGCTCATCCAAAGGCACTTCACGCTCCTGGGTCGGGAAACGTGTCGGCTCCAATTCTTCCACCTCAGCCACCAAGTAGTTGCTCACCCGTTTGCCACGCGCCTTGAAGCCCTTCACGCCCACAAACTCCTCGGCATCGATCTCCAACGGCTCACGGAAAGCGTCAGCTCCGCCGAAGCGTACCGCAATGCGAGGATAACACTCATCGGTCAAGAGCATCAAATAGCTTTTGGGATTGTCACCCAAGAAATTCTGTTTCTTGCCAGATACCTCCAGTTGGAAACGTTTCAAGTAGCAGTATTTCTGATCCGCATCGTAGAGCACGGCTGTCCAAACTTTCTGCGACTGGTATTTCTCGATCACCTGAATATCGGACTCATAGTGGTTGCTGAGATCGAAGTTCGTCGCATAGAAATCGCCGTTCGGCTGGATCACCAAGATCTGATCCTCGCTGTGGAACTCACCCAACCCCTCGCCTCTGCCGTCATAGTTGAGGCGCAGTACATCCCGATCGAACCAGACCATCCGGCCGCCCAACGTCGAGGAGCCGCGCTGTTTGAGTGTGATCTTGTGTATATCGGCCTTGGTCAAGATATTACCCATCGAGCCTCGTCCCTTGATAGCGATCTCGCTAAAGTCTTTCTCGAAAACCAATAGCTTCTGTCGGGGCTTCGGCTTCAGGATTACCTTCACCGTCTCCGCCTCACCATTCGGATTGGCACTGAAATAGAGAATGCGCGAACCCTCTGTCCCTCGGGTCAAGTCATACTCCTTATCGCGTGCGGCACTGGTCACGGCGAAACGTTTGATGTAGTTGGTGCCCACCTTGCCATCCCGATAGACCACGTTGTAGATCGTACGGGTATCGTTGCGTTTATACACATTGACGTAGAGCACATCCTTGCCGATAAACATCTTGTCGGCCACCTTCACGATCTTGTAGATACCGTTGCGGTAGAAGATAATCACGTCGTCGATGTCGGAGCAGTTGCAGATGAACTCATCCTTCTTCAAGCTCATGCCGAGGAAGCCCTCCTGTCGGTTGATATAGAGTTTCTCGTTGGCCTCCGCTACCTTCGTCGCCTCGATCGTATCGAAGTTGCGAATCTCCGTGCGACGGGGATAGTCCTTGCCATATTTCTCTTTCAGCATTCGGAACCAGTCGATGGTGTAATCCACGATGTGCGCCAGATGATCGTTCAACTTGGCGATCTGCTGCAGGGTCTGCGCGATAAAGTCGTTGCATTTATCGGCATTGAACTTTAAGATGCGTCCCATCTTGATCTCCATCAGTTTGAGAATATCCTCCCGGGTCACTTCCCGCACGAAATTCGGCTTGAAAGGCTCCAAGCGGCTGTCGATGTGCGCTACCGCCTCATCCATGTTCGCTGCATTCTCAAACTCCCGATCCTTATAGATCCGCTCCTCGATGAAGATCTTCTCCAACGAAGCGAAGAAGAGCGCCTCCTCCTGCTCCTGTTTTTGGATCTCCAACTCTCTGCGCAACAAGCCCAACGTGCGATCCGTGGAATGGCGCAGCACATCGCTAACGGTCAGGAAGTGCGGCTTGTCATCTTGAATCACGCAGCAGTTGGGCGAGATGTTGATCTCGCAATCGGTGAAGGCATAAAGCGCATCAATGGTCTTGTCTGAAGAGACGCCGGGCGCCAAGTGTACCAAGATCTCCACCTCCTTCGCCGTGTTGTCATCAACTTTCTTGATCTTGATCTTGCCCTTATCGTTGGCCTTCAAGATGCTCTCGATCACGGTTGAGGTGGTCTTGCCATAGGGAATCTCAGAGATAACAAGCGTCTTGTTGTCGATCTTGCCGATCTTGGCACGCACCTTCACGGAGCCACCTCGCTCGCCATCGTTGTATCTCGCTACGTCGATCGAGCCGCCCGTCTGGAAATCGGGATAGAGCTGGAAAGGCTCGCCCCGCAGATAGGCGATCGACGCATCCAACAATTCATTGAAATTGTGCGGAAGAATCTTGGAAGAGAGACCGACCGCGATGCCCTCCACCCCCTGCGCCAGCAACAGGGGGAACTTCACCGGCAACGTGACCGGCTCTTTGTTACGCCCGTCGTAGGAGAGTTGCCACTGCGTGGTCTTCGGATTGAAAACGGTTTCTAACGCAAACTTCGAGAGGCGTGCCTCGATGTAACGAGGGGCAGCAGCGCCATCGCCCGTCAGGATGTTTCCCCAGTTTCCTTGGCAGTCGATCAGTAGCTCCTTCTGTCCCAACTGCACCAACGCATCGCCGATAGAGGCATCGCCATGCGGGTGAAACTGCATGGTGTGACCGACGATGTTGGCCACTTTGTTGTAGCGTCCATCGTCGAGGCGGCGCATCGAGTGCAAAATGCGTCGTTGCACCGGTTTCAATCCATCGTTGATGTGGGGAACGGCACGTTCCAAGATCACGTAAGAGGCATAATCCAGAAACCAATTCTGATACATGCCCGACAGGTGATAGGTCACCTTCGCGTCGCCTTTCACCGGGGCCTTATAGTCGGAATGCCCCGCCTCCTCTTGTGCCTCGGTGTTCTCCTCCGCTTGTGAAGGGATATTCTCCTCCTGTTCGTTATAATCGTCTTCTTTATCTTCCGGTCTCATACTGCTGGCTCTATTTTTCAGGCGGTAAAGTTACGCATTATTTCTCGATATCAAAGCGATGGATCTCCGGGGTCTGCTTGGTATAGGGTGTCCAAGGGGCCAATCCCTTGCCATTCGGATCGCCACTGTGCATAAAGTTCGTCCAATAATCCAACATCGTCTCGCTCAATCGGCCATCCGCCTCAGTGAAAGGTCGCCAGCAACGTTTCCACGTGCCGAACACGAACCAAAGCTCCGAGGAGTGGAACGCACCACAGTTATCACCGGGCAGGGCGCGGGCAAAATGGTAGATGTAGGCCGGTTTCGCTCCATGCTTCACCCGCTCTAACGAGAAATCGCCATAGCTCTGCCCCGTCTTGAAAATCTCCATGTCGTTCTCCGTGCCACCCAGCATGTAGGAGCGCTCCGGCAAACGACCCGCCTTTGTCGCCTCGCCAAAACCCTCCGTCAAAACATAACCATCCAAGATCGGTTGCATCAGGCGCCAACCTTTTTGCTTCTTCATCCAGTCGCCATGCAAGGCCTGCATCTCTTCTAAGGTCAGGGCACGCAACTCCTCCGCGGTGCGATTGCCGAAAATCTCTACGCCCACCTGCTCGGCAGCCGCCAAGGATTCCGTAGGGTCAATCGCCTCCAAGCCACCCCCGCTCTGGATGATGGCCCGCTGGAACTTCCCCTTTGTCAACGGGCTGGCAGAGAGGCAACGCACACTCATCGCCCCGGCACTCTGGCCAAAAAGGGTGATATTCTCCGGATCGCCACCAAACTGACGGATGTTCTGACGCACCCATTCCAAGGCCGCCAACTGATCGAGCAGGCCGTAATTGCCCGATACCTTCTGTGGGTTCTCCTGGCTCAATGCCGGATGCGAGATGAAGCCCAACAACCCTAATCGGTAGTTGATGGTCACCAAGATCACACCCCGTTTCGCATACGCCTCCCCATCAAACTCCTTCTCATAACCGTAGCCACCACTGAAGGCACCACCATGAATCCAGACCGCCACCGGCAGCTTGGCATCCAACTGCCCCGAAGCGGGTGTCCAGACGTTGAGGTAAAGACAATCCTCACTACGCACGGGATTACCTTCGGCATAAAACTCCTTATAATAATTGACTTGTCCATCGGGGGTTGGACTATCCACCCGATCGGGCTGAATAGAGGCAGGGCCGAATTTATCCGCCTTCATCACACCCATCCAAGGAATCACTGGTTGGGGTGCCTTCCATCGCAGATCTCCCACAGGTGGAGCCGCAAACGGAATCCCTTTATAAATCAACACACCAGCCGTCTCAGTCGGCACTCCTTGAATCTTTCCGCCGGAGACCGTAAGCACCGGCTCCTCCGCACTCATATGGATCGCAAGGCTCGCCAAGCAAGCCAGGATCCAACATTTACAATGGTCCATTCTCTTTTTCATGGAATTTAGTTTTTAAATTACGGCCGTAAATATAGCCAATAAATATTGTTTATCCGCTATCTTTTCTCTTACTTTGCCGGGAATAAAAAAAAACGCATGCAGATTATCGTCAATAATAAAGCAATGGAAATGGCCGAAGGCAGCACACTCAGCGCACTGGCAGAAGCCTTGCGGCTCCCGGAGAAAGGGGTGGCCGTAGCGGTCAACAATCAAATGATCCCTCGTGAGGAATGGAGCGCGACGAGCCTCCAAGAAGGAGCCCAGATCGTCGTCATCAAAGCGGCTTGCGGCGGATAAGATACAAACGATTCAAGCAAATCAGAGATAAATGGAAAAATTAACGATCGCGGGAAAGAGCTTCTCTTCCCGCCTGTTTTTAGGTACTGGTAAGTTCCGCTCCAACGAGTTGATGGAGCAAGCGATCCGGACTTCCGGTTCAGAGATGGTGACTGTCGCCATGAAACGGATCGACTTAGAGAATCCGGAGGATGATATGTTGCGCCACATCACGCATGAGCATATCCAACTCCTGCCCAATACCTCCGGTGTGCGCGACGCCGAGGAGGCGGTCTTCGCCGCACAGATGGCCCGCGAGGCTTTCGGCACCAACTGGCTGAAACTGGAGATTCATCCCGATCCGCGCTACCTGTTGCCCGACTCGATTGAAACGTTGAAAGCGACGGAGAAACTGGTGAAGTTGGGCTTCGTCGTGCTGCCCTATTGCCAGGCCGACCCCGTCTTGTGCAAGCGATTGGAGGAGGCAGGCGCCGCTACCGTGATGCCGCTTGGCGCACCGATTGGCACGAATCGCGGCTTGCGCACGAAAGATTTCTTGCAGATTATCATTGAGCAAGCGGGTGTTCCTGTCGTGGTGGATGCCGGTATCGGCTCGCCCAGCCACGCAGCCGAGGCGATGGAATTGGGAGCCTCTGCCGTCTTGGTCAATACGGCGATCGCGATCGCCGCCGATCCTGTCCGCATGGCCAACGCGTTCCGGCAGGCTGTGGAGGCAGGTCGAGAGGCTTACGAGGCCGGATTGGGCAGTGTCAGCGCCAACTTCGAGGCCAACGCCTCCTCGCCGCTGACGGCGTTCTTGCAGTAAAATCAGAAAACAGCATTCATCTATAAAACATTCATTTAATGTTCTCAGAAGTATTAGAAAAGATTGATTGGGATGCCACGACGGAGGCCATCTACGCCAAGAGCGATGCGGACGTACGCCGCGCATTGGCGAAGAGCCACCTCGATGTGGAGGACTTCATGGCCTTGATCTCTCCTGCCGCTGAACCCTATTTGGAGACGATGGCGCAACTCAGCTATCGTTACACCCGTGAGCGGTTTGGCAACACGATGCAGATCTTCATCCCGCTCTATATCACCAACTCCTGCACCAACTCCTGCGTCTATTGTGGGTTCCACGTGAGCAACCCCATGAAGCGCGTCATCTTGACGGAGGAGGAGATGGTGAACGAATACAAGGCCATCAAGCAGCTCGGCCCGTTCGAGAACCTGCTGATCGTGACGGGCGAGAACCCGGTGAAGGCCGGTGTGCCCTACCTTGCCCGTGCGCTCGACCTGGCGCGCCCCTATTTCTCCAACCTCAAGATCGAGGTGATGCCTCTCTCCGTGGAGGAGTATGAGGAGTTGACGCACCACGGCATGAACGGCGTGATCTGTTTTCAGGAGACCTATCACAAGGCGAATTATAACATCTACCATCCCCGCGGCATGAAGGCCAACTTCGAGTGGCGCGTGAACGGCTTCGACCGTATGGGGCAGGCCGGCGTGCACTCCATCGGCATGGGTGTCTTGGTGGGCTTGGAAAAGGAGTGGCGCACCGACATCACCATGATGGCGCATCACCTGCGCTACCTGCAAAAGCATTATTGGAAAACGAAATACAGCTTCAACTTCCCGCGGATGCGCCCCTCGGAGAATGGCGGCTTCCAGCCCAACGTCGTGATGAGCGACCGTGAGTTGGCACAGGTCACCTTCGCCACCCGCATCTTCGACCACGATGTCGATATCTCCTATTCCACCCGCGAGAGTGCCTCCTTCCGCGACCACATGGCGCGCCTCGGCGTAACCACGATGAGCGCGGAGAGCAAGACCGATCCGGGAGGCTACTATTCCTATCCGCAGGCGTTGGAGCAGTTCCACGTCAGCGACGAGCGCAAGACGGGCGAGGTAGCCG
>JALFJR010000090.1 GCA_022775005.1 Parabacteroides sp.
GGATCCCGATTGAGCAAAACGCCCGGGTTCAGCAATCCTTTCGGATCAATAATTGCCTTCGCACGCCACATCCATTCATAAATGGTCTCACCCCATTCAGCTTTGACAAAGGGAGCCATGTTGCGACCCGTGCCATGTTCCGCCTTCAAGCTACCTTCGTAAGCCAACACGGTTCGCACCAGATCTCGCATGAAATCGGCATACTGCTCGATGCCCTTCGGTTCGTTAATGTCGGGGAAGATGGTGAAATGGACATTGCCATCCAGCAGGTGACCCCACATCACAGCATTGCCATAGCCATAGTGAGCCAGCACCTCCCGCACAGCGGTCAAGGCCTCCCCCAATACCTCTTTCCGGAAAGCAATATCCTCGATGATGGAAACGGTTCCCCGGGGACGTTTGCCTGCAGCCGAAGTGAAAAGGCCACTGCGCACACGCCAATAGGTAGCGTACAACTTGGGATCGGTGGTAAAGGAGACGGGATAGAGCGTGGGAATCTCGGCCAAGGCAGTCTCGATCTGATGGAACTGTTGTTGCAAAGCGGCCTCCTCATCAGAGGAGGTATCGATCAGCAAAGCGACCGCTTCCTCAGGAAGCTGTTTCAAAAGCTCCGGCATACCCGGTTCATCCTCGACAGCATGGAGGGCATTCCGATCCATCAATTCCGCCGCCGACACCTTGCATTGACGCAACGGGCCAATTGCCCGACAGGCCTCCACCAAATTTGGGAAATAGATCAAGGCTGATGCCTTCAACGCCTCGTCAGGAACAGTCTCGAAAGTCACGGAGGAGATAAAGCCCAATGTACCTTCCGAACCCACCAAAAGATGCATCAAGATGTCGATCGGATCTTCGAAGTCAAGAAAGGCATTCATGGCATAGCCACAGGTGTTCTTCAGCGCATATTTCCTCTCAATGCGTTGGCGCATCGGTTCGTTCGCCAAAATCTCTTGACGCAAAGCCAATAACTGCTCACAAAGCTGCGCATGGCTCTGCTTGAAAGCCTCCCGGCTCTCCGTGGAGGCGGTATCCACCCGGGTGCCATCAGCGAGGATAAAGACCATGTTTCGCAAGGTGTGGTAGGAGTTGTAGCGGATGCCATAGCTCGAACCACTGGCATTGTTGGCGACAATACCGCCTATCTTAGCGGATTGGATGGAAGCGGGGGAGGGGCCCAACTTCCGATGGTAAGGTTTCAGCAGGCGATTGGCCTCTCCACCCGTGATGCCACAGGGGAAGGTGGCCAAACGCCCCTCTTGTTCGATTCGAGAAGTCCCGAAATCGGGATGAATCTCTAACAGGACGGAGTCCGTAATCGTCTGCCCTGAAAGGGAAGTGCCTCCGGCCTTGAAGGTCACCGGCTCACCCGCAGCGGCACAAGACGCCAATGCCTCGATCAGCTCCTCTTCCGAACGCACTACCTCCACACGCTTCGGGATCAGGCGATAGAGGCCCGCATCCGTTCCCTTCGTCAAGCGTGTCAGCGCATCGGTATAGATTTTCCTGCTCATCGCTTTCTTTCTTTTCTGGTTTATACGTTAAAACGGAAGTGCATGATGTCGCCATCCTGCACGACATATTCCTTACCTTCGACACTCATCTTTCCGGCCTCTTTCACCGCTGTCTCTGAGCCGTAAGCAATATAATCCTCATATTTGATCACCTCCGCACGGATGAATCCCTTCTCGAAGTCAGTATGGATCACGCCTGCGCATTGCGGAGCTTTCCAGCCTTTATGGAAGGTCCACGCACGACACTCATCAGGGCCAGCCGTCAAGAAGGTCTGCAGGTTGAGCAACTTATAAGCCGACTTGATCAAGCGGTTCACGCCCGACTCCTCCAAGCCTATCTCCTGCAAGAACATCTGTCTCTCCTCATAGGTCTCAAACTCAGCAATCTCACTCTCGATCTTTGCAGCCACCACGAGGATCTCGGCATTCTCATCTTTGACCGCCTCACGCACGGCCTCCACATAGGCATTACCGTTCACGGCACTATTCTCATCCACGTTGCAGATGTACATCACCGGTTTGTTTGTCAACAAGAAAAGATCATACGCAATCTTCTGCTCATCCTTCGTCTCAAAGACCACTGTGCGAGCACTCTTTCCCTGCTCCAAGGCCTCTTTATAACGACAAAGCACCTCATAGACCGCTTTCGCTTGCTTGTCTCCGCCAGTTTGCGCCTGCTTCTGCACCTTGGCAATACGGCTATCAATCGTTTCCAGATCCTTAATCTGAAGCTCCATGTCAATAATCTCCTTGTCGCGCACCGGATCTACACGGCCATCCACATGCACAATGTTGTCGTCGTCGAAGCAACGCAACACATGGAGAATCGCATCTGTCTCACGAATGTTCGCCAAGAACTTGTTACCTAATCCCTCGCCCTTGCTGGCACCTTTCACCAATCCCGCAATATCCACGATCTCCACGGTCGTGGGGATGACTCGTTGCGGATGCTCGATCTCCGCCAGTTTGTTCAAACGCTCATCGGGCACCGTAATGACTCCGACATTCGGCTCGATCGTACAGAAGGGGAAGTTAGCTGACTGCGCTTTCGCATTGGATAAGCAATTGAATAGGGTAGATTTACCGACATTGGGCAAACCCACAATACCACATTGTAATGCCATAATTTATCTTGTTATCGTTTATATCTTTTTATTTAAGCTGCAAAGGTAAGGTTTCTTCATCAAAAGCCTTACCTTTGTGCAACAATAAATGTATTCAGAAAATATGCCACAAATTAGTTTTTCTACGGAATCATCATCTTGATGAATTTCTCCGATAATGCACCAGCTCATTTCCATGTGTGGTATAATGAGTACAAAGTCATCGTTACCATTTCCGATGGAATTGTAAAGAGAAGAGTTGCTGAGCAATTGGGAAAAAGCCCAAAATGGAATTCCATTGGATAAGATTGCACCTTTAAAATAAAAATGCCTATGTTTACTGAAGTTGTTAAAGCGGAATATGTGGATGGTTATCGCATCCGACTATGGTTCAATAACCAAGTAATCAAAGTGGTGGATTTAAAATCCTCTTTACAAGGTATTGTATTTGAACCGCTCAAAGATATTGATTTCTTCAAGCGGTTCACAGTAAAATACAACACTGTCGAATGGGAAAATGGGGCAGATTTCGCTCCGGAATATTTGTTGTCGCTTCCGGAGGCTTAATGCGCCTCCAACCAGTTCTTTCCCTCTCCGCAGTCGGCGATCAAAGGGACACGAAGCGGCATGACCTGCTCCATCTCTTCGAGGACGATCTGCTTCACACGCTCAGCCTCATCCCGATAGACGTTGAAGTTCAACTCGTCGTGCACCTGCAAGATCATCTTGCTGCGCAGGCCTTCGGCTTCGAATCGTTGGAAGATACGTATCATTGCTAACTTGATAACGTCAGCCGCACTGCCTTGGATGGGAGCATTGATCGCATTTCGCTCGGCATAGCCTCGAACAACCGCATTATGGGAATGGATGTCCGGCAAGAAACGCTTGCGCTTGAAAATTGTTTCCACATAACCCTGCTTACGTGCTACCTCGATGCTCTCCTCCATATAGGCTTTGATGCGGGAGTAGGTCTTGAAGTAACCCTCGATTAACTCCTTCGCCTCACTTCGTGGAATGTTCAACCGCTCAGCCAAACCAAAGACAGAGATACCATATATAATACCAAAGTTGGCGGTCTTCGCTTTCCGACGCATATCGCTCGTCACCTCTTCCACAGGTATGCCATAGATCTTGGCAGCGGTAGCGGCATGGATGTCGGCACCACTCTGAAAAGCCTCGATCATGTGAGGATCTTCGCTCAGGTGCGCCATGATGCGTAACTCGATCTGCGAATAGTCGGCAGAGAAAAAGAGGCAATCGGCATGATCCGGGATGAAGGCTTTCCGAATCTCCCGCCCCAGCTCATCCCGCACAGGAATATTCTGCAAATTAGGATTGGTAGAGCTGAGGCGACCCGTAGCGGTCACCGCTTGGTTGAAGGAGGTATGGATCTTACCCGTGTCGGGATGGATCAATGCGGGCAACGCATCAATATAGGTACTCAACAGTTTTTTCAAGCCGCGATAGGAGAGGAGCTTGTCGATGATCGGATGTTTGCTCCGCAGTTTCTCCAGAATATCCTCACTCGTGCTGTAATTTCCGCTCTTAGTCTTCTTGGCACGCTCATCCAATTTCAACCGCTCAAACAAGACCTCACCCACTTGCTTGCTGGAATTGATGTTGAAGGTCATACCCGCCAACTCGTAGATCTCCTGCTCGATCTGATTCATTTGTGCGGTCAACGCCTCCGATGATTGCCTCAAGGCTTCCGTGTCTATTGTCACACCGGTCGCTTCCATATCCGCCAACACATAAATCAGGGGCATCTCGATCTCTTGGAAAAGGGGCAATAATCCCTCTTGCTCCAACTTGGGAGCAAAGTGATGTTTCAACTGCAAAGTGATGTCGGCATCCTCGGCAGCATATTCTGCGATTTCTTTTAAGGGAACGTTTCGCATCGTACGTTGCGCTTTCCCTTTCGGACCAATCAACTCCTCGATAGGTTTCGGCCGATAATGCAGGTAGGTTTCCGCCAAGTAATCCATGCCATGACGCAGCTCCGGATTAAGCAAGTAATGGGCGATCATTGTATCCCACAACGCTCCGGCCACCTTCACGCCATAATGGCGCATCACCAAAATATCAAACTTAATGTTTTGGCCGATCTTGGTAATCTTTGGATCTTGCAGGGCAGGGGAGAGGTGACGGATAACCGCCAAAGCATCGGCTTCCGTTTCTGGGATAGGGACATACCAAGCCTCCTGTTGAGCCACGGCGAAAGAGCATCCGACCAGTTTTGCCTGCAAAGGATCAAGAGAATCGGTCTCCGTGTCAAAAGCGAAAAATGCTTGACTCGCTAAAAAACGGCCTAATTCAACCATTTTATCCTCTGTATCAACGATATGATAGATGTGAGGTGTATTCGTTAAGTCTGCGAGAGTTGAATTTTTTTCTTCTTCCGTCCCCTCGGGCGTAAAAATCGCAAAGAGATCGCCTTGAATAGGCTCCTTGGTCTTAGGCTTGACAGACTCACCTTCCAACTTGTTAATAAAAGTTCTAAACTCCAAATCCGTATAAATCGCTTTCAAACGAGCTACGTTCGGTTTCTCTCTTACGCACTGCTTGGCATCAAAGGTAATAGGCACATCGGTCTTGATCGTCGCCAAGAATTTGGAGAAGCGGATCTGCTCTTGATTCTCTTCAACCTTCTTTCTTTGCGCTCCTTTTAATTGATCGGTATGCGCCAACAAATTGTCGATGCTGCCAAACTCAGCCAATAGTTTTTGTGCGGTCTTCTCGCCGACACCGGGACAACCGGGAATATTGTCGGATGCATCGCCCATCAAGCCCAACAGGTCGATCACCTGCTCCGTGCTTGTCAGGTTATATTTCTGCAACACCTCTGGGACACCCAACACTTCATAGTCACCTCCGAACTTCGGACGATACATATATATATGGTCAGCCACCAACTGTCCATAGTCTTTGTCTGGTGTCATCATAAAGACATCGAAGCCCTCTTGCGCTGCCTGCTTCGCCACCGTACCGATTACATCATCCGCCTCGTAACGAGGAACCTCCAAGATTGGAATATTGTAGGCTTCGATCACCTCCTTAATAATAGGTACCGATTGGCGAATCACCTCCGGTGTTTCCTCCCGTTGTGCCTTATATTGTTCAAAAGCCTCATGACGGAACGTCGGCCCATGCGGATCAAAAGCTACAGCGATGTGCGTAGGGTTCTCTCGTTTCAGCACATCTTCCAAGCTATTGATAAACCCAAAAATGGCGGAAGTATTCATTCCCTTGGAATTGATACGTGGGTTCTTCAAAAAGGCATAGTAAGAACGATAGATCAATGCGTAAGCATCTATAAGGAATAGCTTCATCTCTTTTAACACGTTTTAGTTACAGAAAAAACTGTGTAAATGTACGAAAAAACTCGCTTACTCAATAGTTTTTGCTACTTTTGCGCATCTTTGCAAATAATTATGGATGAGATAAAGCATATCGTGCAGCCGATTGCAGCTGAATTGGAACGTTTCAACGAAGAGTTTGCCTCTTCCCTCCGAAGCGAAACCCATTTGTTACAATCGGTGATAGACAAGATTCTAAGCTCTACGGGGAAACATGTTCGTCCGATCCTGGTGCTGCTGACTGCAAAGGCGTGCGGTAAAGTGTCTGACAACTCCATAAACTCTGCCGTATTGTTGGAGTTGTTGCATACAGCTACCCTGATACACGATGACGTGATCGATGAAACCAAACAACGTCGTGGCGTTCCTTCGTTGAATGCGATCTTCGATAATCGTATCTCAGTCTTAGCTGGTGATTACCTTCTGTCTACTGCTTTGATTCGCTCAATCCATACGAAAGACTTACGCATAATTAGCATTATCTCTAACTTAGGAAGAGACCTCTCTGAGGGAGAGATTAAGCAACTGGAAACCGCCGAAGAGAGTATCCTCGACGAACAATGCTATTTGCAAGTCATCAAAAAGAAGACAGCCACCCTGCTCTCGGCTTGCATGGAGATCGGTGCCATCTCAGCAGGAGCTTCGGATGAACAAATCGCTATTTGCCGCAAGGTTGGCGAGTACTTAGGCTATTGCTTCCAAATCAAAGATGATATCTTCGATTACTTCAAAGAGTCGCAAATCGGTAAGCCGACAGGTAATGATATTCGTGAAGGGAAAGTTACTCTTCCATTGCTGTATGCCTTACGGCAGGGTGGGGGAGAAGCAGAGAGCTATCGAGAGATGATTTTACGAAAAGACTTTACCGGGGTAAATGTCGAGGCGTTGATTGCGTTCGCCAAGGTACAGGGAGGTATTGCTTATGCGGAGCATCGGATGCAACATTACTACGAAATGGCTATTGAGGCCATGCAACAGTTGCCTGATTCTGCTGCACGCCTCGCCTTGGCTCATTTAGCCGATTTCATCATTCATCGAAAGAAGTAAGTTGCTTCTCCAAATCTTCTACCAAGCTGCTGGCACCAATCCTGAAAAGTGACTTGTTGAGCCATTCGTCACCTAAAACATCTTTGACGATAGTGTAATAACGCACTGCCTCTTTCGCACTGCGTACTCCACCAGCTACTTTAATGCCAACCTTTTTTTCGTTTAATTCGGCATATTCCCGAATTACTCGGCACATCGTATAAACTGCCTCTGGTGTTGCACCAGGATAGCCTTTACCCGTAGAGGTTTTGATGAAATCAGCACCCGAATAGATCGCTAAAATAGCAGCTTTCCGGATCTGCTCAGGTGTCTCCAAAGCTCCAGTTTCTAAGATTACTTTCAACGTGACCTCTTCGCCACAACGCTCCTTGATCTCTTGAATTTCCTCGGTGAGTTCGTCATAATTCTCCTCCTTAAGATAGCCTAAGTTCATCACAATATCGATTTCATCAGCACCTTCCATGATCGCCATGGCCACCTCGGCCATCTTCACCTCCATAAAGGTTTGCGAAGCGGGGAAACCACCAGCTACTGCAGCTATCTTTACCTGATTCGCAGTGAGTGCCTGCTTCACGGTACTCACAAAGAGGGGATAGACACAAATAGCTGCCACATTGTGCACATCGGGACGAGTTCCCTCGAAATCGTTCACTTGATCGACCATCCTCCAGATACTCTCTTTCGTATCTATGCTGGTGAGCGAGGTGAGATCCACACAGCCATGTAGTTTCTTCAACACCTCCGGTGTGAAATTCTCGTTGAAATGGGCATCTAAAAGGTGGCTGACCGCCTTAAGGGTTTGCTCTTCTGTCAAGGCAGGAGCAAAACGCTGGAAAGCCTCATGATAACGATCGGTCGTTACTTTACTAAATTCAGGATTGCGTTCAAACTCGTTTATCATTCTTCTTGCAGTTTTTGATTGTGAATATGCCGTTCTTTGTCACGGCCGGTTTTCTTCTCCATGTTCTTGCGGAAAGCGGTCGTCAAATCTATGCCTGTTTGATTGGCCAAACAGATCAGTACCCATAAAACATCCGCCATTTCATCGCCTAAATCCCGGTGCTTATCACTCTCCTTGAAAGATTGCTCGCCATAGGTACGAGCCATGATTCGGGCCAATTCACCGACCTCCTCCGTAAGGATGGTCATATTCGTCAGCTCATTGAAATAGCGCACGCCATAGGTTTTGATCCAATGATCAACGGCCGCTTGCGCCTCTTTAATCGTCAGTTCTTCCATCGTTAAACATCGTTTTCTGTTTCCTTATTCCTTGTTTTGTGAGTCAATCAAGATAGTCACAGGACCATCGTTCAACAGTTCTACCTTCATATCCGCTCCAAAAGTACCCGTTTGAACGGGCTTACCTAACTGCAGGCCAACCTCCTCGCAGAAAGCTTCATACATTGGGATAGCCACCTCTGGCTTTGACGCTTTGATGTAGGAGGGACGATTGCCCTTCTTGGTTGAGGCTTGCAAGGTAAACTGGCTAACGACCAATATCTCGCCCTCTATCTCGATGCAGGAGCGATTCATCACCCCGTTTTCATCGTCAAAGATGCGTAGATTTGTAATCTTCTTGGCTAACCATTCGATGTCTTCGTGGGTATCTCGATCCTCTATGCCGACCAAGATTAGGAGTCCTTTCCCAATCTTCGACTTGATCTGTCCGTCTATCGTGACGGATGCGTGTTGCACGCGTTGCGTAACTGTCTTCATTAATATTCCTATTTTGTATTTAATCCTTCTTGTAGCGTCCTCGCTTTAGCTTCGCCTATGACTGCTTTCAGTTCGTCGAAGGAGGCCTCACGGATGCGCTTCAAACTCTTAAAGCGACGTAAAAGTACAACTTTTGTCTTTTCACCGATTCCTTTGATCGCATCTAATTCCGATTTCACCTGTCCTTTGCTGCGTTTATCCTTATGGAAGGTAATCGCAAAGCGATGCACTTCATCTTGCATACGGGTCAACAGATGGAAGAGTGGACTATCCATACGCATTCCGATTGGTTCAGGAGGAAAGCCGAACAGCAATTCTGCCGTGCGGTGATGGCCATCTTTCGCCAATCCAGCGATAGGAATTCGCAAACCTAGTTCATCTTCTACAACGGAACGCACTACTTCCATTTGCCCCTTTCCACCATCAGTTATGATCAAATCGGGCAGGGGAGTTTGCTCCTCAATCGCTCGCTGGTAACGCCGACGTACTACCTCCTTCATCGAGGCGTAGTCATCCGGGCCGACAACGGTTCGAATGTTGTATTTCCGATAATCTGCTTTCGAAGGCTTACCCATCTTAAAGACCACACAAGCCGCTACCGGATCGCTACCCTGAATATTAGAGTTATCGAAACACTCGATTTGAACGGGTAAACGATCCAAATGCAACGTTTCTTGGATCTCCTTCAGCAGGCGAGTCGTGCGCTGCTCTGGATTAAGCTTCTCTGCTTTTTTAAGCTTATCGATCTTAAACTGCTTTGCATTCATTTCGGAGAGGTCGAGCAGTTTCTTTTTGTCTCCTCGTTGCGGTACTACTAAACTGACATTCGCCAGTGGCAAATCAAGTTCAAACGGTACGATAATCTCTCTTGCCGTACTTTTAAAACGGGCTCGCATCTCGACAATACCCAAACCTAGCAATTCCTCCTTGGTTTCATCCAAGCGCTTTTTGTATTCAAACGTGTAAGCTTGTACAATCGCACCATTCCCGATGTGTAGGTAATTTACATAGGCTGAATGCTCGTCTTCGATGAGGGAGAATACATCGATGTTGTGCAGCAGGGGGGGAACAACCGTCGATTTGGATCGGTAATTTTCGATGACTTCGTATTTCTCTTTGATCGCCTGCGCCTCCTCAAAACGCAACTCTGCGGCCAAAGTCTGCATCTGTTCATAAAGATGCTTGCTGATTTGCGAAATATTCCCTTTTAGGATTTCCTTTACCTCAGCCATGTTTTGCTGATACTCCTCCAGCGATTGCAAACCCTCGCAAGGGCCTTTACACCGTTTGATGTGGTATTCGAGGCAGACTTTGAATTGCCCACGGGCGATAGCCTCGGGAGTCAATGGATATTTGCAAGTGCGGATAGGATAAAGCTCTTTCAGCATTTGGAGCATAACCCGTGCAGTGAAGACGGAGGGATAGGGACCGTAGTATTGGGAACCGTCTCGCACGATATTGCGTGTTTGATAGACCCGAGGGAAGTATTCATTCTTCACAACGATGGAAGGATAGGTTTTGTCGTCTTTCAGCAAAACGTTGTATCGTGGGCGATACTGCTTGATGAGGTTATTCTCCAACAAAAGCGCATCCTCTTCCGTATTTACTACAATATATTTGATGTCTCGAATCTGCTTCACCAAGACACGGGTCTTATTACTGTCGTGCTCCTTGTTGAAGTAGGAGGAGACCCGTCGCTTTAGGTTCTTCGCCTTGCCGACGTAGATGATCGTTCCCTTCTCATCGAAGTATTGGTAGCAACCAGGCTTCTCCGGGATTACAGCCAAGATCATCTTGATATGTTCATCTCGTTCCGTCATACAAACAAACGGGCAGCTAACTGGGGTAAATCATAACTGCCCACCGCCAGTAGACGATCGAGCAAATCGGGTAGGGGTGTCTGCAGTTGTTTCACCTTCCGTTCGATCTCCGCATAGTCTTGCAACGCTTTTGCCTTTTCTGCATCGTCTAATGCGACTGTGGGGCGACGGATAAGCGCCACGTTATCCATGCAAGCGACGGCTATACCCCCCTTTGCTCGAATCAGGGCGTTTATCGCTTGCTCCAACTCGAAGTCAGTTGCACCAACCGCTACGATATCGTGGCTGTCTAATGAACGGCTCATGGCTATGGCACCCATCTTCATGCCAGAGCCATGCAAGAAGGAGAGGAGAGGAGGCTCCGTGCGATAGCCATTTATCCAAACCAATTTTAGCAAGTCACGACGCATATCCGACTCTACATAGCCGTCATAGGTCTGGATAGGAAATGCCGTCTCGACCAATGATCCATCCACTAATAGATCCAATGCCCGCAACATCTTGCTACGGGCTTTTATGGATAACTTCTCGAACGAAATAGGCTTCGTATGGAACAAACCGCCTGTCGAATCAGACGGATTCCACTTTAAAATCAACTCTTTAGCTTCATTCATTAAATATCTTCTTTAAGATGTTCCACGTGGAACATTTTTTATCGACCAAGTAAAACCAACAAAATATTAATGTCGCTTGGGGAGATACCGGGGATACGACCAGCCTGTGCCAACGTCTCCGGATCAATACGACTCAACTTTTGACGAGCCTCCGTAGAAAGCGCGTGAATACTATTATAATCAAATTTCCCTTTGATACGGATGTTCTCTAAACGAGAGATCTTGTCCGCAATCTGTCGCTCACGTTTGATGTAGCCGCTATACTTAATCAAGATTTCTGCAGCTTCACTAATCTCCTCACGACGGGAAGCAGGCAAACGCATCAACTCCTCTTGCAAGGCCGGGATGAACGGAGCCAAGTTTGGCAACGTGGTTTGCGGACGAAGCAATACATCAATGAGCTTGCAACCGTGGGAGAGGGGAGTAGTGCCAATCTGCTCCAACCCTGCATTGAGGTATTGCGGCTTTACGGAATAGTGCTCGACGAAATGAATCAACGCATCTCGAGAGGCACGTTTCTCCATTAATAAATCCATACGGTTTCGCTTCGCCAATCCCATTTGGTAAGCGCGTTCGGTGAGGCGCATGTCTGCATCGTCTTGCCGTAAAAGAATGCGATACTCTGCTCGCGAGGTAAACATACGGTAAGGTTCATCAACGCCCTTCGTCACCAAGTCGTCGATCAACACACCAATGTATGCTTCATCACGCCCTAACACAAACGGTGTCCCGCCGTGGCAATTGATGTGTGCATTGATACCAGCCACCAAGCCTTGACCTCCGGCCTCCTCATAGCCGGTCGTTCCATTGATCTGTCCGGCGAAAAAGAGGTTGCGGATAGCTTTGGTCTCTAAATTATGCTGGAGCTGTGTTGGATCAAAGAAATCGTATTCGATAGCGTAACCCGGACGATAGATCTGCACATCCCGGAAAGCCGGGATCGCTTGCAACGCCCGTAGTTGAATATCCAACGGCAAAGAGCTGGAGAAACCATTGAGATAATACTCCTGAGTGTTCTCACCTTCTGGTTCCAAGAAAAGCTGGTGCTGGTTGCGCTCTGCAAAGGTGACAATCTTCGTCTCTATACTGGGACAATAACGAGGACCTATACTTTGGATCTGTCCGTTGTATAAGGGAGAGTCGGGCAAACCTTCCCGCAAGATTGCATGACAAGCTTCATTGGTATAGGTCGTCCAGCAGCTCAGCTGGCGCAACAAGCGATGCTCTGTGTCTAAAAACGAGAATTTATGGAAATCATCCTCGCCCGGTTGCTCTGTCATCTCCTCGAAATGGACACTACGCGCATCAATGCGCACCGGCGTTCCTGTCTTCATCCGATCCGTACGAATACCCAATGCTTTCAATTGCTCTGTTAAGCCCGTTGCTGCTGGCTCGGCAATACGGCCGCCCCGAATTTGTGTGCGTCCGATATGGAGCAGTCCATTCAAGAAAGTACCATTGGTCAAGACCACTGCTTTCGCCCGGAACTCCACGTTCATGCCTGTACGTACACCACAGACTGCTCCCTGCTCGATCAGCAACTCCTTCACCATGTCTTGCCAAAGATACAAATTAGGGATGTTCTCTAAGATGCCTCGCCAGCACTCGATGAAACGAGCCCGATCGCTCTGCGCACGGGGACTCCACATGGCAGGTCCTTTGCTTCGGTTCAACATCCGAAATTGGATGGCCGTCCGATCGGTCACAATTCCCATATAACCTCCCAAGGCGTCGATCTCACGCACGATCTGCCCTTTGGCAATACCACCCACAGCAGGGTTGCAACTCATCTGGGCAATTTTGTTCATGTCCATCGTGATGAGCAACGTCTTCGAGCCTAAGTTAGCGGCAGCCGCAGCTGCCTCACAGCCGGCATGCCCGGCACCCACCACAATCACATCATAATTAAATGTCATATTTCCCTTTTGTTTTTTGCTGATTTCAACATGAAGTCTCCTCTGTTGCCTCGTCGCCCATCTGCGGCTGACAAGGGAACTGTTGGCATTCCTCCGGCAATATCGCCAAGGCTTTGTTCTCGTTCGCCTCCATGATCTCCCGCTCGCCGGGGCCTTTGTCGTTGATGCCACACAGATGAAGAATGCCATGGATGATGGTGCGATGCAACTCCTCATTGTAGGATTGCCCGAACTTCTCCGCATTGGTGCGCACCGTGTCGAGACTGATGAAGAGATCGCCTGCGATCTTCTCACCACTGGTATAGTCGAACGTGATGATGTCGGTATAGTAATCGTGTTGCAGGAACTCGCGATTCACTGCCAATATCTTCTCATCCGAGCAAAAGATATAGCTGATGTCGCCCACCTTCTTGCCGTAACTACGCGCCACGGTTCTCACCCATTCCCGAACAGCCTCCTGACAAACGGCCGGAAGTTGCGTCTCTTCCGCATAGAATGCTATCATATACTCCTTAATTAAGAAATCTGTTTATTTGCCGCGAAATTAAGTATTCTAAGAACAATTCATTACTTTTGCGGGCAAAATAGATAACAAATGCGTTATAGCTGGAATACACGAACAGAATTACTCTATGGAGCAGAACGCATGGCTCGTTTGGCCGAGTGCCATGTCTTGGTAGTAGGCTTGGGTGGCGTTGGCGCATACGCTGCCGAACAACTTTGCCGAGCCGGCGTAGGACGCATGACCCTTGTCGATGCCGACTGCGTGAACGAGAGCAACCTCAACCGCCAACTGCCCGCCCTCCACTCTACATTAGGAAGACCCAAAGCGGAGGTTATGGCCGAACGACTCTTAGACATCAACCCGGAGCTGCAGCTGACCGTGCTGAATGAATTCCTGCGCGACGAGCGCACCGAGGAGTTGCTCACGCAAGGCCATTTTGATTACGTGGTAGATGCCATTGACTCGTTAAGTCCGAAAGTATTCCTGCTGCATTTTGCCTACACCCACCAGATCCCGATCGTCTCCTCGATGGGAGCCGGAGCGAAAGTCGATCCCTCACAGGTGCGCATCGCCGACATCTCCAAGTCGATTAACTGCACATTGGCACGAGCCGTACGCAAACGGCTACATGGCCTGGGCATACGTAAAGGCATCCCTGTGGTTTTCTCCACGGAGTTTGCCGATATGAACGCCGTGATCGAGGTGGATAATGAGTCAAACAAACGGACAACAGCAGGCACCGTAGCCTACATGCCGGCGATCTTCGGCTGCTACCTTGCCGCCCATGTCCTCAAAAATATGGTATGATACAAACGGAAGGAATCACTAAAAGTTTTGGTGCTTTACAAGTGCTCAAAGGCATCGACCTCACGATCCAGAAGGGCGAGGTGGTCGCCATTGTCGGCCCCAGCGGTGCCGGTAAGACCACCCTACTGCAGATCATCGGCACACTGGATCGACCGGACAGCGGACGACTCCTCATCAACGGAACGGAAACCGGGCTGCTCAAGGAGAAAGAGCTGGCCGCCTTCCGCAATCGCCAGATCGGTTTCGTCTTCCAGTTTCATCAACTGCTGCCGGAGTTCACCGCCTTGGAGAATGTCATGCTTCCCGCACTCATCGCTCGGGAGAAACCAGCCGTAGCGGAACGTAAGGCGAAAGAGCTGCTCGACCTGCTCCGGCTGACCGATCGCATGGAGCATAAACCGGCCGCCCTTTCCGGCGGAGAGAAACAACGGGTAGCCGTGGCACGTGCCTTGGTCAATCATCCGGCAGTGATCCTGGCCGACGAGCCCTCCGGCAGTCTCGATACGCAAAACAAGGCGGAGCTGCACAGCCTCTTCTTCGAGCTACGCGACAAGTTAGGACAAACCTTCGTCATCGTCACACACGACGAGCAATTAGCAGCCGACACCGATCGTGTGATTCATATCCAAGATGGCAAAATCACAAACTTTACATAAAATCGAAAAAGCAAATGGCAACAAACAAAAGAGCCACTTTTGGCAGTAAACTGGGCGTGATCCTCGCCACCGTGGGATGCGCCGTTGGCTTAGGCAACATCTGGCGATTCCCCTATATGGTCGGGGCAAACGGAGGTGCCGCATTTATCCTGATCTACCTCATTTGTATCCTGCTGTTGGGCCTACCCGTCATGATCACTGAATTTTTTATCGGTCGGCATTCTCACCGCAACGCAGCGGGTGCCTTCAAGGTGATGGCGCCGGGCACCAAGTGGAGCTTCATCGGCTACAACGGTGTGTTGGGTGCTTTCTTGATCCTCGGCTTCTACTCCGTGGTTTCGGGTTGGACACTCGAATACATCATGCAGGCTTGCACCGGCTCACTCACCGGGAAATCGGCCGCAGCGTTCACCGCCGAATTTGAGGCGTTCTCCTCTGGTGTCTTCCGCCCCATTTTGTGGACCGCCCTTTTCATCGGCATGACCCATGTCATCATCATGTCGGGCGTGAAGAAGGGCATTGAGCGGGCCTCAAAGGTGATGATGCCTGTCCTCTTCTTGATCTTGTGCGCCCTCTGCGTTCGTTCCGTTACGCTGCCTGACGCCAGCGAAGGATTGCGTTTCCTCCTGCAGCCGGACTTCTCGAAGATCCGCTCTTCGGTCGTGTTGAGTGCCATGGGACAAGCCTTCTTCTCCCTCAGTATCGGTATGGGATGCCTCATCACCTATTCCTCCTATTTCGGGAAACACACCAATCTTCAGACGACCGCCCTGCAAGTAACCGTGCTCGATACGCTGGTCGCTGTCTTGGCAGGCATCATGATCTTCCCGGCTGTGTTCAGCTTTGGCATTGCGCCTACAGCCGGGCCGGAATTGGTCTTCATCACCCTGCCCAATGTCTTCGAGCAGATGCCGCTCGGAAACCTCTGGTCGCTTGTTTTCTTCATCCTTTTAGCCTTGGCGGCACTCACTTCAACTATCTCCTTGCACGAGGTAGCCACCGCCTATATGCACGAGGAGTGGCAGATGACCCGCAGCCGGGCAGCGATCTATGTCTCTTTAGGCGTATTGCTCTTTGGCTCGATCAGCTCCCTCTCGATGGGTGTGCTGAGTGAATACACCATTGGCGGCCTCAACTTCTTCGATCTGTTGGATTACATCACCGCCAAGATCATGCTTCCCTTGGGCGGTATGCTGATCTGTATCTTTGTGGGAACGCGGGTAGATAAAAAGATCCTGAAGGCAGAGCTGACCAACGAGGGCACGATCTCCTTCTACTTCTTCAACACCTACGCCTTCTTCATGAAATACCTCTGTCCGATTGCCATCGGCATCATCTTCCTCAACGAGCTGGGATTGCTCCGCTGGCTGACGGGAGAATAAAAGTAAAAAGAGACGTCCCGCAATGGGGACGTCTCTTCATGTTAACCTTGCGAATGCGTTGGGGTCACATACTTATCTATTCGCAACTTTACTTGTGATACTTCTGCTTGTGAATATTGAGTGGCTCCGTGATGCGATGTCCACAGATGGGACACATCGTAGAGTCCATACCGCCATTCACCTCTTCCAACTCAGCCTCGCTGAGCGGCTGCATCGTCTTGCTGTCTTGCTCCTTCTTTTCCATAATCATTCAGAAATTAAAAATGTTATGCCGCAAATGTAACGATAAAAAGCAAACAGATCGCCAAATGCACTTAAACCCAAATCGGTCATTAGGATTTCTCTGTGTCGTACGGCAAAGAGAAATCCTTTAATTTTTCCCATATAGACAAAAATGATTGCCGTGTTTTTAGAGATCTGGCCAAATATAGGATGTGCTTGTCTTTTGTCCTCCCCA
>JALFJR010000020.1 GCA_022775005.1 Parabacteroides sp.
ATGGCAGCGAAAGCTATCGACGCAGCGAAGGCTATGGGTTGTGAGATCATGAAGCAGGGTGACTTGATGAACGGTTTTGCGGACATCACCTCTAAGACTAAGGAGGCGGTCTATGCCGCTATGACGCAGGATGATCAAACGGTCTATTTCTACTCGTTCTATGCCTACATGTCTTGGAACTTCAACTCCAGCTCTATCCGTACAGGTATCAAGTGTATCAGTCAATCCACTTATGACTTGATGTCGCCGACTGACCTGCGCCGTCAGTGGTGGGATCCGACAGGTGAGGCTGCCGTACCGGGTAAGTCCTACAACAAGCGTGTTTATCAGAACCGTAAGTTCACGGCGCGTTCTACGGCGAATGCCGTGGGTGACTACGCTTTCATGCGTATCAGTGAGCTGTATCTGATCGCAGCTGAGGCTTACGCCCGCTCTGGTCAGGATGCCAAGGCGAAGGAGTATTTCGGAGCTTTGATGGCCGAGCGTGATCCAGAGTACAAGGATTCTGGCAAGACAGGTGACGCATTGGCTGAGGAGATCATGAACAGCCGTCGTATCGAGTTGTGGGGCGAGGGCTTCCGCTGGTTCGACTTGAAGCGTTTAGGTCTGCCGATACACCGTACAGGCTCTAACTTCGACATCGCTTTCTGTGGTTTCTTGGATAAGGAGCCGGGAGCAGATGGATGGGTCTTCGAGATTCCGAAGAACGAGACAGACTTCAATCCACTGTGTGAGAAGAACTATTGATGAACCTCTATAGAGGAGGGGCTATTGGTCCCCATGATAAAAGCCCAGGCTTATGAAAGTCTGGGCTTTTTCTTTAAGGTATGCGTCCAGCGGCGTGTCAGACGCTCTGTTATTTCTTTCGGTAAATCACCGATCCACTCGCTTGGTGAGTGGCCAAGACTAATACCTCGGCGATCTGCACATGCTTCGGTGCGGAGGCAGCATAAAATGCCACATCGGCTATGTCTGTCCCGGTCAAGGGTTCGATGCCTTGATAGACCGGCTTCGCCCGCTCCGTGTCGCCATGGAAACGAACCACACTGAAGTTGGTCTCTACCAAGCCCGGTTTGATGGTGGTCACCCGAACGGCGGATTCAGCCACGTCGATACGCAAGCCGTCTGAGATGGTCTTGACTGCCGCTTTCGTGGCGCAATAGACATTGCCACCCGCATAGGCTGCGTCGCCAGCCACACTGCCGATGTTGATCACATGTCCTTGGTTGCGAGCCACCATGCCCGGCACGACTAAGCGGGTCATCGTCAGCAGGCCCTTGATGTTGGTGTCGATCATGATCTCCCAATCGGTGGGATCTCCCTCATATTCCTTTTCCAATCCCAAGGCCAATCCGGCGTTGTTGATCAAGACATCCACCTGCTGCCAGGCGGCATCCAAATTCTCCCACGCCTTTCGGGCCTCTTCCGCTTGGCGCACGTCGAATACTAACGTGGCGACATCTACGCCTGTCTGTCGCAACTCGGCTGCGATAGCGTTCAATTTCTGTGCGTTCCGTCCAGTCAGGATCAGGTTATAGCCTCCTTCGGCAAACTTGCGTGCGCAGGCCTCACCGATACCGCTGGTTGCGCCTGTGATTAAAGCGATTTGCTTGTTCATCATTTTTCTATTTAAATTAAATTAAGACTAATCGGCAGCAAAAAATGCTGTTTACATTTCCAATCGTTTACTTCAAGTGATAGGTCACGATCCGTTCATTGCCCGCCTTATCGGTATAGGTGATTTCATAGTCACCTCGGAAACCGCGAAATTTCACCTCGCCGTTCTTCCCGGCCTTGACACTTGTCTCAGTCTTCCAAGCATGGTTGATCAGGTTATCCAAGGCATAGTAAGAGAGCTTCGGACTCATGTCGCGGTGGAAAAGACCCGATACGGAGGGCTCGCCCGGCGCACCGCAGTCGTCCACGATATTCCACCAAGTAATACCCATCATGTTCTTGCAGCTGAACCACAAGCGATAGAGGTTCTGGGCGATCACCGCCTGAATCTGCTGACCTTTCGTGTCGGTGCTGGGCGAGGTGATGGTGATCTCGCTCAGGTGGATGGGCAGACCGGTCTCTGCCAGGTTGTTCATCAATTTCCACACCTGATCCGGTGTCTGAATCTCCTTTCCGGCGGCGATGTCCAAGCACTGCTGCGGATTGAAGAGGTGCATCTGCGAGCCGACGACATCAATGCGTGCTCCCCGCTTCAGTAGATCTTTGACCTGCTCGGCATATTCCGGGCCCGTCCAGTAATCGTTGATGTTCATCAGGGCATTGTCGGAGATCAAACCGGCGGCCACCTGAAACGCCTCATAAGTGAAATCGCCAGGCATGAAGCCGTAGTTGCTCTTGCAGAGCTTCGAGCCCGGTACCATCGCCCCTTTGGCAAAATCCTGGGCGCTCTCGTTCACCACGTCCCAGCTGCTGACCCGATCACCATAGTACTTCACGATCTCCGTCATGCGCTTGTTGATCAGTTGCTGCAGCTTCGGTCCCAACTCCGGCAATTTCGCCTCTAACTCTGCCACGCTGGCCTGATGGAAAGCGGGTGTCATCTTGTCCTCGTTGGCGAAATTTTTCTCGTCGGCATATTCCGCCACATACTGCTTCAAGGTTTCCCGCTCCTCATCGGTCAGGATCTGATCGACAATCCAGTTGGGGTGATGCCAGCGACGGCTGCCCCACGTCAAGGGATGGCCATGCACCGGCACGCCGTGACTCTCGCAATAGGCAATCATCGGATCGGGAGCCGGGCGACGCCAATGCGGCTGGTGTTTCGGATCGCTTTGTTTATTCCAATAAGCCTCCGTGTCCCAATACTCCTCACGGAAACGAGGGCGGCCCGGCTGCATCTCGAAGGGTTCCCAATAGAAGGGCACCGTCGCCCGGTTGAAGAGCGTGCCGAACAGTTCCTTGTAACGCTGGTTGGCTGCGGGCGTTCCTAGCTGGTTGAAGTTGAACATACTGGCTCCAAACACGAAGTCATGGCTCACCTGCATGATCTGCACCGATGTGCCCGGGACAGCTTCTTCGAGGAAGACCACGCCATTCGCCTTACGATACTTCTCGATGTCCTGGTCAATCTGTTTCTGCACACTGGGATTCCAGATCTTCCAATACGCCTCACTCATAATCTGCTCCTTGTCCTCCTTCTGGGAGGTCGGGAAGCTCTGCTGGGCAGCCACGCCTAAACTGACACAGGCCAAGCCCAACACACAAATCATACGTTTCATACGCTGTTATTTAGTTAGTTTATCCACATCATTCGTTTTACAAAAGTAATATTTTCGCGCGATGTATTTATGCTGAATGCGCTGGATAACCAAACTGTAACTTTTACAGCGGAACAAAACAAGGGGGGAACCCACATCGGATATAGTCCGACTGGGTTCCCTCTATTCTTGCCAACTAAATTGAAAATCCTTTTTGATTATCGCTTGGTGATCCTCGCTGCATAGCCACCACCGGGAGCCATCTTCACCGTCAGCTTACGGTTGGCTGGAACGGACTGTATCTCCTTCTTATAATCGCAAGCGGCACGGTCAGCATTGATGCCATCCCGGAAGAGCTCGATCTGGTAGTCACCCTCATCGAGGAAGGAAAGGTCGAGTGTCAGCTCACGGGCATCCCAATTTGTCAACGCACCAACATACCAATCATTGCCACTCCTGCGAGCCAAAGCAATATACTTCGCCACTTCTCCATTTAAGGCCACGGTCTCCTCCCAAACGGTCGGCACCTTGGCGATGAAGCGGGTACACTCCTCCTCACGCATGTAGTTAGTTGGAGCGTCGCACAGCATGTTGAAAGGAGAGTCGAAGATCACATAGGTAGCCAACTGACGGCAACGGGTACCTTGGCTCATTGGCTCGGAGTTCACCGGACGGTAGTTGCCCTTCGCCGCATTGCGCATCGCTCCCTGCGTGTAGTCCATCGGACCGGCTACCATGCGGATGAAGGGCAGCGTCACATCATGCGTCACCATATCCACGCTCTCCGCAGACCATTTCATGTTCTCCAAACCAAACACTCCCTCATAGTTCAGCACATTGGGATAGGTACGCTGCAAACCGGTAGGTTTATAGACCCCATGGAAGTCGAGGATCATGTGATACTTGGCGCAAAGCTCTGCCGCCTCGTAGGTGAAGCGCACCATCTCCTGGTCATCCCGATCCAGGAAATCCACTTTAAAGCCCTTCACACCCATGTCGGCATAGTGCTTCACCACCTTCTCCATGTCCCGAGCGAAGGTCCAGTAGCCCGCCCAGAGAATGATGTCCACGTTCTTCTGCTTGCCATAATCCACCAGTTCTTGCAGGTTGATCTCCGGGATCACTTGCAGCATATTATCCATTACGGACCAACCTCCATCGAGGATCACGTAGCCGATGCCATGCTTCGCCGCGAAGTCGATGTAATATTTATAGGTATTGTTGTTTATACCCGCACGGAAATCGACACCACTCAGATTACAGGCATTCCACCACTCCCAGGCCACCTTGCCCGGCTGGATCCAGTCGATCTCCTTCACCCGGGAGGGAGCCGCCAACCGATAAACCATGTCGCAATCCGCTAACTGTGCGTCGTTGCCGGAAGAGAGGGCGAAGACACGCCACGGAAAGGCCCGTGTGCCAGCCACTTTGGCGATGTAGTTCTCCCGCTCCTTCACCAACATCTGAAAGTGGCCTTGACCACCCAACTCCATCACTTTGGGACGGGGCGCATGGATCGCCTGCAACAGCGGTTGGTCGGTAGCGTTGTTGAGGTACATACCCGGATAGTCCTCCAGATCCGCTTCGGTGATCACCATCTTCTTGCCACCCTCCAGATCCACCAAGAGCGGCAGGATCTTCAACCGTTTATCATTTAGCTTCGTGATCGGCTCGTTCACATAGGTCGTCTCGAAGGAGTTGAAGAACTGCTCCTCGATGGTCGGAGCCTTGCTGTTCACGAAGTTGGAGAAGGTCTTGTAGTCCTTGGCGAAGCGGAAAACAGCCTCCTCATTCGCAATGCAAATGGAGTCCTTCATCCTCGCGGTGAAGCGATAGGCCACACCCTCATCATAGGCACGGAGCACCAGACCGTAGTTTCCCTTGAAATCCAAACGCAACTCATTGTAGTGATCCTTCACCTCACTCTTCTTGTAGAACGGAGAAGGGATTGTCTGATTCACCGACTGCCGCTTCACGTTCGTCACCTTGGGATTCGCTCCCAACACCTTCCCGTCTGTCAGGGAGAGGGAGAGTGTGGAGTTCATCACCTCCTCGCCACTCTGCGAGAGGGAGAAATGGATTTGCTCATCCATCGTCACCTCCACCCGCACCTGCTGGTCGGGCGATTGCAATTGAAAACGCTTCTGGGCCATCATCGGCCAAGCGCATAGGCCGCACAGGGCGACCGCAAGAATACCTGTTCTTTTCATGATAATGTTTTTGTAACTTATTTCTTTTATTTGATTTCCTATTTTGGAGATATATCAAAACAAATTGACCCCAACGGAGGCGAATCTCGCTGGTTCAAACGGGTTCACATGCCGTTAGGGTCGAATATAGAAAGGTATCAAGGACTGTTCGCTAATGTCTTGTCGCTTGACTGCCTCAGGTAAGACAGTCTTACGCTCTAAGATAATAACGCTTTGATGTCGTTGTCAATGCCGTCTTGACCGAGTTATCAATGCCGTCTTGACTTAGGTGTCAATAGCGTCTTGACCGAGAAGTCAATGCCGTCTTGACTTAGGGATCAAGGCCGACTTACCTAAACGACATCTGGATTTTCTGGTTCCGGCTCACCCTCTACGGTCAAGAGTGGGGCGAACGTATAGCTGCGAGGATCCTTCAGCAGCTTGTTTCCCGAAGTGAACTGAGAAGTGATCGTCAGTTGATAATCGCCCGGCTCCAACGTAGGCAAGAGGACAGTCAGCTGCGACGGATTGTTATGCGTGATGAGGCGCATTTTCACCTGCTCGCTGCTGCCCACTTTCGTGAGGAATACCCCATTGGAGGGATTCTCTCCAGCCACCTTGATATTCACGCCGTTGATGATCAAGTTGCTGCCCGACGTGATACGTCCGTTGATCTCATCCAAGTAAGGATCGTAAACACTGTTGATCGTGAGGCCACCGGCTGCCGCACGGGTCTTCACTACCACCTCGGTCAATGCCTTACGCACCGCTCCGCTCGCAGAGAAGCCCACGGTCAGCTTGTGTTTCTCCGGATCGAACGGGGCACTCTCGCCATCGAAGCTGCCGCTTACGGCCACAGAGAAGACTCCCATACCGGTGTTGACCGTCTTCCCGGAAGCTAACAGGTCGATGCGTTTCTTATCCGCCAGATCCAGGATGTTCATGATCGTCTCGGGACGGTACTCCGTCCGCTCCTTGCAAATCTCGTCGGCCACCGTTTGGTTGTCCGCAGAGCCCGTAGTCGATACCTTACCGGTATAATCACCCTTCTTCTCTGTCAACACATTGTCGTACAGATCTACCGTAATAGCTTTTGTTGCCATAATCGTATGTATTTAAAAGATTAATAAATAGCTTCACCCTTGCGAGTGAAACCTGTTGACTGTCTCGTTCATCATGCTCCACAAAGTTAGGCAATCTTTCTTAAAGAAACAAAGGGGAACCCTCCCTTGTTAAACCATCCAAACCTTTGCGGAGGGTTCCCCACTTGTTGACCTAAACCAACTTAAAAACCCATTATGTAAGATGATGAAAAATCACTGTTTACATGCTATTCTGCTTAACTATACCAAGGCCGTTTCCGATTGGGCAAGTTGTTCAATATATCAATACAGATGTTGACATCCTCCACCACCTGGAAATCAAACATGCCTACGCAGATGAAATCCGCACCGTTCTCAAAGGCATAGCGGAATCCATCCTGCGGTTCGATGGCTCCTCCAGCCAAGACCTTGAAGCCAATGACGGGCACCTTGGTCTTGTTCACGAACTCGATCGTGCGGTCGGGGAAGGTATCGAACAGGTTGTCGTGCCACATGTTGTGATCCGCCTTTTTACGTGTCTCATTGGGCTGAGACATCTCAAAAGCGACCCGATTCTCACGGGGATGCGCCGACCAATAGCGATCATGGTGCATGGTCTTCATGTAGTAGTCCGGGATGATGCCCTGCTCCTCGCACTGGATCAATGCGTCAATGGTATGGGCGGCAATACCTGTGGTGACCCCTTGGCTCCGGATAATATCAACCAGTTCACCCACGACATCGATGCGATGGTTCAAACACATACGGTCGCCGATCGTGCCATGCACTTGAATCAGATCCACACCTAAGTCAATCGCCTTTTTAACGCCCTCTTCATTTTTCTTCCGATCCTCTTCAAAAATATAGTAATTGATGATTTTCATCTTACTACCTGTGAGTTTCTTATAGCGGTTCAAGATGCCAGAATGTACCACCCAGTCGCTCACGGCAATGCAGTTGATACCGGCTTGCTCCGCCAACATCAGGCTCTCAAAGATCTTCTTCTCGGTGTTGTACGACTTGAATAGTTTGCTGACATAAAGCAGATCCCTCGCATGGGCTGTCCCGTCAAACAGGTTTCCTCCGAAGATGATGCGGCTCAGCTCATGGGGACCGATCTTGCCTTTCGGCAGTTCGCCCTTTAATTCCTTGATGTCCATTTGACCTACCTGAATCGTGGCCCCTGAAAGCGCATCCACACCGGAGAAGTTGGAATGCTTGGTGGCGCTCCAGCCGGTTACACCCAAGACCGGCACGACAGCCAGGTCTTTCAACATCGCACGACGGTTCATGCCGGTGGAGGAGGCTGCTTGCGGTTGGGCAGTCGCTTCGTTGGATGAGGGGGCGGGCTCAGTCGCAGGGCTCGACACAGCGGTTTTCGCTTTTCGCAAGCGGGCTATGAGGCGATCTGACAGGAACATCAGACCATATCCCTGCTCTTTCAAAAAGGCCAACAGGTAAAGCACCAACGCCTCGATACCCAATTGGTTGACCAAATAAACGGAGCTGTCTCCCGTCAATAGAGCCGACCCGAAAGGTGGATAAGCAAAGAAATAGGCGGTCAGCAACAAGGCACCACCCCAAGCTGCCCAACGGACAAACAGCCCTAAGAACAGGGCAAGGCCTATCGCAATCAATCCCCAGATATTGCAAAAATCAACGACTGCCAAGCGTTCCGGCGTGGCGGCTAACCAATGATAAAAGCCAGCCAAGAAACTCTGGCTGTTATTCAGGTAACTCTCTGCCGACCATTTCTCCGCAAAGAACTTGATACACCCTTCATACAGGAAATGCCATCCAATCGCAATACGTATAATCGTAATAAGTAGTTTCATGATTCCATTTTTTATTTGCGTAAATAGGGCTTCAAGCTCCTAAAACGACGTTCAATTTCATCTTGTTGTTGGGCAGATAGTTCCAGATCCTTTAAGATCATCTGTTCGGGGATAGTCCGTTTCCCTCCTGTCCAATCGTATGCACGGGAAAGGCAATTCTTGAAGATGCCTCTTCGTTTCAGCAGATAGAGATGCGGTCCCCGCAATTCTCCACCCACAGCCCGATCAGGAACGGAGTTGGACAGATTCAACATCAACAGATACCTTCCAAAGGCTTCATCCAACGTGCCTTGTGCATCTCCATTTTCCATCTGTTCCCAGATATAGGCAATCAGATCCGCATAGGCCGGTCGCTCCGTGATCAATCCTTCCGTCCCTAACTGACGGCTTTGATACAACCATTGCCAGCTGCCCCATGCGCTGAATACGGTCTTAATCAGCGGCTTGTGGGTAAGCTCCTCGACGATACGATTGTTGCAATCGCCGGACTCCTCTTTGATGTACCCA
>JALFJR010000027.1 GCA_022775005.1 Parabacteroides sp.
ACCCGGAGAACATGAATCCCGTGCCCCTGCCTGATCCGGAAAATGGTACGGTAGATATGGAGTATAACTTGGTCTCTAAGGCCAACGACCAGATCGAGTTCTCTGCCGGTTGGGGACAGACCGGTGTGATCGGAAAGTTGAGTTTGAAGTTCACCAACTTCTCCATGAAGAACTTCTTGAACCCGAGCACCTACAAGGGTATCATCCCGCAAGGTGAGGGTCAGACCTTGACGTTGAGTGGTCAGACCAACGGACGTTACTATCAAGCCTATAGTATCTCCTTCATGGATCCGTGGTTTGGAGGCAAACGTCCCAATACGCTTTCCGTCAGTGCCTATTTCTCTAAGCAGACCGACATTGCGGACAGCTATTTGAGCAACTATTCCTATGGCTACAACCCCTTTTACAATAGTGGCTACTATGGTGGCTATGGCTACAACAATAGCTATCATAATAGTATGTATAACACCTATGAGTATGCCTACAACCCCAATAAGTACATCACGATGTTTGGTGTGTCGGCCGGTTATGGTAAGCGTTTGAATTGGCCGGACGACTACTTCCAGTTCATGGCTACTCTGAACTATCAGCTCTACACCATGAAAGATTGGGATTACTTCTTGGTGCAGAACGGTACGTGCCACAACATCAACTTAGAGTTGAACCTCGCACGTAACTCTATCGACAACCCGCTCTATACCCGTAGCGGTTCGCAATTCTCGTTATCAGTGGCTTTGACTCCTCCTTACTCGTTGTTCAACGACAAGGATTATGCGGCTATGAGTAACGATAACCCGGATAAATACCGTTTCATCGAGTATCACAAGTGGAAATTCAAGGCGAAGATCTTCTCCCCCTTGGCTCCGCTGACCGTGAAGCGCACGCCCGTCTTGATGAGCCGTGTCGAGTTTGGTTTCTTGGGCATGTACGACAAGAACAAGAAGACACCTTTCGAAACCTTCTATATGGGTGGTGACGGTATGAGTGGTTACAGCAGTACCTATGCGACCGAGACGATCGGTTTGCGAGGTTACGAGAACGGTAGTATCGCCGGTAATGGTGGTTACAGCTCTTACGGTTACGCTTATCAACGCTTGGCCATGGAGTTGCGCTATCCTTTCCTTTTGGAGCCTTCGTCAACCATCTATGGTTTGCTCTTTGTGGAAGCGGGTAACGCCTGGACAGACATGAAAGATTTCAACCCCTTCAAGCTGAAACGTTCGGCCGGTGTGGGTGTGCGTATCTTCTTGCCGATGATCGGTTTGATGGGTCTTGACTGGGCTTACGGTTTCGATGAACCGAATTATGGTGGCAGCGGCAAACGAAGCGGTAGCAACCTCCACTTCATCATCGGTCAGGAATTTTAACCCATACGGAATAAACCTTTCGAGCTAAATGTTATCTATATGAACGTATAACTTCAAAAACAGAATGCGTATGAAACGAATGATGATTTTTAGTTGTTTACTGTGGCTTTGCGCGTTTGCGGGCATGGCCCAGAAGTTTGCCCTGATAGACATGGAGTACATCTTGAAGAATATTCCAGCTTATGAGATGACCAACGAGCAGCTCTCGCAAGTCTCTCAGAAATGGCAAGGCGAGGTGGAGGCACTCCAGCAGGAGGCACAAAACATGTATAAGAACTACCAAAGCGACTTGGTGTTCCTCTCGGCCGAGATGAAGACCAAACGTGAGGAGGAGATCGTGAAGAAGGAACAAGAGGCGCAAGACCTCAAGCGCAAGTATTTCGGGCCCGAGGGTGAGCTCTACAAAAAGCGCGAGAGCCTCATGAAACCGATCCAAGACGAGATCTACAATGCCGTGAAAGAGATCTCCGAGGATAAGGGATATCAGATCGTATGGGACCGTGCCTCTGCCATGAGCATAATTTTTGCCTCTCCAAAGATAGATATTAGCAAAGAAGTGCTCGAAAAGTTGGGATATTCAAAATAAACGCTTATCTTTGCAGCGTTATCCACTTCAAACAGGAAAGGAGTAACAAAAAGTAAATAGAAAAAGAAAGAAATGAAGAAGCTAATTGCATTATTATTGATGATTCTTCCGTTGGGGGCAATCGCACAAGAGGTGAAGATTGCTTATGTGAAGACGCAAGAGGTGTTCATGGCCATGCCGGAAGTTTCTGAGATGGAGAAGAAAATGGCTGACTTAAATGAGAAGTATAAAGGAGAGTTGCAATTGATGCAGGATGAGTATCAGAAAAAGTATGCGGCTTTTATCCAGCAGCAAGATTCTTTGACTGAGAACATCAAACTGAGAAGAATGCAAGAGATCCAAGACATCCAGACGCGTATGGACAATTTCGTGCAGATGGGTCAGCAGGATGTACAGAAGCAACAGCAGGAATTGTTAATCCCAATCCAGCAGAAGTTGCAAGACGCAATTAAGGCGGTAGGCGATGAGAAAGGCTATACCTACATCATTGATCCGGCAGCATTGCTCTATACAGGATCGAATGCCGTTGATGCGACACCCTTTGTTCGTACTAAATTAGGTTTGTAATAAAGATATTTTTTTTTCATAGTTAAGCGTGGTAGGGGCTGGAGTTTGTTTGCGCAGACACTCCGGCCCCGTTTTTTTTTAGCAAATGTATCCAGCTGCTCCCGGGCCAATCGGAATTTTTGATTCAGGTTATGGCGGATTGACCATCTTCGATAAGATCAGGCAACACATGCCCGCTTACGATTATCTCTATTTAGGAGATAACGCCCGGGCCCCCTATGGTGTGCGCTCGTTCGAGGTGGTCTATCAGTTCACCCGCCAAGCCGTGAGCTACCTGTTTCAAGCCGGTTGCCAGTTGGTCATCTTGGCTTGCAACACGGCCTCCGCAAAGGCGCTTCGCACCATCCAGCAACGCGATTTGCCCACATGGGATCCCGATAGACGGGTGTTGGGCGTGATCCGTCCAACGGTCGAATGTGTGGATAGCATCAGCCGAAGCAAGCATGTCGGCATTGTGGGCACCACCGGCACCATCACCTCCCATTCGTATGCCATTGAGATTGGCAAGCTCTTCCCCCATATCCAAGTCACGGGAGAGGCCTGCCCGATGTGGGTCCCCTTGGTCGAGAACAACGAGTTCGACTCGCCCGGAGCCGACTATTTCGTCCGTAAGCACCTCGATCACCTGTTGCAGACCGATCCGTTGATCGATACCCTGATCTTGGGTTGCACCCATTATCCCCTCCTGGCCCGTAAGATACGCGCTTTCCTGCCCGAGTCGGTCGCCCTCTTTGCCCAGGGAGAGCGTGTGGCCGTCAGCTTGGTCGATTACCTCGCCCGCCATCCGGAGATGGATCGAAAGCTCACCAAAGGAGGCACCTGCCATTTCCTTACGACCGAGTCCGCCCCCAAGTTTGCGGATGCCGCCTCTCTTTTCCTCCATGCCCCCGTCCAGCAGGTCGAGCACATCGAGCTATAATCCCTGTCGGAATTGTCAGATTTGTCAGGAAAATAAAAGAGACGCCACACGGTGGCGCCTCTATGTGCATTCACTCGCTATGCCTCACGATGGGCTAATACACGGCGGCGTTCACGCCGAGGGTGGTGCCGATAGCCGTGAGGATGGTGATCAACGTCTGGATGATCGTTCTCCAAATAGACTTCTTGTCGCTCATAATCAATCGGTTTTAACGGTTAGACAATATCTGGGTTCTCGGGTTCCGGCTCGGTGGGCTCCACTTGGCCCTCGTCGCTTGAGGTGACACGCTTCACCACATTGCCGTTGCGGTCGTAGCAGGTAATGTTCACCGAGGTCTTCGCCAGCTCCTGCTTGATGGATGCGTTAGGGGTGAAAATCACCCTTCGTGAGGTGATCAAATCCGTGCCCACCTGGTTCACGTCAGCCACCGCGTTGCTTCGGAGGCCAAAGCGCATCGAGCCCAAGCCGGGGATCGCCACCGAGTGCCCCTCCGTTGCCCAGGCGCGGATCACCTCGCCAATCGCCTCCCAAGCCGCGTTGATCGAGCCCTTGGCGATACCGCTACGGATAGCCGCCTCCTGCACCACCTTCGCCTGCGGGAGGGTGTTGTAAAGCTCCGCCTGCAACACGTAAGCCCACTTCTCCTCGCCCTTCACGAACGACACATTCCTTTCCACTGCCTTAATCTTGATTGCCATAATAGTAATCTCCTTTCACATTTGGTTAAACAAAAAATAACAACTAAAACTCACTCTCTTGGTCGATACCTCACCTTGCGGAGGCCCTTCCTTACAGATGCCGCGCGTCAACATCCGTATGATATGAACAGTGTATGAACACAGCCATCAACAGGGCGATCAACTCCCGATGCGGCATTTGCTACTTCGCGACGTAGCAATATCTCTCACCGCTCAATCACACGACAAATATACGAATTATCCACCAATTACACAACTATTTAGCCAATTTTTGGCGCAAAAAATCCAGAAAAGATCCAATTTGGAGAAAGAAGTTATAAACAAGTTATCAACAGCTTTTGCGCAACCTATCCCCATGAAAAAACTGACAATCCTGACAATTCTAACATCGCTTATCGCTCCCCCCCCCTTGCATCCCAAGAAAAGAATCTCTTCCTATTCTATTTAATAATTTTATATATTTATATATTATATAATATATACTATCTATATAGTATATATACATAACCTATCTATCCTATCTACACACCACCCCCTCCTCCTAACACTTGTCAGAATTGTAAGATTTGTCAGGGGGAGGGGGCCTCACCCCGACGAATCTACTCGAAAAAATCGTTTTTTCGAGGGCTCCGCGCTAAAGACTTTTAATAATCAGTGGTTTCACCGCATGTTTTGGAGGAAGTTCAACACTTCCCGCCTACTTTTGTGAACAACGGCAGCGAGATCCATTCGCTCCACGAGGTGGAGCCTTCGGCGGCCCAAGAGCCAGCCGACGTGCGTTTTGCTCCGTGTGAGAGCTAACATGTTTAACAAAAACATCCGGCGATATGCAGACATAAGACAGCTTTAGCCCCGAGATCCACTGAGAGCGGGTTTCCATGGGCACCCCGAGCCGCGGAGAAGGGGATCAGCGACCAACCGTCCGCATGGCCACGTGCACATCCGGCCATGACCGAGGCGAGGAAGTTCCATGGAGCTTCATGAGAGAGAATAAATAATTGCTTAACAATTAAATTATTTACGATCATGAAGAGAAACCTTATAAATATAGACGTATTATCCACCTATTTTAGCGAGCATCGGGGCATGGTCGCCCTGATCAATCTGATCATCCTGATCTTGGAGCAGATCCGCGACTGGCTGGAGGACGGCAAGCGGCAGCAGTGCCTCAAACCGTTCTCCTTGGAGGACTACAAGCACCTCGACCTTACGGACGAACAGATCCGCATGGCCATCGTGCGGCTGCGAGAGGAGGGAAGGCTGAAGGTTAAGAGACATTGGTTGGCTGTGCAGAAGGTATTGATAGCGATAGGTATCGTCAAGGGCGGCTCTAAGCCCTACGAGCGGACACAAGAGTACCTTTGCATGCTCTTTGTCGACGATCCCGATTTCGACTTCAAAGGGATGCCTAATTCCTTGAGCAAGAAGTGCGGAAAAGGGGGTGAGCGCTTCGCCGAAGATTTGTCTGCGTGGCTGAGCAGCAAATGCCCGAAGCAATATGGCCCCTATTTGGAGGTGGCCAAACGATTCTTGGCGTTGCTGAAAGAGAAGTAGAGGGCTGAGAGGGGGTGTGTCGTAAGGCACACCTTCTCTTTTAACGTCTCATTGCGATAGAGACCGCAGCAATCCGTTTGCAGAAAGCGATGGCAATATTTTTCCGAGCGAAAGACATACGATTGTCATAACACTCCAATCATAGATTGGTCAGCCATTTCTTCCCAGATTTAGTGAAAGTCCAAGCGAAGATGCCACCCACAATAGCTATACCGATAGCATATACAAATACAATAATGTCCACCATATTACTATTACTTCAATATTTTATTTGCCAGCATAGCCGACAAGATTGTTAATACAACCCCAAAGATTGCGGCAATCCACATGCGCAAATTTAGGGTCTCCGTAAACAACGGAACAATTACGCTCACGAAAATACCAGCAAACGACAGCTTGGAAAGGTCATAGAAATAACCGGCCAGCTTTTCACGCCTCACTTTGTCTTTTTCTCTTAACTCCGATCTGTCCATACCATCCAATGATTTATATTGCTGCCAACAAAGGTACATTTTTCCCATTTCGCAAGCAAATGGGAAACGTTTTTTTCCCATTTCAAAACCCACTTTCCCATTTTATAGCCAGTTTTTTGAGTGGCTATACCTTTGTGACGTAATCAAAAAAACAAATTGTATTTACAAAGAAAGGAATTGACCGGGCTGGATCAGCCCTTTGATGCCCCCCAAGAAGCCTTGGATGATCAAGCCGCTGCCGATGTGGGGCATGAAGCAACAATAGTGATCAACATGAATCTTCAATTTATTGATAACACTTAACATATTTCTTATGAACAAAAAGTCTTATTCAAATGTTATGTTGACGGTACATTTTCAACAAAGCGAGCCTGAGGGGTGGCACAGTTATCGAGGGGTGTTCACACCGACGGGCGAGAACAAGTTCCTCTTCGAGGAGGCGGCTCACCGCCAGCAATCGGCCGTACGCAACCCGAAGCTCTTCGTCGGGGAGTATATCAGCTTAGTTCACAAACAGAATGGTCGCTATCAGGTGCACTGCCGCACGATCAATCCCAGCCAGGGGCTTGACGTAAGCGACTTGGCCTTCAAGGTCTATTCGGAGTTACTTACCGCTTTGCGACAAATCGATTGATCATGGGTAGTTTCACGACATTGGGCAAGGGGCACAACGCTCCTTGCCTGCCCATCACTCCCGAGGAGTGGTTGGCGGCCCGTAAAGACCCGAAGTTAGCGGCCTTGTGCCAGCGGATCAAGGCGAGCCACAATGCGAGCCAGCAACGCAAGCTGAAGAGCCAGCTGCCGGTATGGACCCCTCGTTGCGGGGCCTTCAAGGAGAATCATCGGGCGGAGGTGGATGCCCTTTGCCATTTGGATCGGTTGATGTTCGACATCGACGAGAAGGGGCAGACCGACCGGGTGCTCTCAGCCGTGCGCATGGAGGGTGAACAGGCCTATATCGGAGATTTCGAGGTGCTCTTGATCGAGCGATCCGTGCGGGATGGCACGCATGTGCTGGTCAAGCCCTTGCCGGGCAAACCTATCCCTCAGCAACAGGTGGCCTTTTCGGAGGCTGTGCAATTGCCTGTTGATTCGAGCGTGAAGAATGTGGCGGGATGCATCTATCTCGTGCCCCAGAGCCATGTCTGCTATGAGTCACCCCGTTTCTTCGAGCCGAAGGTGATGGATGTGTCGGACCTGCGTGCTCCGGCAGGAGACGTTGTACGTTCTCTTTCAACAGGAGACGTTGCACGCAACGTCTCTACAACATTCCCTTCTGCTTATGAGGGAATCCCGATCGACACGATTATCCAGTCCTTGGTGGAGCTGTTGGGTGGAGCGCCCGAGCATGGTTCACGCAACCAGTTCATCTTCTCCTTGGCTTGCTACGCCCGCTACCTCTGCCAGAGCAACCCGGAGTGGATCCGGCAGGTGTTGCCCACCTTTGGCGAGGAGGCCGAGAAGGCGTGGAGCACCATCCGTTCGGCTTGCAACCGTTCGCAACCGGATCGGCTGCCCGAATTGGTGGAGCGTGCCCTCCAGCAGGCCCGCACCCGGGAGGAGCTGAAACAGGTAAAGCAGCCGGAGCCGGAGACGTTCGACCTGCTGACCTCCTCCTATCCGCCTGCGATGCCGGAGCGGTTGCCTGCCTCCATACAGAAGATCACGAGCCGTGTGCCCTCCATGTATAAGCCCTGTGTGGCTTTCCAATCTTTTTCTGCGCTGGGAGCTCACCTGAAAGGGGTGTATGTGGTCTATATCGACAATGTCCCCCACGAGTTAGGCGGGCAGATAGGCATCCTCATGGCGGGTCAATCGACCGGTAAGAGTTGCGTGAACCAGCCGATCGAGGTGATCATGGCCGACATCTTGGCGAGCGACCGCCAGAGCCGGGAGGTGGAGCAGGAGTGGAAGATCGCCTGCAAGCGGGCCAAGTCGAACGAGAAGAAGCCCGCCCGTCCGGCAGGAATCTGCGTGCAGTATCTGATGTCGAACATGACCAATGCCGCCTTGGTGCAACGGTTGATCGATGCGGATGCGGCCGGGGGCAAGTGCCTCTTCCTTCGGTTAGACGAGATCGAGCTGTTGGATCAGATCAAGGCCACGGGAGGAGCCAAGGCGAGCGAGTTGATTCGCTTGGCTTACGACCGCTCGCTCTATGGACAGGAGCGTGTAGGGCCAGATAGCGTGACGGGCATCCCGCCCTTGCGGTTGAACGTCACGGCCAGCACGACCGTGGAATCGGGCATCGCCTACATCCGTCCCCACCTGAAGGACGGTACTTTCAGCCGGGCCTCTCTCTGCACGATCTTTCGTCCGCAGGGAGATCTGGGCCTCCCGAAGTATGGCACTTATGATGAGGATTACCGAAAGGCGTTGGCTCCCCACATCGAGCGGTTGAACGAGGCCATAGGCTTGATTGATTGCCCGGAGGCCTACAAGTTGGCCGAGGAGCTCTATCGGGAGAATGAGGAGCGCTATGTGCTCTCTGCCGATGAAGATTTCCGGGAGCTCTCTTATCGCTCCTTGCGTATCGCTTACGACCGGGCGGTGATGATCTACCTGATGGAGGGTTGCCAATGGTCGGACGAGATCGCAGACTTCATGCGTTGGCTGATGGAGTATGACTTGTGGGTGAAGCTCTACTATTTCGCGGATGAGTTGTGGGATCTTCGCCAGCGAGGGAAACGGAAGAAGGGCCGTCCCGGGCGTGGAAGCCTGTTGCGCAAGTTGCCCGATCGTTTCGACTTCAACCATTTTCAGGCGGTCTATCAGGCGAACGGCCTCACGGGCGACCCGAAAGATTTGCTCTACACGTGGGTGCATCGAGGGCATGTGAGTCGGGATGAGGCGAGCGGGATGTACTCAAAATTCAAAACTCATAATTCATAATTCAAAATTAAAAAAGGTGTGCCGTTCTTTCGTTCGACACACCTTTTCTATTTTAACTTAAATCAGACGTGAACACTCACTTATCAATTGAATGCGGGATAACCCGGATTCTGCGTCAACTTGTCGTTAGACTGGTAAGCATCCTGAGATACCGGGAAGAGACGCAAGTAGTTGTCCGTCTTGCGGGCGCAATTGGAGTCGGACCACATGCCCTGCTCGTAGACACCGAAGCGGATATCGTCCTGACGGTTGTGCATCTCCCAAGCCAGCTCGAACCGACGCTCCAACAGCACGTCATTCAACGTGACGGAAGCCTTGTTGTGCGAAGCATCGCCATAAGCACGCTCACGCACCTGGTTCACCAAAGCGGTAGCCTCAGCTACACTGCCACCTGAACGAAGCAATGCCTCTGCCTTCATCAACAGGACGTCGGCATAACGGAAGATGTAGAAGTCATTACCCATCGCATCCGTCAAGCTCGGAGAATCGAACGGCCACTTCTGGCAACGTGCGCCATCGTGCTGGTTCACGGCACCCCAAGTTGTTCCGTCATATTCCGTGCCCGGGATCATGGTCACATCCACTGTGTGATCCAAGTCGAAACCGTGGTCGGTCACGATCTTCTCACCCGTGGAAGCGTTATACATCTGGCCGATCAGGTAGGTAGCCTCATAGCGAGGATCCTCGGTGTCGAACTGCTTCACATAGTCCGGTTGTGCGCATACACCATTCCAAGCGGAAACACCATTGCCAAAGGCCATCTGATCCTTGTAGTGCAAGGTGCGGTTCATCAACTGCCAACGGTTGTCCTTGCTCGTATCAGTCTCTGAGAAGGGAGCCGCAAGGATCGCTTCGGGAGAATCCCCATTGTCGATCGCGAAGTTGGTCTTGAAATCCGGGTTCAAGGCATAGCCCATGCCCATCACCTTGTCGCAAGCGGAAGCCGCCAACTGGTAAGCGTTGCCATTCACGGTCACGCCCCACGCCTCAGCATTCAAGTAGAGCTTAGCCAACAGGGTGTAAGCCGCACCCTTCGTGAACTTCGTGTAGTTACCCTCCCGATCGGGACATTGCTCTGCGATGGCGTTCACCTCGGTCAGCAACCAGTCGAAGACCGTCTGGCGAGGCTGGCAAACCGGCAACTCCTTGTCGGAATAATCCACCACCAAGGGAACGTTGCCCCACTCATCCATCATCTTATAGATCCAGAAGGCACGTACACCACGGATCTCGGCACTCAGCTGCGCCTTCTTGTCGGCAGAGAGAATCTCGGAAGCCTCCACCACGGAAAGGTTCGCGTTGCAGGTACCGATCGCCTGGGAAGCGTTCGACCAAGCCCCCTTGATCACACTCGTCTGAGAGGTCCAAGTGTGCATGTAAATCTCACGATACTGGCCACCATCATACCAGTCACCACCCTTACGGGTCGGCGTGACGGCATCCGAACCAGACATCACGTCCAAGGCGAGGAAGTTACCGTCAGACACATAGTTCTTCAATGTTTTATAGACCGTACCCACCAAGGCGTTCACCTCAGTCTCAGTCGATCCAAATGTATCCGCGGGCAGGTTGTCATAGACCGTCTCGTCCAAGTCCGTACAAGCCGGCATCACACCCATCAACGCACCCGCCAAAAGAGAATATATTACTTTTTTCTTCATAATGAATGTCGTTTTTGATAGCTATTAGAATGTTAAGTTCACACCAAACGTGAAGGAACGTGCCTTCGGCATGTAGTTACGCGGCTCGATACCCGGAGACAAACCAGCATTGTCGTCGCCCGGCTCACCTCGGTAGTTCTCCACCTCAGGATCCAAACCAGAGTAGCTTGTGATCACGAACAGGTTCTGAGCGGCTACATAGACACGTGCCTTGCTCAACCAGTCGATCTTCTTCGTGTCGAAGGTGTAACCGATCGACATGTTGTCCAAGCGAGCGAAAGAACCATTCTCCAAGTAGTAAGAAGATACACGAGAGTTCTCCTTCAAGGTCAGCAGGTCGTCGCCCTTCATGGCATTCGCACCAGCTACGTAAGTGTTGTTACCATAAGCAGCACGCGGGTTGTTCAATACCTTCTGGCCGATGTTGCCACGGATAAAGAAGCTGGCATCCCAGTTCTTCCAAGAGAAGCTGTTGTTCCAACCGAAGGTCAACTTCGGCTGAGCGGAACCGCAATAGGTACGGTCGTCATCCGTGATCTGGCCATCGCCATTGACATCCTCCATGATATACTTACCGTTCTCATCCACACCGAGGCAGTTCAACATAAAGAACTGACCGACCGGATAACCCTCCTCTACGATGTGAGAGGTCACGCCAGATGCACCACGGATCCAGGGATCACCCACATAGACACGGCTCGTTGAATAGAGGTCGTTAGAGAGCTTCGTGATCTTGTTGGCATTGTGAGAGAGGTTAATAGCGGTATTCCAGTTGAAGGTCTTGTTGCGGATCACATCCAAGTTCAACTGAATCTCGATACCCTTGTTGCTCATATCGCCCACGTTAGCGGCAATCGTGCTATAGACGTATGTCGGAGTCGGAACCGAGTAGTTATACAACATATCGGAAGTCTTCTTGTTGTAGTACTCTACGGTACCACCCAAGCGACCGTTGAACAACTGGAAGTCGATACCCACGTTGAACATGGCTGTCTCCTCCCACTTCAAGTTCGGGTTGGCGTTCTGAGTCACACGGAATGCCGTGGATGAACCACCATTATCATAATAGGTACCGTATGCCTGATACAACTCCAGAGACTTGTAGGGCATCAAACCATCCTGGTTACCCGTGATACCGTAACCGACACGCAACTTCAAATCGGAGAGCCAGCTCTTGGTGTTCTCCATGAAGGCCTCCTGAGAGATACCCCAAGCGGCTGATACAGAGGGGAACCAACCCCACTTGTGATTGGCTCCAAACTTAGAGGAGCCATCCCGACGTACAGTAGCTGTGATCATGTAGCGCTCGTCATAGCTATAGTGCGCACGAGCGAAGAAAGAGATCAGCTTATACTCGTTCTTGGAAGAGGTGACGTTACCAATCTTCAAATCGTTACCGGTCTGGATCGAGTTCGCACCCATGGAAGCCACGGCAAAGTTGGTTGCCATGGAGTATTGAGACTGATACTGGTTGGTCTCCCAAGAGTAACCTAACAAAGCGTCCAGTTTGTGCTTCTCCTCTTGGCCAAATGCCTTGTTGTAGTTCAAGGTCCACTCCATCAACTCACGATCCCATGCGAAGTTACGACGCACCGCGTAACCGTTGGAGCTATCACCAAGAGAGTTACCTGAACCACCACCAAGTGCGTTGTCCGGGCTCTCCCACTGGCTGAAGTCGCTCGTGAAGCGGCTCTTGTAGAGGTTGGTCTTGATGTTCAAGCCCTCCATGAGCTCGAACTGGATGTCACCCTGGCCGTAGAAGTAGTTGTCCTTCTTCAGCTTGTAGTTCTCATCCTGTGCCTTCACCATGTTACCTTGGTTGTAAGCGTGGTCGTTACCCGTGAAGTAAGTGCCATCCTCGTTGTAGATCGGGGCGATGGGCACGTTGTTGTAGGCCGCGATGAAATAATCCGCGAAAGTAGCCTGGCTATCGGTCAAGGTACCCGCACCCGTCAAACCGACACGCAAGCGGTCGTTGATGCCGCGTTGCTGGAACTGGAAACGGAAGCTGTGACGCTTCATCCAGTTGTCGCGGGCGATACCCTTACGATCCAAGTAGGTGTAAGAAGCACGATAGTTGCTCTTCGAAGAACCGCCCGACAAAGAGAGGGAGTGGTTCTGAGAGATACCCGTACGCAAGAGGGCACCGAACCAGTCGGTATTCGCATTGTACTGACCGAACTGAGACTCCAACGAGCTGATGTCGTTGCCAAGCTGTTTGTTGACATCCCGCCACTCAGCCGCATTCAACATATCCGGCTTGTTAGCCACCTTATCCATGGTCACATAGCCATCATAGTTGATCTGGGTGCGGTTGCCCTGACCACGCTTGGTCGTGATCAAGATGACACCACCGGCCGCACGAGAACCGTAGATCGCTGCAGATGAGGCATCCTTCAAGACAGAGATAGACTCGATATCCGACGGAGAAACCGTTGACATATCACCACCTGGCACACCATCGATCACGATCATCGGGCCCTGGTCGTTCTGCAACGTGGAGGTACCACGCAACTGAATCTGAGAGCTGCGCGTCACATCACCCGAACCGGAAGTGATGGTCAAACCAGCCACCTTACCTTGCAACAGGTCGGAAGCGTCGCGATTGACACCCTTGTTGAAGTTCTCCTCAGAGATGTTTGCCACAGAACCGGTAATCTCCTTACGAGTCTGTGTACCATAACCAATGGCTACAACCTCACCCAAGTTGATCACAGAGGAGCCCAACTTCACATCCACTGTGGTACGGCCTTTGACAGCCTCTTCTTGCGTGTTATAACCAATAAATGAGAATTGAAGAACGGCCTTCTTCAGGTCGCTCACCGTCACAGAGTAGTTACCATCCAGGTCGGTAATCGAACCGTTGGTAGTCCCCTTTTCAACAACGTTCGCGCCAATGATGGGCTCACCTTGTTCATCCAACACTTTTCCTTTGACCGCACCTTGCTGTGCGAAGGCGGCTGTCAAACAGGAAATCATCAATAGGGCAGAGAGTATGGTTGCCCTCCAGCTTCTGAAAGAATCTGTGTTTTTCTTTCCTTGCATAAATCCTAATTTTTTTAGGTCAACACCTCGTTTAATAATCACAATTGATTTAAATCAAGAGCCAGTAACCTCCCGAAAAAACCGGGGCAATATTAAGAAAAGGAAAGAGATCGCCTCCTGGTTATTCTATGAACAGGCATATTTCATCAATGAAAACAGGAAAACGCTCAACGAAAATTTTCGTGTGTCAAAAAGGGAGTTCCATGGGGATTCCCACTTTCTGCTCCTCCGGAGGCTAAGCGAGACGCACTTGGATCATCGCAGTTGTTTTGCGTGTTTTATTTTTCTTTAGTATGTTTGCAAACCAATTTTAAGACAAACGGATTACTCCATAAAAACGAAACAGACAATGCAATTAGCGATAGACCAAAAAGACATTGATAAGTTCTTGATGATTGGCGATAAGGTGCTGATCAAACCGAAGAATCCCCAGAGTCAGACAAAAACAGGCCTTTATTTGCCTCCAACGGTGCAACAGGGCGAGAAGATCCAGGCAGGCTATGTGATCAAGGCAGGTCCGGGCTACCCGCTTCCCGCACAAAACGAGGAGCGCGAGGTGTGGGAGAAGAAGGCCGATGAGGAGGTGCGCTACCTGCCGTTGCAAGCCCGCGAGGGCGATCTGGCCATCTA
>JALFJR010000045.1 GCA_022775005.1 Parabacteroides sp.
GGGAGGACAAAAGACAAGCACATCCTATATTTGGCCAGATCTCTAAAAACACGGCAATCATTTTTGTCTATATGGGAAAAATTAAAGGATTTCTCTTTGCCGTACGACACAGAGAAATCCTAATGACCGATTTGGGTTTATATGTCGCCGTTCGGGAACAAGCAAGAAAGGCTATTTCTAACGTATTCCCGTTCGGGAACAAGCAGGAAAGGACATTTCTAACGTATTCCCGTTCGGGAACAAGCAGGAAAGGCTATTTCTAACGTATTCCCGTTCGGGAACAAGCAGGAAAGGCTATTTCTAACGTATTCCCGTTCGGGAACAAGCAGGAAAGGCTATTTCTAACATGCCGCCCGGATGTGGTTTGATGAATCGCTTCCCTTATTAGGCATTGAGCTGAGCTAATCGGCTTAGTATAACAAAAGAGCTCCCGAAGATTGGATCAGATCCTCTTCGGGAGCTCATGTTTTAGGTATATCCGCCAGCTTCTGAAACACTGAGTTTTGTGCCGCCCACGGCAATCGCTTTATTGTTTCCATGTTCTTCAATACATATATAAGGTGCGTAAAAGAACGAAATTTCCGGCATTTTGCCAAATGGAAGGTGAAGAAAAGACCGCATAGCTGTGGCGAAGTTGCTCAATTTTCCACCGTTACGCAGTTTCTTTATTCCACCTCAAACCGCTCGGGGATCTCATCCATGATGCGGAAGAGGTCGGCGACAGTTTCGGCACGGAGCATCGCCACACGGGTCTGCTTGAAATCGCTGATGCCTTTGAAGAGGGAGGTGGCGGCGAGGTGACGGCGGATGTGCAGGATGCCTCGGCGCTCGTCGAGTCGCTCCACGCTTTGCAGTACTTGCTGCTTGAGGATGTCGAGATACCAAGTGAAAGGTTCCTTGGGAAGGAGTTGGCCGGTGGTCAGGTAGTGCTTCACCTCGCGGAAGACCCAGGGGCGGCCGATGCTGCCTCGCCCGATCATCACGCCATCCACGCCGGTCTCGTCGAAACGCTGCTGGCATTGCTCGGCGGTTACCACGTCGCCATTGCCAATGATGGGGATGGTCATGCGGGGATTTTGCTTCACTTCGCGGATGAGTGTCCAGTCGGCCTCACCGGTGTACATCTGTGCCCGGGTGCGACCATGGATGGAGAGGGCTGCGATGCCGCAATCCTGCAACTGCTCGGCCAACTCGACGATGATGCGATGATCGGCATCCCAACCCAAGCGGGTCTTGACCGTGACCGGCAGTTTGACCGCCTTCACCACCTCTCGGGTGATCTCCAGCATGAGGGGGATGTTGCGCAACATGCCCGCACCGGCTCCTTTGCCTGCCACCTTCTTCACGGGGCAGCCGAAGTTGATGTCCAACACGTCGGGATGTGCCTCCTCGCAGATCTGCGCTGCCTCCACCATCGGGCCCACCTCCTTACCGTAGATCTGGATCGCCACGGGGCGCTCCTCGTCAGAGACATTGAGCTTCTGCTGCGTCTTGCTCACGTTGCGGATCAAGGCGTCTGCCGAGACGAACTCCGTATAGACCATATCCGCTCCGAAGCGTTTGCACATCAAGCGAAAAGCGATGTCGGTCACATCCTCCATCGGCGCCAAAAGCACGGGGCGCTCCCCTAAATCAATCGTACCAATCTTCATACCTTGCTGTTATCTAACGATCATACTCTTTTTTCAAGGCGGCAAAGGTATTAAATATTATTTGTACCTTCGCGCTCGTCATCTTTTAAATATACTACATTGAACGAGAAAGATTTTGAGATCATGGCACCGGTCGGCTCCTATGAGTCATTGATGGCCGCCATACAGGGCGGAGCCGACTCGATCTATTTCGGTATCGAGGGTTTGAACATGCGTGCTCGCTCGTCGAACAACTTCACGACAGAGGATTTGCGCCGCATCGCCTCTATTTGCCAAGAACATGGCTTGAAAAGTTACCTGACCGTGAACACCGTGATTTACGGGGAAGACCTGCCGTTGATGCGCACGATTATCGACGCAGCGAAGGAGGCGGGTATCTCGGCGATTATCGCGGCTGACGTGGCAGCGATGAGCTATGCCAACCAGATCGGACAGGAGGTGCACCTCTCTACCCAATTAAATATCTCCAACGCCGAGGCGTTGAAATTCTATGCCCGCTTTGCGGATGTGGTCGTGCTGGCGCGCGAGTTGAACCTGAAGCAGGTGCACGAGATCTATACCGAGATTCAGCAACAGCAGATCAAGGGACCGAAGGGCGAGTTGATCCGCATCGAGATGTTTGCGCATGGTGCGCTCTGCATGGCGGTATCGGGCAAATGCTATTTGAGCCTGCATGAGATGAACGCCTCCGCCAATCGGGGTGCCTGCATGCAGATCTGTCGCCGAGCCTACACGGTGCGCGACAAGGAGAGCCAGATCGAGTTAGATGTGGATAACCAATATATCATGTCGCCCAAGGATTTGAAGACGATCCATTTCATGAACAAGATGATGGATGCGGGCGTGAGGGTCTTCAAGTTGGAGGGACGTGCCCGCGGACCGGAGTATGTGCGCACCGTGACCGCTTGCTACAAGGAGGCGGTGCAGGCCTATTGCGCCGGTAGCTTCACGGAGGAGAAGGTGGCCGCTTGGGACGAGCGCCTGCGTACGGTCTTCAACCGCGGCTTCTGGGATGGCTATTACTTGGGGCAACGGTTGGGCGAATGGAGCAGCAAGTATGGCTCTGGTGCAACCCGCAAGAAGGTCTATTTGGCAAAGGGTATCAAGTATTTCAGCGGATTGGGCGTGGCTGAGTTTGAGATGGAGTGTGGCTCGCTGAAGGTGGGCGACGAGATCTTGATCACGGGGCCGACGACTGGTGCGGTGATGCAGACGGTGGAGGAGATCCGTGTGGCACTGAAGCCCGTGGAGGAGACGGTCAAGGGGCAACGCTTCTCAATCAAGGTAGCAGAGAAGATCCGTCCGTCCGATCGCCTTTATAAGATGGAAAAAGTAGAACTCGAACAACAGTTTACATAAATGAAAACATATCTCTTTACATTGGAAGACAAGGTGCGCGACTATGAGTGCGACCTGCAAGGGGTGGTCAACAACGCCAACTATCAGCACTACATGGAGCATGCGCGCCATGAGTTCTTAGAGTATCTGGGCGAGAATTTCGGGGCGATGCACGAGCAGGGCATCGATGCTTTTGTCGCTCGGGTGGATATTCAATACAAACATTCGCTGCGCAGTGGGGATCGGTATCGCTCCTGCCTCAATGTTTATAAGAAGGGGGTGAAGTTGGTCTTCGAGCAGGACATCTATCGCCTGTCGGATATGACCTTGGCGGCGAAGGGAACAGTGGAGTCGGTGGTCGTGCAGGATGGCCGGTTGACCCGAGGTGAATATTTTGACGGCCTGTTGGCTCGTATTGAGGCACGTAAACAGCGCGAATAGCATGACAGACCAACGACTTTACCAAATTGGCTTAACTATGGTGGAGGGTGTCGGTGACATCCTCGCACGTCAGCTGTTAGAAACCTTTGGGGATGCGGAAAGCATTTTCCACCTGTCTCGAGCAGCGTTGGCGAAAGTGCCGGGCATCGGCAGCACGTTGATCGCCCGTCTCCAAGATCCGGAGGTGTTGCGGAGGGCCGAAAAGGAGCTTCGCTTCATTGAAGACAACCGCATTTACCTTTATTATATAGGTGATCCCAACTATCCGGCCCGTCTCAGAGAATGTGCGGACGCACCAGTTCTTTTCTATTTCAAGGGAGAGACCGATCTGAATGCGGCGCATGTGCTCAGCATCGTGGGCACTCGCCATGCCACGCCCTACGGCATGGAGCAGACGGAGCGGCTCCTCGCTGAGCTGGCTCCTCGCTATCCCGATCTGTTAGTGGTAAGCGGTTTAGCGTATGGCATCGACATCTGTGCACATCGGGCGGCCGTGCGGCAGGGCTTGCCTACGGTGGCCGTTTTGGCGCATGGCTTGGATCGGATCTACCCCGCCATCCATCGGCAGACCGCCGTGGAGATGCTGAAGCGGGGTGGTCTGTTGACTGATTTCCCCACGGGCACCAATCCCGATCGGCCCAATTTCGTGCGGCGAAACCGCATCGTGGCGGGTTTGGCAGAGGCTACCTTGGTGGTGGAATCGGCAGAAAAGGGCGGGTCGCTCATCACCGCAGACTTGGCTTGCTCCTACGGACGGGAGGTGTTTGCCTTTCCAGGGCGAGTGAACGATCGCTATTCCGCGGGATGCAACAGCTTGATTCGACAAAACAAAGCGGCCCTGATCACGGATGCCGCCTCGTTGGTGGAGGCTTTGCGTTGGGATGTACGGGAGCCTTCTCGCTCCCTGCCGCAACAGACGCAACTCCTTTTCCCGGAAGGCGAGGAGAATGGGCGCATCCTCCACTGGTTAGGGCAGCACGGGAAAGCGCACATCAACGAGATCGCCTTGGCGATGGACATTCCCGTCAGCCAGTTGGCTCCGCTTCTTTTCGAGTTGGAGATGAATGGGCAGATCAAGTCGCTTCCCGGCGGCATGTATCAGCTGGTTTAGTGGCTTGCAGGTATGCTTTTCCCCTCGCTTTGTTGCATGGTTTGCGTAATTTGTACAAAAAAATCCTCTCTTTTTTTGGCAGAAATATAGAAATCACTACTTTTGCGGCCAATCGAACCATGGGGCTGACCGGTTTTGACAGCGGGTAGAAGTGGTTTGTAAGCATGTAGTGCGTGGTTGGCTTGCACTTAAATCTCAGACAACGAACAATTAACTGGCGAAAATTCTTACGCTCTCGCTGCTTAATCGAAGCATAGTAGATTGAAGCTTAATCCCTGCAAAAGTTGCGGGGACGTGACATCACCCGGATGCTGTGGCTCCGAAGCGTTCCGAACCGGTGGTGCAGCAATATCGGAGATAGCTTGAGGGAGGCCTCGGCGCTCAGGCGAAATTTTAGAGGATAAGGGATAGGTGGGTGGCTTCGGTCTTGCTTCTCCCCGACAATGAAGGCGAAGATAAACATGTAGAAAGCAGATTAGTTCCTCGTTTGGACGAGAGTTCGAATCTCTCCAGCTCCACCAATACGAATGAAAGGTCAGGTATCTTAGGACACTTGGCCTTTTGTTGGATTTAGATAAACACTATTAATTTACATTATATCATGAAAAGGATTCTCAGTATTTTAGGCTTGGCCTTGCTGGCCATGAATGTATGGGCACAGCAGGCCCTGTTTAGTGGTAATGACATCGTCTCTCCCGAGGTGCATCCGGATGGCACCGTAACGTTCCGGCTCTATGCGCCCAAGGCAGTGAAGGTGGAGTTGACAGGTGATTTCCTTCCGCAGATGAAGGTGAAGAGCCCGATGGGTGAGGTGGAGCAGCCCGGCTACGTCACGTTGAAAGAGGAGAAGGGCGGTCTCTGGACCTATACCTCCGAGAAATTGGCGGATGAGCTCTATTCCTACAAGTTCCGTGTGGATGGTATGGACTATCTGGACCCCTCCAACGTCTATATGTGTCGCGACATAGCCTCCTATACCAACATCTTTATCGTAACCCATGAGAAGGGTGACAAGGGTGATCTCTACAGTGTCAATGAGGTGCCTCATGGCAATGTCTCTAAAGTGTGGTATGACAGCCCTACGTTGCAGACAAAGCGCAGAATGACCGTTTATACACCGGCTGGTTATGAGAAGGGTGGTCGCTACCCGGTGCTCTATTTGCTGCATGGCGCAGGTGGTGATGAGGATGCTTGGACGACCTTGGGACGTGCCGCACAGATTATGGATAACCTGATCGCCGCTGGTAAGGTGAAACCGATGATCGTGGTGATGACCAATGGTAACGCCAACTGTCAAGCCGCTCCGGGCGAGTGGTCGAAGGGCATGTATAAGCCTTCGTTCATGGGCCATGCGACCTCAAAGCCTGTGGCTTCCATGGAAGAGAGCTTCCCCGATGTGGTGAACTATGTGGACAAGAACTATCGTACATTGAAAGGCAAAAAGAATCGGGCGATCTGTGGCCTCTCCATGGGTGGTGGACACTCTTTCGCGATCAGCAAGCTCTATCCGGACATGTTTGACTATGTGGGTCTTTTCTCAGCCGCTATTTTCTTGAAGGGTAGCAATGATCCACAGCAGACCGCTTTGGATAAGATGAACAACGATCCGGAGTTCGGCCAGCAGATGGCGGCACTGTTCGGTGCTCATCCGCAACTCTATTGGATTGCGATTGGTAAGACCGATTTCCTTTATCAGTCGAATGTGGACTATCGCAAGTATCTCGACTCAAAAGGCTATAAATATGAGTATTTAGAGACCGATGGCGGTCACATCTGGCGTAACTGGCGTATCTACTTGACGCTCTTCTCGCAGAAGATTTTCAAGTAATCATGCGATAACTGATTGGAGAGGCTGAACATTCGGGATGAAGGGTGTGGATCCCTGACGAATGTTTAGCCTCTTTTTATTGTGTCTTGATGGCAATGCTATTCCCCTTGCGTGTGCAGATCAAGCAATAGCGGTGGAGCTTGCGGGTGGTGAAATTGAAAACCATGTTGGGGTTGAAATGTTCCCCGTTGAGGCGTGTCTCGAAATGGAGATGAGCGGTGGTCGCACGTCCTGTGCGTCCTGTGAGCGCAATCGGTTGTCCCGCTTTGACACGATCGCCCGGTTTCACCAAGTTCTTGGAGTTATGACTGTAAGCTGTTTCCAAGCCATTGTAATGGCGGATCACGATCAAGTTGCCATAGGCGGCGTAGGGCTTGGCCATCCGCACAAGGCCGTCGAATGCAGCCACGATTGTATCGTTGGGCTTCGTCTTGATATCCACGCCGGAATGGTGTCTGCGTCGGCCTCCGTAAGATGAGATGACCTTGCCGCCTGGCAGGGGAAAGGCATACTCCTCTTCCGGAATCAAAGAGAGGTCGATGATTTCGGTGTTACTCTCCGCAAACCGTTTCGCATCTTTCACGCCAATATGATTGCGTTCTCGGTCGCTCAACTGTTCGGTGATGGGCTTGCGAGGAGCATGTGCGGTTTCCACCGCTGGAGGAGCTGGCAGGAGCCACTCGAAATTCTCACAAGGTAAAGGGATATTTTGTTTCGGAAAGGTGGTGGTGGTCTCCGCTGAAGGAGACGCGGGCAGGTTGTTTTGTACCCCGCAAGACACCAGTAGCATCCCTACAAAAAAGAGGACGATCAGTTTATCTGTTATTTCGATTTTTTTCATTGCCCGGCAAAATTAGCTAAAAATATGCCTTAACGAGTTTATTGAACTGCATTTTTATACTAATTTTGGCCCCATAAGCATTTTTACCATGAAAAGGTTCTCTATCATTTTTACCTATTTAAGTTGCTGCTGGCTGCTGCTAAGTTGCGCCGGAGGAGGTGAAGGAACACGCGTGTTGAAATTAGCACACGGCCTACCGCCCAGTCATTCTGTGCATAAGGGATTGGTCTATATGGGCGAGCGATTGCGGGAGCTATCCGGTGGAAAGCTGACCGTTGATATTTATTCCTCTGCGCAGTTGGGGTCGGAAAATCAATGTATCGAGTTGCTCCAGATAGGCAGCTTAGACATCACGAAGGTCAACTCTGCCGCTTTGGAGGGCTTCGCCGATCCGTTTAAAGTGTTTGGTATTCCCTATCTGTTTCGTTCCCGCGAACAATTCTTCCACGTGTTGGATGGCCCAGTCGGGGAGCGCATCTTAGCTTCTACCATTCCCTATTGGTTCCGTGGGTTGGCCTATTTTGATTCCGGTGCCCGCAGCTTTTACACGGTGAATAAACCAATTCGTCGCCCGGAGGATTTGAAAGGAGTGAAGATTCGTGTGCAAAAGAGTCCGATTGCTGTGGAGATGATGAAGACCTTCGGGGGATCCGCTACCCCCGTGGATTGGGGTGAGCTTTATACCGCTTTGCAAAGTAACGTGGTGGATGGTGCGGAGAATAACACCCCTTCCGTCACGACCGCCTTTCACCATGAGGTGGTGAAGTATTACACGGCTAATGAGCACACCATGTGTCCTGATGTGATTATCATCAGCTTGGCTACTTGGAACAAGTTAAGCGAGCAAGAGCGCAGTTGGCTGCGTACCGCTGCGGAGGAGGCTGCTCACTATCAACGTAAACTATGGGCGGAACAGGAGCAAGCCTCTATGCAGGAGATGCAGGAGAAGGGCATGGAGATTATCTATCCGGATAAACAGCCCTTCATTGATGCGGCGCAACCGATGCTGGAGAAATACCGGAAAGATCCCCTTTTTAAGGAACTAATCAAAGATATAGAGCAAACAAAATGAGAAAACTGATAGACAAAGGATTGGAACTGCTGCTGATGGGGCTGATGGCTTTCTTGGTGGTGGATGTGTTATGGCAAGTGCTCAGCCGTTATGTGTTGGCCTCTCCCAGCTCATTCACGGATGAGGTCGCCGGATTTCTTTTGATTTGGGTAGGCCTGCTGGGGGCAGCCTATGTGTCCGGACGAGAAGAACATTTGGCGATCGACCTCTTGGTGAGACGGGCGAGCAAGCAAGGACAGTATCGGCTGCGACAGGTAGCTTATGGCGTCATCTGCCTCTTTGCGTTGGCGGTATTGGTAGGTGGAGGCAGTTGGCTGGTTTACACCCGCTTCCATTTGGGCGTCACCTCCGCCTCCTTAGAGATTAATTTAGGATATGTCTATCTGGCACTTCCGCTCAGTGGTCTGCTTACCGCCTATTATGCCGTGGATAGCTTTTTCAAAATGTCTAACAAAGAATCAAAGAAGTAATTCAACATTATGGATATCATCGGAATTGTGGTATTGGTGGTCAGCTTTTTCTTTTTGCTGATCGTGGGTGTGCCCATTGCGTATAGTATTGGTGTGGCTGGTGTATTGACCATGTTGGTGCATATAGATTCGCTTCCGGCACTGACAACCTATGCCCTGCGTATGGCTTCGGGATTGGATAGCTTTGCGCTGTTGGCGATTCCCTTCTTTATCTTGGCGGGAAACATCATGAATCGTGGAGGAATCGCCTTGCGACTGATTGATTTCGCCAAGGTGTTGGTCGGTCGTTTGCCTGGCGGTTTGGCGGTGGTCAATGTGGTGGCCAATATGCTTTTCGGGGCGATTAGTGGGTCAGCAGCCGCTGCCGCTTCGGCTATCGGCAGCATTATGACTCCTGAGATGCGCAAGGCTGGTTACGATCCTCATTTCAGTGCCGCAGTAAACATCTCATCCGCCACGACGGGCATGACCATTCCTCCCAGCAATGTGTTGATTGTCTATTCCTTGGCGAGTGGGGGAGTCTCTGTCTCTGCTCTCTTTATGGCCGGTTATCTGCCGGGTATCTCGACCGGTATTGCCCTCATGATTGTAGCGGCACTATTTGCGGCGAAGGCAGGTTATCCGGTGGGTGAGCGAGTACCTTTTAAGGAGGCGATCCGTTATTTCTTCCGGGCGGTACCCAGCTTGATGCTGTTGGTGATCGTGATTGGTGGCATTTTGGTGGGATGGTTCACGGCGACAGAGGCTTCGGCGATTGCAGTGCTGTATGCGCTGTTGCTTTCTTTCTTTTACAAAGAATTAACCTGGAAAGATCTGCCGGAGGTGTTGCTTCGTTCGGCTCGTACGACGGCGATTGTCCTCCTTTTGGTGGCAACTTGTACTGGCCTATCCTGGATCATGAGTTATGAGAATATCCCGCAAACGGTTAGTCGCTTGTTGTTAGCTATTAGTGATAATCCGGTTGTAATCTTGCTTTTGATTAACGTGATACTGTTGGCGGTGGGCATTTTTATGGATATGACACCGGCCGTATTGATTTTCACGCCGATCTTTTTACCGATCGCCACGCAACAGTTGGGCATGGATCCTGTGCATTTTGGTATCATGATGGTACTCAATTTGTGCGTGGGTCTGTGTACTCCTCCGGTAGGCTCTGTGCTCTTTATTGGTTGCAGTGTGGCGGGTGTGCGGATTGATCAAGTCATTCGGCCATTAGTTCCGCTCTTTGTGGCGATGGTAGTGGTGCTATTGATGGTGGCTTTCCTGCCCGATCTCAGTCTGTTGATCCCTCGTCTATTCGGATTATAATGGTTATATAAAAGCCTCCTTTCAATTTGAGAGGAGGCTTTTGTGTTTTTAAGTAGGATTATAACTCGCGGATCCAGATGTTACGGAAGCTAATTGGTTCGCTGGGATCACCATGGCTCTGCAGGATGATCGGGCCAGCACCGTGCTGCTTCACCTGCGGGAAACCAATCCACTCCGTTGTACCGAGGATCGTGGTGTGGTTCTGCAGGATTACACCATTGTGAATCACTGTGACAGTCGGGTTGGTACGGTAAGAACCGTCAGCTTTGAATGTTGGAGCGGTGTAGATGATGTCATACACGTTCCACTCACCCGGTTTACGCATAGCGTTGGCCAAGGGGCGAGACTGTTTGTAGATAGAGCCGGTCTGACCGTTGGTGTAAGTCGGGTTGTTGTAGCAATCCAATACCTGTACCTCATACATGCCCTGCAAGAAGACGCCAGAGTTACCTCTTGATTGGCTCTCGCCCGTGATGTTAGTCGGAACCTGCCACTCAATGTGTAACTGGAAGTCATTGAATTTTTGCTTGGTTTGGATATCGCCCTTCTTTTTGTTTACTGTGACAACACCGTCATGTACGTCCCACTCTGCGGCACCACCTTTGATGCTCTCCCAAGCAGAAAGATCCTTACCGTCAAACAAGACGATCGCATCAGAGGGAGCAGTGAAACCACCGTCGGGCAATACGGCACCCGGAGTTACTACAGGGGGAACCGGCTCATAAAACTCTGACATCTCGTGCGTGATACCTGCATAACCTGTCGGCATCTTCCACTCTTGTTTCTTTTTCTCTTGTGCGATTACGGCAACACATCCAGCCAAAGCCAGAACAGCGACTGAAATTAATTTTCTTTTCATGGTCTATTTACCTTTACTTATTGTTTATAAATGAATTGAAATAAAACGCCGCAAATATACAATTTTAATTTTGAGTATAGAATCGTGCGTTTTTTATTTTTCGTACATTCAGCTAAGCATTGTGACTGAAGAGCCGTTTCTCTGCCAATTGCTCGTATTTGGTGCCTGGGCGACCATAGTTGCAATAGGGATAGATGCTAATACCTCCACGTGGGGTAAAAACACCGGTCACTTCAATATATTTGGGATCCATCAGTCGAATGAGATCTTTCATGATGATGTTTACGCAATCCTCATGAAAGGCACCGTGACTGCGGAAGCTGAATAGGTAAAGCTTCAAACTCTTGCTCTCCACCATCTTAACATCGGGTATGTAATCAATGTAGATGGTAGCAAAATCGGGTTGCCCTGTGATAGGACAGAGGCTGGTGAACTCTGGGCAGTTGAAGCGTACCCAATAGTCATTACCCGGATGTTTGTTGGTGAATGCTTCCAGTACTTCTGGGGCATAGTCTTGTTTGTATTCGGTGTGGCTGCCTAACAGGTGCAGCTCTCCCTCTTTTTTACGATCGTCCATAACTGTTCTTAATTCGGATTTAGGAGTTAGGAATTAAAAGTCCTCATTCCTCATTTTTCATTGCGCGAAGCGCTAAATATTCTTCAAGCCCTCGTTTACGCAGGAGGCAAGCAGGGCAATGCCCACAGCCATCGGCTACGATACCGTTGTAGCAAGTCAAGGTGCGTGTACGCACCAAGTCGAATACACCCAATTCGTCCGACAGTTCCCAAACTTCACATTTGTTTTTGTTCATCAAAGGAGTATGGATGACGAACTGTTCATCCATAGCCAAGTTGAGCGTGACGTTGAGTGAGCGGATAAAGGTGTCTCGACAATCGGGATAACCACTGAAATCCGCTTCGGATACACCAGTTACTAAATGGAAGATTCCTTTTGAACGTGCCAGAATAGCGGCAAAAGTGAGGAAAACCATGTTGCGACCCGGTACGAAGGTGTTTGGATAGTTATCGGCCGGTTTCTCTTGATCCATTGCGATGGCGTTGTTGGTCAACGAGCAATGGGTGTCGAGCTGACTGATGAGCGAGACATCTAATAGCTGGAAGGGAACATTCGCCTCCTCGGCAATCTGCCGAGCGATCTCTGTCTCTAACGCATGTTTCTGACCATAGGTGAAGCATACCGCTTCCACCCGTTTAAAGTGCTTCTTGGCCCAGAATAGGCAAGTGGTGGAATCTTGTCCACCGGAGAAGCATACCAATGCGGCATCTTGTTGTTTCATACTTTTCTTGTTTTTAATACGTGGTTTAGCAAGCACACGGAAAAGAAACCTCTTTTCAAGGCGCGAAGATAATCTTTTTTCAGGAATTCAATCGCTCGACGGCTTTTACCCCGCTTACACCCTTGATTTTCTTGGTCAAGACATTCAAGGCGGTCGTATCACGGATCATGACGGTGAAATCTCCTTGGAAAATACCATCTACGGAATTGATATTCAGTGAGCGCAAGGTGACGTTCTGCTCCTTGCCGATCACAGAGGTGATGTTGGTCACAATGGCAATGTCATCACGACCGGTCACACGCAATGTGACGGCATAGCCGCTGTTGCCCTTGCCACTCCACTTCGCCCGGATGATGCGATAGCCGAATCGGCTGAACATCTCTTGGGCGTTGGGGCAATCCATACGGTGGACTTTGATGCCTTGCGTGGAAACAAAACCAAACACCTCATCGCCATAGATTGGGTTGCAACACTTCGCCAGTTTGTATTCGATGCCGGTCAAGTTCTTGTCGATTACCAAGACATCCTTATTGGTGGCGATCTCCTCAGCCGGTGTATTGGCAACATACTCCTCGGCGCTACGCACCTCCTGCCTTTCGCTTCCTTCTGTCTCCTTGCGGACAAATTCTACATATTCGTCGATCACTTGGTTCGGATCTAACCGCTCTTCAGCGATCTCAATGTAGAAATCGGTTACAGTTTTGAACCCTTTTTTCTTGATGTAGCGCATCAGGTTAGGTTCGTCGAACTCGATCTTGCGATTCTTAAGGCGACGAGCCAACATCTCTTTGGCAAACTCCACCGCCTTGACTGTCTCCTCTTTCAAGGCCTGCTTGATCTTGACACGAGCCTTCGAGGTGACTACGAAGTTGAGCCAGTCGCGCTTCGGGCTTTGCGAAGGAGAGGTGATGACCGATACGGTATCCCCATTGTTCAGTACATGTTTAATAGGTACATTCTTCTCGTTCACCTTGGCGGAAACACATTTACAACCCAGCTTGGTGTGGATGGCAAAGGCAAAGTCGAGCACTGTGGCTCCTTTGGCCAGTTTGATCAGTTCGCCGGTCGGAGTGAAGACATAAATTTCATCTTTATAAAGATCCATCTTGAAGTCTTGCATCAAATCGATCGGGTTGTGCTCTTTCGCCTCCAATGCAGCACGTACCGTGTTCAAAAACTCATCCAAACCGCTCTCCGCTTTGACTCCTTTATACTTCCAATGGGCAGCTAATCCTCGTTCGGCAATCTCGTCCATGCGCTTCGTGCGGATCTGCACTTCTACCCATTTATTTTGAGGGCCCATGACGGTGATGTGC
>JALFJR010000048.1 GCA_022775005.1 Parabacteroides sp.
AAAAAAGCGTGGGATTCGTCTGTCACTTACCCCCTACTTCAGGCCTTCGCATTGCCTTCACACAAGGATAAGCAACGTCGAAGCCCACGCAGGTAGATATACAAACGAACCTCATGCGCCGAAGCGCATGAAGCCGCATGAATACAACTACGCAGGCATCTACCGTTGCCTTGTCTCCTTGTGTAAACGTTGCGAATGTTTGAAGTAGAGAAGACAAGACGTTTCAGTAAACGCCTTTTCGATATATGTCTGCTCTCTTCCTTTATCGGGACGAGAACAGCGCAAAGGTAACGAGTTTCCGGGAATCCATTGCCGTTTCTTCGGTAAAAAGCGAGTTAGCGTGCGAAAATCTGCCAATTTGGGGTATAAAAAAGCACCTACCTTGGCCATAGCCGGAGATAGGTGCTTGGAATGTTTGTAATTGAAAAAAGTCTTTACGCTCCCTTCTCGATCTGCTCCTGAACGATGGCATCCACCACGGCGACAGTGGTCAGGTTGAGGATGTCACGGGTAGAGCTCTCGATGTCGGTGAAGTGGATCGGCTTGTTCAATCCCATCTGGATCGGGCCGATGGTCTCGCTGATACCCAGGGCATCGAGCAGCTGATAAGCACTGTTGGCAGAGCTCAAGTTGGGGAATACCAAGGTGTTCACATCCTTGCCTTTCAAGCGGGTGAAGGGATACATCTCGTCACGCAACTTGTTGTTGAGGGCGAAGTTCACCTGCATCTCACCATCGATCAACATATCGGGATAGTTGGCATGGAGATACTCGATGGCATCGTGCACCTTCTGCGGACTTCCCTGCTTGTCGGCTCCAAAGTTGGAGTAGGAGAGCATGGCCATTACCGGCTCATGGGCGAAGAACTTCACAGCGTCGTGCGTCAAACGGGCGATGTCGATCAACACCTCGGTCGAGGGATGACGGTTGATCAACGTATCGGCAATGAAGAAGGTACCCTTCTTGCAGGTCAAGATGTTCATCGCACCGAAATGCTTGTAGGTCGGACGGATGCCGATGATCTGCTCGGCCAACTTCGTCACCTCCGCATAGCGGCTATAGACACCGGTCACGAAGGCATCCGCCTCACCGGTAGCTACCATCATCATACCAAACGCATTGCGATCGACCATCTTCTCGCAAGCCTCGGAGAAGGTGATACCCTCACGTGCCTTCTTCTCGGAGAGGATACGGGCATAGCGATGGCGGCGCTCCGTCTCCCGATCATGACGCAGATTGACAATCTCAATACCCTCCAAGCTGATGTTCTCCTCAGCGGCGATCTTGTTCAGACGTTCCTCATTACCCAACAGGATAGGTACACAGATGCCTTCGGCTTTCGCCTCCACAGCAGCCTTCAGCATGTTGGCATGGTTTGCCTCGGCGAAGACTACTCGTTTCGGATTGGCCTTGGCCATATCGGTGAAGGAGCGCAACAGCTTGTTGTCGTAGCCCATCATCTCACGCAGGTGGTTGGCGTAGCCCTCCCAATCGGTGATGGTCTTGCGAGAGACACCAGACTCGATAGCGGCTTTCGCCACGGCGCAAGAGACACGAGTCAGCAAGCGAGGATCCAACGCTTTCGGCAGGATATAGTCACGACCAAAGGTGGTACGTTTCAGCTTGTAAGCGGCGTTCACCACGTCGGGCACCGGTTCTTTTGCTAAGTCAGCAATAGCCTTTACAGCCGCCAACTTCATCTCCTCGTTGATGGCGGTAGCGTGTGTATCCAACGCACCCCGGAAGATATAGGGGAAACCTAATACATTATTGATTTGGTTGGGATAGTCTGAACGTCCGGTAGCGAAGATGATGTCCTCGCGAGAAGCCATTGCGTCTGCATAGGAGATCTCCGGATTGGGGTTCGCCAAAGCGAAGACAATCGGGTTGCTGTTCATGCTGCGCACCATCTCTTGTGTCAAGACGTTAGCCACGGAGAGGCCCAAGAATACATCCGCTCCGGCGACAGCCTCCTCCAAGGTATGGAGGTCACGGGTGGTGGCGAACTCTCGCTTAGCGGCATTCAGGTTGTCACGATCCGCACGGATCACTCCCTTGCTGTCGCACATCACGATGTTCTCTCGGCGTGCGCCCAACATTACATAGAGTTTAGTGCAGGAGATAGAAGCCGCACCGGCTCCATTGACCACGATCTTCACCTCCTCAATACGCTTGCCGGCTACCTCCAAGGCATTGATCAAACCGGCTCCGGAGATGATCGCCGTACCATGCTGGTCGTCGTGCATCACCGGGATGTCCAGTTCTGCCTTCAGGCGTTGCTCAATCTCAAAGCACTCCGGTGCCTTGATGTCCTCCAAGTTGATGCCACCAAAAGTCGGAGCAATCGCCTTGACTGTCTGGATAAACTTCTCCGGATCTTTCTCATTTACCTCAATATCAAATACGTCGATACCTGCGAAAATCTTGAAGAGCAATCCTTTGCCCTCCATCACCGGCTTACCTGCCAATGAACCGATGTCGCCCAATCCCAATACGGCGGTACCGTTAGAGATTACGGCCACCAAATTTCCTTTGGCTGTATATTTATAAGCATCGAGGGGATTTTGTTCAATCTCCAAACAGGGCTCCGCTACGCCTGGCGAGTAGGCCAATGATAAATCGGTCTGCGTGCTGTGTGGCTTAGTTGGGATAACCTCAATCTTTCCGGGCTTGCCTTCGGCATGATACCGAAGCGCATCCTCTTTCGTAATTTTTGCCATTTGTATAATTATTAGTTGCTTTGTATGTTTGTTCCAATGTCGTTGTGAGACTTTGTATGACTCAATCAAATGACATCTTGTGATTTGTGATTGAGTAAATACTCAAGACTTTCTGTCTTTCTATTGAATCTTTCAATTATGTTATACTCTTTTTCAGTGATTCCTTTGATATCCACTCCGCATTTTGAACAGTATTTTTGTTCAATATCATTCTTTTGACCACATATACAAATAAACTTTTGTCCACCTTTTGAGAACAAGCCACTTTTGACTTCTTCAATAGTTCCCTTATCAGGAAGAGTAGATAGACCATGTTGAATCTGCTTCATCGCATTTAAATCATCCTTACTGTATGATGATTTCTCAACATCCAATAAATTCAGAGCAGGAGATATATTTCCTCTATTGATAAGTTCCAAAATCTTGATGGGGTTGAATAAGTTGGCATCTCTGATTATCTCAGTTAAGTTTTCTATGCTTTCAAAATCATATAAACAATCACAAGCCACGTCATATGAGATTTTGGTAAAATATTGAACGAGGTTCTTATAATATGGATCGGCAGACGTACCCGCATATATGCTTTTGTTTCTATAAGCAATGTATTCACTCGCAAATAATGGCGCAAGGTTAGGCATATTATGTGAGAGAATATAATTCCAATCTTTCTCTGTCAAGCAATCTATACCATGGTTCTTGAGATCATCTTGATATTTTCGTTTAGCACATTCACACTCTAAATCAATAAAAGAGATACGATCTGGATATGCGCTCTCATGCTTTTTTTCGTATTTTAATTTAACAGCAGTACCTCGGGCTGAGATCATAAACATTGACATAGATTTAGCTGAAATACTATCGTAGTCTATTGTGATTCCAACCACTGCATTTGCCCCAATTTTGAATGCTTCATCTTTTAGACGTTTTTTTATATCTTCATAAAGTGTGTACATTTGGTTACGATACGTTCCTGATGTACCACCAAAAAAATCAGAAAACGAAGCTGTAAAATCACTAAAAAAGCCAGTGCCTGCTACTTGATTTACCATTATGACTCCATAATATTTCTCGATTGTTGCTCCTTCAACATTGGGCGTTGTTGTAAGTAATAAACTTTCCATAAATATTTTATTTGTTGATGACCAGTATTGCACTGTGAAATAACACTCGCAACATTATAAGATGATTGAAAAATTAAATGTATTCTCAAAAGCGACTGATTGAGCCGCCTCCACCAGAGCTTCCACCGCCCCATGAGCCTCCGCTGAAACCTCCGCCTCCGCCGAAGCCTCCTCCGCCACCCCCCATGATGATGGGGCCACCTCCACTGCGGCGGATGCGATCGATGCGATGTTGATGTCGCTCGGTGTAGCCACAATGCTTGCAGCGATAGACCTCCTCGCCCAATCCCTCAGAGAAACGGGTTGCCTCGCGGATGACTCGGTCGCCTTGATAGCGATAGGTTTTCTGTCCACATTGGGGGCATATTTTCGGACGATATTTGTAATAGGTTAAGGCGATAGCCAATCCAATCACGCCTACGCCTACTAACAAAAAGAAGCCTAAAACGAACCACAGTTCATCGTCCTCCTCTTCGCCCAGCAACTCGCCTCGCTCGTAGTCGCTACTCAACAGGTATTGGGTGACGGCGATCACTCCCTTCAGCATACCGCCGCTATAATTGCCCTCTTTCATGTCGGGGATCATGTAGCGTTGCTGCAGGCGATAGCAGATGGCATCGGGCAAGACACCCTCAATGCCATAGCCCGTCTCAAACACGACGGAGCGTTGGGAGGGCTCGGTCACCAACTGGATCAGGAGTCCGTTGTCTCTGTTCTTTTGTCCCAATCCCCAATGCTTAAAGAGGTCCGTAGCAAACATGCGGGCATCGTTCTCGCCAATGCTTTCCACCGCTACGACGGCGACCTCAATGCCCAAGCTGTCTTCCAGCAAGTTGAGCGCTTGATTAATACGAGCCTCGTCTTGCGGTTGGATCAGATCGTCGGGATCGCTCACATGGTTGAGGCGATTGCTGAGGCGTACGTTAGGGATAGTCTCCACCGTATAGTCGGTGGCAGCGAATAGGCTGAGGCTGCAACAGAGACAGATCCATAGCAACCTCCACCCACGTTTTTGTTGTTTCAAAGGATATTTCATGCGCTTACGCATTCCTTTCTACCCATTAAAACTCCACCTTCGGAGCCTTCTCCGCACCTACCTCTGCACTGAAATAGGCCTTCTGCTGGAAACCGAACATGCCAGAGAGAATCACGTTAGGGAATTGACGGATATAGGTGTTATAGCCTTGTGCTACCTCGTTGAAACGCTTGCGCTCTACGGAGATACGGTTCTCCGTGCCCTCCAACTGGGCTTGCAGCTCCATGAAGTTCTGGTTAGCCTTCAGATCCGGGTAACGCTCCATCACGACCATCAAACGAGAGAGCGCATTGCTCAACTCCCCTTGAGCGGCCTGGAAACGCTTCATCGACTCCTCGGTCAGGTTGCTCGGGTCAATCGTTGTCTGTGTGGCCTGTGCTCGGGCCTGTATCACACCCTCCAAGGTCTCTTTCTCGTGCGAAGCGTAGCCTTTGACGGTATTCACCAAGTTTGGAATCAAATCCAAACGGCGTTGGTATTGGTTTTCCACTTGGCTCCATGCTGTTTTCACACCCTCATCTTGCGTTACCATATTATTATATACACCTTTTACCCAAAAGAGTAATACTGCGGCAATGGCGATAACAATCCAAATTGTTTTGTTCTTAAACATCTTCTTCGTTAGTTTTAAAATATGTACTTATTGTTTATGGTCATTTTTCCGGCGCAAAGATAGCTAAAAAACCAAACAAAACTATATTTGCTTGAGCCCCATGCGGAAGTGATCGTACATAAACAGAGAAAAACATGAAAAAAATAGCTTTTATCAAATACTTTATTTATAAAAAGTCTATATTTGCGGCAGTTTATGTCAAAATAAGTTATAAGTATTATGAGCAAAAAGCTATTTGAACAAATGGCGATGCTGCCGGCTGGTTTAATCGCATTGGCTACCGCTTTCACGGTAACCTCTTGTGGTTCATCCGAGTATAAGCAGTATGCTAATGATGAGGCTAAGCAAGTGGCGTCGATCCTTCGGGCGAACGATTGCTTGGCTTGTCATGCGGAGAATGCGCCGATGCCTTTCTACGGAAGTTTCCCGGTGATTGGCTCGATTGTGAAGGCAGATATGGAAGGAGCGTTCCATTATGCTGATTTCACGGCCTTGGTGGAGGCTTTGGAGAATGGGCAGCCAGTCTCTGAGGTGGATTTGGCCAAGGTGGAGAATTGTGCGTTGAGTGGTTCGATGCCTCCTGCTAAGTATTCGCACATGCCGCTTCATTGGGGCACTAACCTGGATGATGAGGAGAAAGCGGTGATCCTTTCGTGGGCAAAGAAGGTGCGTAAGGAGCGTTTCGCAACGGAGACCGTGGCGGAGGAGTTCGCCAATGAGCCGTTGCAGCCGTTGATGAAGAGCCTGCCGACCGATTCGGCGAAGGTGGCGTTGGGGTATGACCTGTTTCATGACACGCGTCTCTCTGCCGATAACACCATCTCTTGTGCCTCTTGCCACGATTTAGGCACGGCAGGTGTGGATCGTCATCAGTTCTCGGATGGTATCAATGGTCTTTTGGGTGGTGTGAACGCACCGACGGTTTACAATGCCGCTTTGAACTTTGTGCAGTTCTGGGATGGTCGTGCCGCTGACTTGAAGGAGCAGGCCGCTGGTCCTCCATTGAATCCGGTAGAGATGGGTTGCACCTCTTTCGACCAGATCTGCGAGGCTTTGGCACAGGATAAGGAGTTCACGAAGCGCTTCTTGGAGGTTTACCCAGAAGGCTATTCGCAATCTACCATCACGGAGGCGATCGCTGAGTTCGAGAAGACCCTGTTGACACCGAGCCGTTTCGATAGCTATTTGATGGGTGACAAGAATGCCTTGACCGCAGAAGAGCAAGAGGGTTATGACCTGTTCAAGAAGAACAAGTGTGCTACTTGCCACGTAGGTGTGAACATCGGTGGTCAGTCATACGAGTATATGGGTGTGACGAAGAGCTACTTCGACTATCGTAACACGGGCTTGACCGATGGCGATAACGGCCGTTTCGCCGTGACGCAGAAAGAGGCGGATCGTCATCGCTTCAAGACACCGACGTTGCGTAACGTGATGCTGACTTATCCGTACATGCACGACGGTTCCATTGAGACGATTGAGGATGCCGTTCGCATCATGCACGAGTTTGAGATTGGTCATGACGTGACCGATGCGGAGATGACAAAGATTGTCGCTTTCTTGAAGAGCTTGACGGGCGAGTACAAGGGACAGCTTTTGCAATAACGCATTCGCCTAATGTATGATAAGCAAGTCCTTCCGTTTGTGTTGTTGGCTGATTATCCTCTTTTCATGTATAGGGGGCAGCGAGATATGGGCACAAACGGAGGGACTTGCCTCTTATTACCATAGCCGTTTTCATGGGCGTGTCTCCTCCAGTGGCCGCGTGCACGATAGGGAGGAGTTGGTGGCTGCCCATCGCACCTATCCCTTTGGCACGTTCCTGCGGGTGACCAATTTGAAAAACATGAAGAGCGTGATCGTCTGTGTAACCGACCGGGGCCCTCGAAGTCGCAAGCGATTGATTGATCTCTCTGAGCGTGCGGCGGAGTTGTTGGATTTCAAGCGACAGGGCGTGACAAAAGTACGGATAGAAGAGGTACCCGGACCGCTTGATTTACGCTATTTAGACCTGATCTATCCCCACATTCCCTATTTGGACATTGATTACTTACAACCCCAAATCCCTTATCGTTTTCAATAGAATCCCTACCTTTGCGCCTAAAACGGAAAAGAACGGAGCGCATGGCAAAGATATTGGTAGTAGAGGATGAGGCGAATATTGCCTCTTTCATTCAGCGCGGATTGCGAGAGTTCGGGCATGAGCCTGTTGTGGCGACGGATGGTGAACAGGGATGGCTGTTGGCGGAATCCGGAGGCTTCGACTGCTTGCTGTTAGACGTAATGATGCCTAAGCTTAGTGGTTTGCAACTCTGCAAACAGTTCCGGCAGCGGTTTGGTTATCAATGTCCTGTCATTATGCTGACCGCTTTAGGCACAACGGAAGATATAGTCGCTGGATTGGATGCCGGTGCGGACGATTATTTGGTGAAGCCTTTTAGCTTCTTGGAGTTGCAGGCACGCATCCAGGCGATGTTGCGTCGGATAGGAGCCGGATCAAATGCCGCGATGTTACGTTGTGGCGATCTGGAATTGGATGCGAGCAATCATCGAGCCATACGTAGTGGACAGGCAATTGCCTTGACTGTCAAGGAATACAAATTGTTGGAATGCTTGATGCAAAATGCAGGCACAGCTATCTCTCGTGCGCAGCTGCTGAGAACCGTATGGGAGAAGGAACCGGATGCGCATAACACCAATGTGGTGGATGTCTATGTCAACTACCTGCGGCAGAAGGTAGATAAGACCTTTGAACAGAAACTGATCCATACCGTAACGGGTGTGGGCTATCGTATAGAGGCATGAAAGAGGGAGCACGCATCGGGAAGCAATATGCTCGTCGGCTGATCTATGTGTTAGCTGTTATTTGGCTGGTAGTAGCGATCTGTATAGGCTTGATCACCTATAGGACACCTGCTCTGCAGGGAGGTGTATGCGTTTGGCTTTTCCTTTCGCTGTGCGTTGGATTTGCGGGTAGCGCGGTTGGCGTACACTGGATCAGTCGTCGCTATGCCGCTCAGATGGTGGAGCGGATCGATTTTGCCTATCAGAGTGAGAAAGCTTTTATCAGTAATGCTTCGCATGAGTTGAACAATCCGTTGACCGCTATTCAAGGCGAGTGCGAGATCACGTTGATGAGAGAGCGGACGGTGGAGGAGTATCAAGATGCCCTGCGTCGCATCGCCATGGAGAATCATCGTATCATTCAGCTCATTAAACAGTTACTGTTCTTGGCGAGAGGGGATCGAGAGCAGTTACAAAATGCGGTCGATACCTTTAGCTTGGCAGATTATTTAATGCAATTTACTTCAGATCGCATCTCCTTCTCGCCCGATAACTTCGCCTATCAGGTGGAGGCCAATCCCGACCTATTGAAGATAGCGCTCCAAAACATCTTAAATAATGCCTGTAAGTATTCTGGTGACAAACCGGTAGAGATGCGTTTGCGAGGCAGTGTGCTTTCTATCGAGGATCGTGGAATCGGTATTCCGCCGGAAGAGATCAAACGGATTACGCAACCCTTCTACCGGGCCAGCAATGCTCATGCCTATGCCGGCCATGGTATCGGGTTAAGTCTGAGCCTGCGCATTTTGCGTAAGTATGGTGCCTCCGTGCAAATCATTTCCCGTTTGGGAGAGGGCACCACGTTGGCCATCGATTTTGAGGGAGATGCTCTTGACCCCTAAGTCAAGACAGTGTTGACTCCTAAGTCAAGACGCTATTGACCTCTCGGTCAAGACGGCCTTGACCTCTAAATCAAGACAGCGTTGACCCCTCAGGTAAGCGGATTAAATCTCTTCGTTGAGCATCCGTCCTGCTATGCGTGCCGCATCGGCTACGAAGCGTGCGCATGGCCGCTTGGCGTAGTATTCCGCCGTGCGGGGAGAAGGAGCTGGATCCGTTGCCGCGGCCTGTTTTGCTTCCAACAGCTCCCGGCAGATGATGGAGTGATGCTTCTCACGGAACATGCCGGCCATCTTCTGCACCATGGCGTAGTTCTTCGTGCGTGCGTCTTGGTCTTTCGGATCCTCCACTGGATATTTGAATCCGGCCAGCATGGCCATGCCACTGACCGTTCCGCACACCTCGCGTAGCCGTCCGACACCGCCTCCAAAAGAGACGGACATCTTCTTGGCCAACTCTTTGTCAAGATCAAACAGATCGGCATAGGCTAAGAAAACAGACTGGGCACAGTTATATCCTTCCATGAAGTTGAGCACGGCCTGCTCAACCCGCTCGTCTATATCAAATGACTTCATAATCCACACACGCTCTATCCGCTTTCACGGGACCAATGATTCCTTTTGCTACTGCCACATGCTCTGGATGGTTCGCATAGGTGTTGACATCCGCTAATGTATCCAACTCGGTGGTTAGAATCAAGTCCCATGTCTCTGCCGGGTTGATGTTGAAGTCCACGCGGATCATGCGGAGCACGTCGATCTTGTCTTTCAAAGCCTCTAATTGCGTCTTGATCTCTTGCAATTTAGCCGTCTTCTCGGCTGGTGTTTCAAACGGTTTCAGTTTGAACATCACAATGTGTCGTACCATATCTTTCGTATTTTGAATGTTAAGATTCGATATAAGAGTCCTTATACCCTAAGAAATAGAGAATGCCATCCAATCCGATGGTGGAAATAGATTGCTTGGCGGTCGCTTTAACCTTAGGCTTCGCATGGAAAGCGATACCTAATCCGGCGATGCTGATCATCGGCAAGTCGTTCGCTCCGTCTCCAACCGCTACCGTCTGACGAATATCTACGTTCTCCACTTGGGCGATGAGGCGCAACAATTCCGCTTTCCGGCGGCCATCCACGATGTCGCCCACGTAGCGACCGGTCAGCTTGCCATTCTCAATTTCCAACTCATTCGCATAGACGTAGTCAATGTTGTATTTCTGCTTTAAGTAATTACCGAAATAGGTGAATCCTCCGGAAAGGATAGCGATCTTGAAACCAATCTTCTTCAGCACACGCATCAGGCGATCCACACCCTCTGTGATTGGCAGGTTCTCGGCGATCTCTTGCATGACAGAGACATCCAAACCCTTCAACAGGGCGCAACGCTGCTTGAAGCTCTCGCAGAAATCGATCTCACCCCGCATGGCCGACTCGGTAATCGCTTTGACTTGATCGCCTACACCGGCCCGAATTGCCAACTCATCGATCACCTCCGTCTCGATCAAGGTCGAATCCATATCGAAACAGATCAATCGGCGCATACGGCGATACATGCTATCCTCTTGGAAGGAAATATCCATCTCCAAATCGTTGGAGAGGCGCATGAAGTCCGCTTTCATCCGCTCCTTGTCGCTCGGTGTACCGCGTACTGAAAACTCCACGCTGGCTTTCGGGGTACGCTCATCTTCGTTGAGCGGAATACGGCCTGTCAAGCGCTTGATGTCGTCGATGTTCATGCCCTGCTGCGCCACCACGTGCGATACGCCGGCGATTTGCTTGGCGGTCAGCTTGCGGCCTAAAATGGTGATGATGTAGCGGTTCTTGCCCTGCATACCGACCCACTCGCTGTATTCCTCCTCGCTGATCGGACTGAAACGGATGTTGACATCCAGCTCATAGCTCTTGAACAGCAGCTCCTTCAAGATATTGCCGGAATTCTCCTCTGTGCATTGAAAAAGGATACCTAACGAAAGTTGGTTGTGGATGTCCGCCTGTCCTATATCTAAGATGACCGCATTGTTGTTGGCCAAGATCTCAGTCAATGCTGCGGTTACCCCCGGCCGATCCAAGCCATTGATTGTGATAAGTATTATTTCGTTTGCTTTTGCCATACCGTTTTTCCTATTAAAACGGGGCAAAAGTACACAATCTATGCTGATTTAGGATGTCTTCAGCGAGGAAAGTCGTGCCGAATCGTGAAAATATGTTGTAAAACATGCTTGATTTCACGAAAACATGCGATATAACATGTCAAATCCCTTGTTTTATGTCAAGAAAATGGTTATGGGTTTGGCGCGTACAAAAGTTTGCCTTTATATTCGCGGTGTCAAAAGGGCTGTGAGTAGGTCTTGTGAGAAGACCATGTCCTCTATTTAGGATCTGAGCGGTAAGCAGTTAGGTTATCATAATCGACCTCTTGATGCTGAATAGGACGTATGTTTAACGAAAACGAGATTATATGAAGGTAAGAGCTTATGTGCTCATCGTATCGGTAGCCTTGTTCGGTATATCTGCCGGTTCGAAAAAGGCCACGCTCACGGAGGGTTCCAACCCGGGTGATCTGGCTCCGAGCATTGAGTTTTTAGAAAAGGATGGCGAGGCCATTCGTTTTCAGAATCAGATGGGTCGTTATACCCTGGTTAATTTTTGGGCTGCGTATGATGCGGAATCCCGGATGCGCAACGTGCTTTTAGCCAATAAGGTGGCTGCCCTGGAATCGGACAAGGTTCGATTGTGTGCGATCTCGCTTGATGAGCGGGAGTCTGTTTTCGCTGAGACGATCAAGATTGATCAGTTGGATCATTCCTCTCAGTATTATATGGGTGCGGCTGTCGCATCCGAGGTGAGTAAGAAGTATCACCTTGACAAAGGATTGCGTAATTTCTTGATTGATGATCAAGGCGTGATCGTGGCGACCAATGTAGATGCTGATCAGTTAGCACAGCGATTCAATTAGTGAGAATTTAGCGACATCCTTACGCTGTTTGGCTGAGAATCCCTAACTTTGCGGACGATAATTTAATGATAATCGTTCAAAATGAGTTTATTCGTAAGGAAAAGTTTGGCGTCGTTGCTGTCGGAGGCGAATGAGTCCGGCAATAAGACGCTGAAACGGGTGTTAGGGCCTTGGAGCTTAGTGGCTTTAGGCGTAGGTGTGATTATTGGTGCGGGTCTTTTCTCCATCACGGGAGCGGTGGCGGCGGGTTATACCGGTCCGGCCATTACGCTCTCCTTTATCGTAGCGGCTTTGGGCTGTTGTTTCGCGGCGCTCTGCTATGCGGAGTTTGCCTCTATGATCCCGGTGGCGGGTAGTGCTTATACCTATTCGTATGCGACGATGGGTGAGCTAATCGCCTGGATCATTGGTTGGGACTTGGTGCTGGAGTATTGCGTGGCAGCGACCACCGTCAGCATCAGCTGGAGCCGTTATTTAGTGGTTTTCTTAGAGGGTTTTGGTGTGCAACTCCCACAAGCATTGACTGCTTGCCCTTGGGATGGGGGAATCGTCAATATCCCCGCTTTCCTGATCGTGGCCTTGATGAGTATCTTCTTGATTCGAGGGACGGAGGGAAGCTCTATTTTTAATGGGATTATCGTCTTCTTGAAGGTCTCCGTGGTGCTTACGTTCGTGGTGTTAGGTTGGCAATACATCCACATGGAGAATTACACTCCCTATATCCCGGCAAATACCGGTACGTTGGGTGAGTTTGGCTTCTCCGGCATCTTGCGTGGAGCGGCGATTGTCTTCTTTGCCTTTTTGGGATTCGATGCGGTAAGTACGGCTGCGCAGGAGACGAAGAATCCTAAGCGGGATATGCCGATTGGTATCCTGATGTCGTTGGGGATTACCACCATATTATATATGTTGTTTGCGCACGTCATGACGGGCGTGGTACATTATTCCTCCTTCTCTGGTCAGGCGGGAATTGCTCCCGTGGCGATTGCGATCGACCACATGGGTACGATGGGAGCTGATGGCCTGATTCATCCGGATTATCCTTGGCTCAATCGGGCGATTGTCTTGGCCATCTTGATGGGCTATTGCTCAGTGATTATGGTGACGCTTCTGGGACAGAGCCGTGTCTTCTTGAGTATGAGTAAAGACGGTTTGTTACCTCCCTTGTTCTCGCATATCCATGAGAAATATCGTACCCCGGCTCGTAGTAATCTTCTTTTCATGGTGTTGGTCGGTCTGTTGGCGGCCTTTGTGCCTGCCAGTGTAGCTGGCGAGATGTGTAGCATCGGTACGCTGTTCGCCTTCACCTTGGTATGTGCGGGTGTGTTGATCGTCCGTAAGACCATGCCCGATGCACCCCGTTCGTTCAAGACCCCTTGGGTGCCTTTCGTCCCCATTGCGGGTATCATCACTTGTTTGGTGATGATGGTATTCCTGCCTGCCGACACCTGGATTCGTCTGGTGTTGTGGATGCTGATCGGATTGGATATCTATGTGCATTACGGCATGAAGCACAGTAATTTGGAGCCGATGCAGGCGCATAGAAAAGGAGAGACAACCCTCAACATGATCGGTATCGTGCTCTCGGTGCTCTGTGTCATTACAGGTCTGTGGCACCAGCAAACGGTAGGCTGGGATGAAAGTAAGGTTTTGTTGGTCATCTCTTTCGTGTTTGCTTTGGTGCATTTGGCCTATTTCTTGCGTAGGATGCATACTTCTCATGCGTAATCCTACATTAGCAATCATAAGAAAGAAAACGAATGTTTTTTAGAGATGTTTATATGAAGAGTTTGGTTTCAATCTGGGGGAGGGGCGTATTGGGTGTCTTTTTCCTCTTATGTATGGGTCTGGGTGCTGAGGCGCAAATCAAATTATTGTATGGACCCTATTTGCAGAACGTGAAAGAAACAGAGGCAACTTTCGTATGGGAAGCTACCGTACCGAGCGTGGGATGGGTAGAGATAGCGCCCAATGATGGCTCTCACTATTATGGCGAGGTGCGTCCTCGTTATTTTGATACGGTGAATGGTGTGAAGCGAACAGACACACGCCATGTGGTGCATGTCAGTGGATTGCATCCAGGTACGACCTATCGTTATCGTGTCTATGCGCAGGAGGTGCTCCAGCATGAAGGCCACTATGTGGCTTATGGGCGAATTGCCGCTACGGATGTCTATGGGCGTGAGCCACTGCGCTTCACGACCTCTGATTGGAGTAAGCCTACTACCTCGTTTTTGATGCTCAACGATATTCATGGACGGCAGCAACATTTGGCCGATCTTTTGGCTGCTGGTCAGCACACGAAGCAGGATCTCGTGATCTTCAATGGTGATATGGTTTCTACCATGCGTGATAAACAGGGCGTTTTTGAGGGATTTATGAATGAGAGTGTGCGTCTTTTCGCTTCTGAACAGCCGATGTATTACGCACGTGGCAATCATGAGACACGTGGAGCGTTTGCTACCTCTTTTCAGGACTATTTCTCGCCTTGTGAACAGCATCTCTATTATGCTTTCCGCCAAGGTCCAGTATGTTTCATTATGCTTGACTGCGGTGAAGATAAGCCTGACAGCGATTTAGAATATTATGGTATCCTTAATTCCGCAACACTATAATTTAACTTTATTTATAAGTTCCTGAGCAACAAAAAGTTGCCCAGGATTTTGCCATGTCAGAATTTTCACTTATCTTAGTGTTGCAAAAAGAAAACAAGCAAAACTCTAATATGACA
>JALFJR010000051.1 GCA_022775005.1 Parabacteroides sp.
GCCATCTCCAAGGCTTGTGCCACGTGCTCTGGACTTTCGACTACGCTATAAGGAATTTGCGCATAGGGAACACGCTCGTCCGGATCAAACATACCTAATTCAAAACGGCCTCTCAGCAAGCGGCGCAGGGAGACATCGAGATCTTTCTCAGAAATAGTGCCATGCTCCAACGCTTTTGTCAGGATGCGGTAGCTGGCGCCACACTCCAGGTCAGTTCCACTCAAGACCGCGTCCACTGAAGCGCTCTCGCGATCGGGGTGTGACTCATGGCGAGGAGTGTTCTTATCTTTCACCCAGAAGTCATCAATCGCTCCACAGTCGGAGAGGATGATGCCTTTATAGCCCCAGCTGTTGCGCAAGATGTCGATTAAAAGTTTGTCATTTCCGCAACAGGGTTCTCCTTCGAAGCGGTTGTAAGCGCACATCACCTCTTGTATGTTGCCCTGCTTAACCAAGGCCTCAAAAGCGGGTAAGTAGGTCTCATAGAGATTGCGGGGAGTTGCCTCTGCGTTAAATTCATGGCGGTTCCATTCCGGTCCGCTATGGATGGCGTAATGCTTAGCGCAGGCGTGTGTCTTGAAGTAGTTCTCATCGTCACCCTGCAAGCCTTTGGTAACAGCCACACCCATCTGTGTGGTCAAATAGGGATCCTCTCCATAGGTCTCCATGCCGCGTCCCCAACGGGGATCACGGAAGATGTTGATGTTCGGTGTCCAGAAGGTCAATCCTTTGTAGCGATCATATTCTTGATTCGCTTGGTAGTGATGATACTTGGCACGTGCCTCGTCGCTGACCATTGTGAAGGTGCGCAGCACCGCCTCGTCGTCGAAAGTGGCCGCCATACCGATCGCTTGCGGGAAGACAGTGGCTTGACCCGCACGAGCCACACCATGCAAGGCTTCGTTCCACCAGTCGTAGGGAGGGATGCCTAAGCGCTCGATCGCAGGCGTTTCATGCATCATTTGGCCAACTTTTTCTTCAGGTGTTAACCGGGAGAGTAGGTCTTCAATGCGTTCCTCGATTGGCAGATCGGGGTTCCGAAAGGGGAAATCTTGTTTGTTTTCTGTACAAGAAACCGTAAGTAGCAGAGTGAAAGCTGCTACGGTAAGCTGTTTCATTTTCATTTCATTGAGTTTTAGATATTGTGTTATTTCGATTTTGCTTATTGTAAACTCTTTGCAAATAGCTGTTTGCTACATATTTGCTATTGTCTGCAAAGGTACGTTTTTCTTTGTTTGAAGCCAACATGTTTTGTGGCATATCAAATCCACCTGTTTATTCAAAGAAAAAGCCTACATTTGTCCATCAAAATAAGGAGAAAGAATGAAGAATGCTATACGATATGGCTTATGTCTCTGTGCGCTCATAGGGTTTACGGCATGTGGCGATGATGAGATCATCGCTCCTACGTTAAACCGATTGACAAAAGTCACTTGCCTTGAAGTGGGAAAGGATAATCCTATATGCTTGGCCACGATCACCTATAATGGTCCAGATGGGAGAATCAATAGCATCCGAGTAACGGGAGAGAAGAGTGGCGAGTGGATGTTTGTGTATGCGGATGGAAAATTAGTAGTGACCTCTGTGCAATCAACCTCAACCATGACAGAGTATGGATTGTCGGGTGAGGTGATAGTGAGCCGCAAGATCAGCAAAGAGAATCCACAGTTGAGCCATGCGATGTATGTAAGTGATGATTTTTCGTACCATTATAGCGGATCAAAGCTCGCTTATACCTCTTGGGTCACCACGTGGCCTGTGAGCGGAGGTGGTTATGATTCACGTACCTATGCCGAGTATGAGCGTTATAGCTGGGAAAACAATAATATTGTGCTCTTTGCGCAGTCGCAAGATGCTCGAGAAATGCGGTATGAGTATGGTGCGCAATTACGTCCCGCAAATTTCCCCTTGCGTGTGGTCGGGAGCTATAATCCTGTTGGCTTTGAGGTGGTTTCTCCACTTAATTTGCTGTATGGACAAGCCGGCCAATATCTTCCGACTCGCGCATATACGTATGCGGTTCCTAATGTGTCGCAAGTATTAGCGGAATATATCTATAATTATGTATCTACGGGAGATTATATCACGCAGATGAGCATTGAGCAAAAGAATTACAGTAGTGCCGGAGAACTGGAGGGAACAAAGCAGTATGTCTATACTTTTGAGTATAACTATGCGAAACCTTAAGTGATACGGATATTGAATAGTATATAAATATATATTGTATGAAAGGAATTGTGTTAGCAGGAGGCTCGGGTACGCGTCTTTATCCGATCACAAAGGGCGTGTCGAAGCAGTTGCTTCCGATTTATGATAAACCGATGATCTATTATCCGATCTCGGTTCTCATGTTGGCGGGCATTCGAGAGATTTTGATCATTTCTACGCCGCAAGATCTGCCTGGATTTCGCAGGTTGCTGGGTGATGGCAGTGATTATGGCGTTTGTTTTTCGTATGCTGAGCAACCGTCGCCGGATGGATTGGCGCAGGCATTTTTGATCGGAGAGGAATTTGTAGGTAATGATGCCGTTTGTTTGGTATTAGGAGATAATATCTTTTATGGCCAGAGTTTTACCCGAATGTTAAAGGAGGCAGTCAACCAGGCAGAAACGGAGGCAAAGGCGACGGTGTTTGGCTACTATGTGAATGATCCGGAGCGCTATGGCGTGGCTGAATTTGACGCAGCGGGTAATGTGCTGAGCATCGAGGAGAAACCTACTCATCCAAAATCAAATTATGCGGTTGTGGGATTGTACTTTTACCCCAATAAGGTGGTAAATGTGGCTAAGCAAATTAAGCCTTCCGCACGAGGCGAATTGGAAATTACCAGCGTGAACCAGCAATTCTTGCAAGAGGGAGAATTGAAGGTGCAATTGTTAGGTCGGGGCTTTGCTTGGCTGGATACCGGCACGCATGATTCTCTCTCTGAGGCTTCCACGTTCGTGGAGGTGATTGAGAAACGACAAGGCTTAAAAGTGGCTTGTCTGGAGGAGATAGCTTTCAAGCAGGGTTGGATTTCCGAGGCGCAATTGCGGTGCGTAGCTGAGCCAATGCGTAAGAATCCGTATGGGCATTATCTGCTTCGATTGGCCGAGAAGAGTTCGTGTGGATTTTGATGAGATTGGTTTAAGTTTATTACGTGTTTCTTGAGATTTTGGGCAACAAAAGTGTTCTGTTGTTTGTTTTAATCGAGAAAAGCGTTAATTTTGTGGCGTTTTTAAAGAATAAAAAAGATTACTGTTTAATTAAAATGTTGAAAAATATGAAGACTAAAGTATTTCTTTTATCTTTGTTGTCGGCGTTTGTGTTCTCTTTAGGTGCACAGGAGTTTCAGCCGATGGTCGGATTCAGCAAAGAGGCTGGTTATAAGACCAATTTCAAAAAGAACAAAGCACGTGACAATTGGTTTATTTCTATTGCGGGCGGTGCCAGCATGTTGTTGGGTGATCAAAACCCGGAGGCAAGCTTTGGCAGTCGCTTGAATTTTGCGCCTCAGGTGTCATTCGGTAAATGGTTCAATCCCTATTTAGCATTCCGTACGCAGTTGAACGGTGGTGTTCTTCACGGGTTTGAGGGCGTTGGTCCTGAGTATATGCAACACAATAAATACATAGCAGCTCATGTGGATTTGTTGTGGGATGTAACCAATTTCTGGGCTCCTTACAATGAGAAGAAGGTGTTCCGTTTGATTCCGTGGATTGGTCTTGGTTATGCGCAACGTTTCAAGACGGATGAGGCTATCGAGCGTTCACGCACAGAGTCTCCTACGTTGAATGCTGGTATCTTGACTGCTTTCCGTTTGAGCAAGCGTGTTGATTTAAACGTTGAGTTGCAGGGCTCTTTGCTGAATGAGCAGTTCAACCGTGTGTCTATGTACCACTTGACAGATGGTATCGTTCAGTTGAGCGCAGGTTTGACCTTCAAATTGGGCAAGACAGACTTTGAGGTATTGGAGCCAATGGATTACGCTTTGTTGAACGATTTGAATAGCCAAATCAACGCTTTGCGTGCTGAGAATGATGAGTTGAGCAAGCGTCCGGAATCTTGTCCGGAGTGTGCTCCTGCCGTGGCAGAGGTGGTTAACAATTATGTAGATAATGTGGTTTACTTCCGTTTGAACAGTTCTAAGATCGACAAGAATCAGCAGATCAATATCTTCAACACGGCTCAGTTCGTGAAAGAGAACAATGCACCGATCAAGGTGATTGGTTATGCTGATAAGAAGACGGGTACTTCTAACTACAACTTGGGTCTGTCTGAGAAGCGTGCAAGAGCCGTTGCGAAGGAGTTGATTGATAAGTATGGTGTTTCTTCTGATCAAATCACGATTGAGTGGAAGGGTTCAGATGAGCAGCCGTACGATGAGAATAATTGGAACCGTGTAGTTATCATGAGAGCTACAAAATAAGGAATCTAAATACGAAAAGGAAAGGTCGCACTTCTTCGAGTGCGGCCTTTTTTATGCCATAAAAAATACGTACTTTTGCTGCACTTAACAGCTAGGTGAGATGGTGCTTAATAAAAAACATGGTTATTTAATTCAATGGTTGATTGGGGTTGGAGACATGTTTGTCTTGAACGCCGTCTTTGTATTTGTGCTGAAGTTGTTAGGCCTAACCTATACGCATGCCATAGCGTATAATCAGCGGGAGGTCTTGCTGCTCTTGAATTTTTGCTATCTATTTTCACTCTATTTTGTCCCTCTCCAGTTGCATCTTTCCGTTGTCTTTATCGATAAAATTGTGCAGCGTGCGTTTAGTTTGGTGACTGTACTGACCTTGTTGTTCGCAACCTGCTTGATCTTCTTGAATGTGGGTGATTTGATGGCTACCTTTTTACTTGTTTATTATGTGGTAGCTCTTGTGTTGTTTGCCTTGTGGCGTGTATTGGTGCGTATGTCGTTGAAATTGTATCGGCGCAAAGGCTATAATTTCAAGCGGATAGTGATTGTTGGAGCCGGCAAAAATGGTATGGAGCTGTATCAAGTCATGAAAGATGATCTGAGTTATGGATTTAATGTGCTTGGTTTCTTCGATGATAATATTGCGCTGAAGGACGCTTTACCCAATTATTTGGGCAATACGGAAGAGGTGGAGAATTATGTGTTGAAGCATGATATTGATGAAGTTTACTGTACATTGCCAGGTACGAATGATAGTAAGATTGCTCGTTTGCTGAACTTTGCGGAGAAACATATGATCCGTTTTTATATTGTCCCGGAGTTTTATCGCAATGTAAAGAAAAGCATGGTAATGGAGGTTATAGAATCTATCCCTTTGCTGACGATTCGCAGAGAGCCGCTTCAATCCATGTATAATCGCTTTTTAAAGCGAGCTTTTGATTTGCTCTTCTCAACAATGGTGTTGGTGACGATTTATCCGATTCTTTATGTGGTTTTGGGCGTATTGATCAAGCTAAGTTCCCCTGGCCCCATTCTTTTTAAACAGAAACGAACCGGACTGTACGGACGGGATTTTGAGTGTTTCAAGTTCCGAACCATGCGTGTGAATGCGGATGCTGATACTATGCAAGCAGTGAAAGATGATCCTCGCAAGACCCGTATCGGCAATTTCTTGAGAAAAAGTAACTTGGATGAGTTTCCACAATTTGTTAATGTGTTCTTGGGAGATATGTCTGTTGTTGGACCTCGTCCACACATGTTAAAGCATACGGAGCAATATTCTGCCCTGATTGATAAATACATGGTACGCCATTTAGTGAAACCGGGTGTGACTGGATGGGCGCAGGTGACCGGCTACCGAGGTGAGACGAAAACTTTAGAACAGATGGAGGGCCGTGTGAAAAGAGATGTGTGGTATATCGAGAACTGGACCTTCTTCCTGGATTTAAAGATTATTATTGTCACCGTCTTGAACATGTTCAAGGGTGAGAAGAACGCTTATTAACGTGCGTTGACTGTGCGGTTTTCACGTAGTTTGGTCCATTCTTCCGTTTTTTATTTGTACCTTTGCAACCATGGCAAGAATAATAGCTATAGATTATGGAAGGAAACGTACCGGTATAGCGGTGACGGATTCTCTGCAAATGATTGCGAATGGTTTGACGACCGTACCCAGCGGGGAGCTGGTCAAGTTCCTGCAGGACTATACGGCAAAGGAGGCTGTTGAGTTGATTGTTGTGGGCCAACCTAAGCAGATGAACAATGAGCCTTCTGAGAACATGAGGTATGTGCAGGCTTTTGTGACCCATCTCCAACGCACGATTCCTCACATCCCAGTAGTCTATTACGATGAGCGGTTTACCTCTGTCATGGCACATCAAGCCATGTTGGAGGGCGGTTTGCGTAAGAAGAAGAGACAAGAGAAGGGTTTGGTGGATGAAATTAGTGCGGTCATTATCTTGCAAGCCTATTTAGAAAGTAAAAAATATCGTTTTAATTTATGATTTTACCGGTTTATTTGTATGGTCAGCCTGTTCTGCGGAAAGAGGCTGAGGAGGTGACGAAAGATTATCCCGAGTTGAAACAGCTTGTAGCCAATATGTTAGAGACGATGTATAAGGCGGATGGCGTAGGATTAGCTGCTCCACAGGTGGGTTTATCTTTGCGGTTATTGGTGATTGATGGCGATGTGTTGAAAGATGATTTCCCTGAGTGCGCAGGTTTTAAGCGGGCAATGATCAATCCGGTGTTTTTGGAGAAAAGTGAGGAGACCGACTCCATGGAGGAGGGGTGTTTGAGCCTTCCGGGCGTGCATGAGAAGGTGACTCGTTCGAAATCCATTCGTATCAAATATTTCGATGCAGATTGGCAAGAGCGAGAGGAGACGATCACTGGCTATGCAGCTCGTATTGTGCAGCACGAATGTGAGCACCTTACTGGCCATGTGTTTATTGATAATGTATCTGCCATTCGTCGGCAATTGAACAAGAGCAAGCTGAACAGCATCATTAAAGGTACGGCTCGTTGCTCTTATCGGGCGAAAGCGGTAGGTAAATAATGGTCAAAATAGCGGGAAAGTAAGATAATTTACTTACATTTGCTTTCCGAATCAGCTATATAAGGATGAAGAAGGCAATTCTCTTTTTAATCATACAGTGTATATTTGTCGCATTACATGCACAAATCAATACCGACCGTGTGCTGGCGATTGGCCGTAATGCGCTCTATTTCGAGGATTATGTGCTGTCTATCCAGTATTTTAATCAGGTTATTAAGGCAAAGCCTTGGTTAGCGGAGCCTTATTTCTATCGGGCAGTTGCCAAAATCAATCTGGATGACTACAAGGGTGCCGAAGAAGACTGTTCGCTTTGTCTTCAGCGGAACCCTTTTTTAACGCAAGCCTATTACGCCCGTGGTATTGCCCGCCAAAGTCAGGATGTGTTTGATGGGGCAATTGAGGATTATAAGAAGGGGTTGGAGTTCAAGCCAGCCGATCGCCAGATGTTGGTCAATATGGCAGTCGCCTATATCCAGAAGAAGGATTACAAGGGGGCTGAGCAGGCCTTTGATGAACTGTTGGCGGCTCACCCAAAGTATGCCATGACCTACCTCTCCCGTGGAGCCATGTATATCGAGGAGGGAGATACCTTAAAAGCCTTGGCAGATTACGACAAGGCAATCTCGATGGATCCCTATTACCCGCCGGCTTATGGTAATCGGGCGATATTACATTATCAAATGGGTCATTTCCAAGAGGCATTGGACGACCTTAACGAGGCACTCCGCTTCGATACCCGTGAAAGTGGCTATTACATCAACCGTGGATTGGTGCGCTACCAGATGAACGACCTGAGAGGGGCGATGGCGGACTATGACCAAGTAATCGACTTGGATTCCGATAACCTGATCGCTCGCTTCAATCGAGGATTGCTCCGTTTTCAGGTGGGCGATAATAATCGGGCGATCGAGGACTTTGATGTGGTGATTGGGCAACAACCGGATAACTACATGGCTTTATATAACCGAGCCTTGCTTCGTTTTGAGACAGGTGATTACCGAGGTGCGATCGACGACTATGATGTGGTCTTGAATCAATATCCTACTTTCCTGCCTGGATTTATCAGTCGCTCAGAGGCGAAACGGAAGTTGGGCGATGTTGCGGGGGCAGATCGGGACTATTGGGCGGCTATCCGTATGGAGGAGCAGGCCAAGAAGGGGCAATTGCCGAAAAAGGAGGAGACCACCGCTAATGCGGAGGAGACAGATGAGGAGCGAAATACCCGTGAGGTGTCAGATCGTAACATCAATAAGTTTAATCGCTTGGTGGTGTATGACAAAGAAACGGAACGGAAGAGCAAATACCAAAGTGAGGTGCGTGGGCGTGTGCAAGACCGCAATGTTCGTGTCGATCTGGAGCCCCAATTTGTGTTGACCTACTATGAGAAACCGGATCCCGTCAAGAAGTTGGTTTATTATGATAAATCGGTCGAAGAGTTTAACCGTCTGATGGTATTAAGCCACCAGCTTCGTTTGACCAACGAGGAGGGGGCCTTGACGGAGGATCAGATCGCTCGCCACTTCCAATCCATTGATGATTATAGCGCCCGTATTGATCGAGATCCGAGCAATGCCTATGCGCTCTTTGGTCGGGCGATGGATTTTATGTTAGTGCAGGATTTCAATGAGTCGATTGCCGACCTGAACCGAGTGATCGAGTTGAATCCTGATTTCTCGTTGGCCTATTTCTGTCGGGCGGTAGAGCGTTACAAGCAATTGATTTACAGTCAATCTCAACAAACGGATACGGAGAGTTATGACTTGACAAATGGCACGATGAACCTGAATATCGGTAAATCCGCTCTTCCCGCCACTGTAAATCCAAATGATGTGAAGACCGCTCAGCTGAGAGATAACAAACGTGCGGTGGAGCATGAGCAGATCATTCGTGATTATGATCGAGTGATTCAGTTGAATCCCAGCTTTGTGTTTGCCTATTTCAATCGGGCCAACTTGCGTTGTGCGCAACGTGATTTCCGTGCGGCTATCGTCGATTATGACAAGGCGATTCGTCGAGATCCGGACTTTGCGGCTGCCTATTTCAATCGAGGATTAGCGAAACTTTCTTTGGGACAGGCAACAGACGGTATCGCAGATTTGAGCAAGGCAGGAGAGCTGGGCATCTATAATGCGTATAGCATCATCAAGCGTATGACGGCTCGTTGATGAGGAGTGTTCAATAAGTTAATTGTTTATATATCATGAAAAAGAATTTAGTATTGGCAGGGCTTTTGTTGGCGGCTCTGCCCCTGTTTGCGCAACAGGTGGATCGAGAGTGTGCGGATCCGCATCTGGCTTCTTCTGTTCCTTGGCAAGCGGTGAAGCAAGTGGAGTTAGGCTGGGGTACGACCGACCTGCGGTATCAAAAGAATGAAGTGCCCGCATGGACAAAAAAGTTGGAACTCTATGCTTGGAGAGGCGAGCGGGTGAATGCACAAGCCGTGTTGCTGGCTCCGCAAGCCATCAAGCAGTTGAGTTTCTCTGTGAGTGACCTGCGTTGTGGAAAGGAGGTTATACCCTCAGAGGCGGTGCATCCCTATTTTGTACGCTATGTATTGACAGATAGCTATTTGGATAAAAGTGGAAAAGATAATCATGGGGCGCATTTGACCGCTGCCTTCGACTCGTTCTTGGTGGCTGATCGCTTGGATCCGGCACCTATGATGGCGGTTGAGTCGCAAACGGTACGCCCACTGTGGATGGAAATTCAGGTGCCTGAATCGGCCTTGCCGGGAAAATATAAAGGAACGTTGACCGCCATGTTCGACGGACAATCGCTGAGTCTTCCATTTACGCTTCAGGTCAGCAAGCGGCAGTTGCCGAAACCGGCTGATTGGATGTTTCATTTAGATTTGTGGCAGAATCCCTATGCGGTGGCTCGTTTTCACCAGGTTCCCTTGTGGAGTAAGGCGCATTTCGATTTGATGCGTCCGTTGATGGAGGAGCTGGCGGCTGCTGGACAGAAGGTGATTACGACCAGCATCATTCAGCATCCATGGAACTCTCAGACGGAGGATCCCTTCGAGAGTATGATTGGCAAGCGTAAGGCGGTGGATGGCACCTGGAGTTACGACTATACCGTGTTCGACCGTTGGGTGGAGTTTATGATGAGCTGTGGCATTACGGAGCAAATTGATTGCTATACGATTGTGCCTTGGCATCTGACTTTTGAGTACTATGACGAGGGCACCAACTGTACCCGCCAGTTGACGCTCGATCCCGGTTCTGAGGCGTATGAGGCCTACTTGTTGCCTTTCTTGACCGATTTTGCGGCACATTTGAAGGCAAAGGGTTGGTTTGGTAAGACCTGTATTGCAATGGATGAGCGTCCGAAGCATCTCTTAGAGCCGGCTTATACCGTGTTATACAAGGCGGATAAACAATGGCGTGTGAAAGGTGCGGTCAACTATTTCGGGCCAGAAGTGGCCGAGCGCATGTATGACATCAGCTTTTCTTACGAGCAACCTTTACTTACGCCGGAGCAGCTGAATAGCCATCTCAGCAAAGGCAATCGAGTGACTTTCTACACCTGCTGTGTTCCTCAGCGTCCCAATACCTTTACCTTCTCAGCGCCCGCTGAGAGTGCCTTCTTGGGGTGGCATGCGATGGCGGCCGGTTACAGTGGATACTTGCGTTGGGCTTATAACAGTTGGGTCAAAGAGGCTTGGCAAGACAGTCGTTTCCGCACGTGGCCTGCTGGCGATTGCGCCTTGGTCTATCCAGGCGGCAGCAGTATTCGGATGAAGCGATTGGTGGAGGGCATCCAAGATTTTGAGAAGATCCGTATCTTGCGCAGTGAGCTGAAAGGCAATAAGCTCAACCGTTTAAATAATGAATTGCAGAAGTTCGCTCCTGTTGTTGTTGGGCCTGAGGTAAACGTCGAGCAAATGCTTCAAGAGGGACGTGCTCTTTTGCGTACTTTAGAATAGGTATCTATTCCTTTTTTCAAGGATTTGATTGAAGGGGGCATCTCGATGGCTTATGTTGTCGAGAGCCAACTTCGCACTTGTAGAACAGTAAATAAAATATCATGATAACAAGAAGAAATTTTATCCGTCAATCCGCATCGGCGTTTGCTGCCGGCTGGATCATGCCTACGGCGTGGGGTACAATGAAACAAACAGGAGTAGGGGCAAATGATCAAATACGTATTGGGTTGATCGGTTGCCGTAGTATGGGATGGGGCGATCTGATGGATGCGATCGCTCATCCGGAGGTAAAATGTGTGGCGCTGTGCGATATTGACCAGACGATTCTCAACAACCGTGCGGCGGAGCTGACGAAGCAATCGGGCAGTCGGCCGACCTGCTATGGCGATTACCGGAAATTATTGGAACGGAAAGATATTGATGCGGTGATGATCGGCACGCCCGACCATTGGCACTGCTTACAGATGGTAGATGCCTGTTCGGCGGGCAAAGATGTGTATGTAGAGAAACCGATCGCTAACTCCATTGCGGAGTGCGACGTGATGGTGGCTGCTGCTAAACGATACAATAGGGTGGTGCAGGTCGGCCAGCAGCAGCGTAGCGGCACGCATTGGCACGAGATGAAGCAGTATATCGACAGCGGCAAGCTGGGGAAGATCGCCAAGGTGGAGGTCTGGGCCAATTTCAACTATGCGGCGATTCTCGATCGGGTGCCGGATGGTGCTGTGCCTGCGGGTGTAGATTTTGAAACTTGGTTGGGTCCGGCTCCCAAGCGCAGTTTCAATGAGAAACGCTTTCATGGGTTGTGGCGCATGTTCTGGGATTATGGTGGAGGCTTGCTGACCGACTGGGGCGTTCACTTGCTGGATATGGCGCTTTGGGGTATGAATGTAAAAGGCATGCCTAAGCGAGTGGTGGCATCAGGAGGTAACTTTGCTTACCCGGAGAACTATGCAGAGACGTTTGACACGCTAACAGTGCTCTATGAGTTTGATGATTTCGTACTGCAATGGAGCAACGTGGCCGGCACGGAGACGGGCCCTTACGGACGTAATTATGGCGTGGCTTTCAAGGGGACGAATGGCACGTTGGTGATTAATAGGGAGAGCTGGGAAGTCTATCCGGATGGCGATCGTATTGATGCGTTTAAGAAAGATCCTGACACAAAGGATCATCCGAAGCATGTGACAAACTTCTTGGAGGCGATGAAACAGCGGGATCTGTCGTTGGCCTGCCCAATTGATAATGGGGCACTTTGTGCTAAGTTCGCACATTTGGGGAATATCTCCGCCCGTGTGAAAACTTCATTGACCTATGATGACGTCCAGAAAACCTTCCATCATCCCGAAGCCGATCGACTGATCCAACCGGTCTATCGTGCGCCCTGGACGTTCCCGAAGGTGTAATCGAACTGAATTTCCAATTTATGAAAAGATTACTTATTGGTATTTGCTGCTTTACGACACTATTCGCAGCCGCACAGGAGAATCAACATGATGGTAGTCAGCCTACTTTAGTCACTCGTTTGACGGATGGAAAGGTTGATATTAAGCATGTCGATGTGAACTTCCAGATCTTTACGTCGGGTAATGCGAATTTCATCGAGAATGAATTGGAGAACTTGGATTTCAAACTCAACCGAGTGAAGTTGGAAATCAAAGGCGATGTGAACGATTGGTTTTCCTATCATTATCGGCAGTCATTCAATAAGTATGCTGATCCCTACTCATTAGACAATCTCTCCTCGTCGGTGGAGTTGGCTTATGTGAACCTGCGAGTATCGCCTAAGTTTATCATCACCACGGGTAAGCATGCGTTGGCTTTGGGTGGCTATGAGTATTACGTCAACCCGATCAAAGTGCGTGAGTTCAGTGAGTTCAATAACCAAATCAGCTGTTATCAGGCTGGTATTTCGGGTACGTGGACCATTACGCCGTACCAAGAGCTTTGTCTTCAGGTCATGAACAACCGGAGCGGTAGCATTGAGGAGACTTTTGTCGGAGGATTGCCCGAAGGTGTCGAAGCGGCCAAGGTGCCTTTTTTCTATAGCCTTAACTGGAACAGTCTTTATTTCGACAAGGTGCTTCAGTTGCGTTATGCGCTCTCCATGGCAGAGCAGGCTAAAGGGTATCGTTCCTTCTATGCAACTTGTGGCAATATCATCGAGACGGGTCCGGTCATTACTTATCTGGACTTGATGTACACCCGGCAGGAGTTGGATCAGCATGGCATTATCAGCCATTTGGCAGAGACAGAACGGGGTGCGTGCAACACGGAGTATTTTTCGGCTATCGCAGACTTCGACTATCGTTTTCACGACCATTGGAATGCGTATGTGAAGGGAACGTATGAGATAGGGCGGGTCTATAAAGCGAATGGCGCCTACAACGAAGGGGTGTATCGGCGTTCGTGGAACGCTCAAGCATGTGTAGAATACTTTCCGATGAAAAATAGCGAGTTGCTCATCTTTTTGCTCTACTCGTACCGGGGTGTTATACTGGAGCAGAATGCCTTGCGCTTAGGGGCAACTGAGCCGAACCAAAGTCGCATCTCGTTGGGATTCGTCTATTCCATTCCTGTGTTCTGAGGAAATGCATCACCCCTGGATATTCCCGAAACTATGAAGGATGTGTTTGCTCCCAATAAACGGAAAAACGTTGCCCGTAGGGGTGAAAAACATTGCCCAGTTTTTTGCGAAACGTTGCCCATGGTTTTCCAAAACATTGCCGAACGTTTTTTCATGCGTTGCCGAACGTTTGGGAAAACCATGGGCATCTGTTTTTTAGGGAATAAATTTCCCTTTGACTTTTAATGTTTCTTCTTGATCCTCAATTTCGTAAATCTGGGCACGTTCCCCACCATTCGAGGAGTTCTGGTTGTGGAACACGATACACAGGCGACCCTCGAAGGTTCGGAAAATCATGCCATGTCCTCCTTCCTGTTCGAAGAGCGGTTTCGGCTGTTGCCGCCAAGGACCGGCAACCCGACCGGTGACAGATTCTGCCACTCCCATGGCATACTGACCCTCCTTGAAACTGGACCAGATCATCAGCAGCTTACCCGTATGCGTGCGATAGAGGAAGCAACCATCTGTGACATAGGTGGTCTGATCACCGGTGGCTGAGCCGGTGGACCAGTCGGCAGCTGAGGCATGGAAAAGTGTCTGCGGAGCCTCTACCGCTTGGGAGAGATCCTCGGAAAGTCGAACCAGGTCCATGCCACCATCCACGATCTGCACCCATTCATGGCAGAAGACCATGTAGGGGATTTCCTCCTCGACCCACAAGGTGCCATCCAGCGCCATACGCTCCATGGGAGTCTGTGGAAATTGACCCAATGGGAGGAAGGGGCCTTCTGGTCGGTCAGCCCGGAAAATCTGTGTGCCTCGGAAGGTATAGCTCGGCCAGCCAGGAACACTCTTTTTCCACTGGATGTCACTGTTCAAGGTGGCGAACAAGTAGTATTTTCCTGCATAGGAATGCACCTCAGGAGCCCAGACCTTGCCTGTGATCCAATTATTCTCCGGCACAGTGAAGACTCGCTTTGGACCTTCCCAATGTTGTAGATCCTTGCTGCGGAAACATTCCACGCCCCCAATCACCTTTCCATCGGTTCCGGTTGTGTCGGCTGACCGATAGAGGTAGTAGGTTTTCGTGTTTGTATCTGGCAGGATAAAAGGATCACGGATATAGATGTCTTTTAATTCCCAGGCATTGGATTGGGCTTGAAGCAATGGACAGAGGCATGCGTAAACGCACACTAACAACCAATAGCTCATTTTCTTTTTCATGATGAACAAGTTTACAAGGAATTAAACAACAATTAGAGAATTCGGACCTCCTTGGGAGCATCGATCTGACTCTTGACCTGACCATCCGCTCCTTTCTCGTGACGGATCTTGATTTCTCCATAAGGAGTGGGGAAAGTGCCCTCTACCCAGTCGAGATCTCCCAGATGAGGCGTGATGCGAATGGTGCGGCATCCGGGCTCTACCACTTGTACACCCAAGACATACTCGCTGAGCCAAGAGGTAGGACCAGAGGCCCAACCGTGACAAAGACTGTGACGGAAACCTTGGTAGCAGTAAGCGCCATAGTCACCATGAATGTCTTTCTTTCCTGCGGGAATCAATTCGTCGATACGTGCCGCATTGGGTAGCCATTCCATATTGAAATCCTCCCAGAAGGTAG
>JALFJR010000005.1 GCA_022775005.1 Parabacteroides sp.
GTAAGATGTGCATCCATCTCACCCTCCAGAGCTGCATTCAGGATACTTTCCAATAAAGGGGCAAAAGCACCGTCTTTACCTAACAAGGGCTTACCTGCTTTCAGCTGTTCAATAGCCTTGTTCTTGATACTCTCGAAATCAAACTCTTCTTTCATAAAAAAACTGTGTTAGCAAAGTTAATATTTTATTCTTTGATGACACAGTTTAATTTACATCCTCGACAGAAAGGTGTCAACTGGCAGTTTACGACTGACGATGCAAGGATAAAACTCAAGCATCTATATCCTGTGGTAACCTTTTAGGCTTTACAAACTACTAGTAAAAATAAAACATCCATACACTCTAAAACTCTGAAATGGGTACTACATCTATCTTATAACCATCTTTTTCAATCGTACGCTTATCATTATTAGTGACAATAACAAGGTTGGTGCATTTTAATTCTCCAGCACATTCTACTATACTATCCACTTCACGCTTCTCTGTTTTTGGATTGCTCATATCATAGCAGACTTGTACTAGGCGTTCTATATGCGCTCCTTTGCGAAGAACGAAATCAACTTCCTTATCGTTTCGTGAACGATAATAGAACATTGTTCTTTCTACATCGTATCCTCGACGTACAAGTTCGATGAACACCTGATTTTCAAGCAAACGCCCTAAATTATCACTCAAAGAAAATGCCTTAGATGCTACAAATCCATTGTCAACCACATACACTTTTCTTGATGCTTTCTTCATCAACTTGAGTTTATTGTTGTAGCGTGATAAATAATAGAAAAGGTATGGCTCATGCAAGTAATCCATATACTTCTTGGTCGTATTGACACTGGAGAACCCAAGTTCCGTAGTCAAATCATTTGCACTAACCGGATTGCAGAAGTTAGACACAAGATACATGGCCAAATTATTCAAATCAGTCACATTGCGGACATTATGACGTTTGGCCACATCTTTCCATATAATAGAATCAAACAAGGTGTCAAGATAACTACGAGTCAATTGACGTGAAGCTACTACTTCAGGGTAACCTCCATTCCTAAGATAATCATCTGTCAATACGAATGAATTCGTTATATCTTCTGGCTTCAGCATGTGAAGGTCCAGTTTATTCCAGTCGAAAAACTCCTCAAGACTAAATGGCAACATTTCCACTTGAAGATATTTTCCAGTTAGAACTGTAGCCATTTCACTGCTTAGCATTCTAGCATTACTACCAGTTATTACAAGATTCTTTCCCAATCTATAGAGTTCACTAACCCATAGGTCCCACCCATTCAGATTCTGTACTTCATCTAACAAAATATATTCATAACCAAGATAGACATCATCCAGCATTCGCATAACGAGGTTGGCATCCCATGCCTCCAACAACGAGTAATTATCAAAATTCAAGTAGGCAAAATTCTTGTCTCTAAGCATCAATAATGCTTGAGTAGATTTACCAACTCGTCTAGGACCTGTTATTAGCTTTATCAGACTACTGTTCAACAAGAAGTCTGTATCTTGGTTGCTTCTACGTATTAAATAAGGGCGTGACATCAGTTCATCACGTTCTTTACGCTGATTTAGAATGATTGTTTTCATCTTATATCTTGTTATTCATGTGCAATATTACTAGTTTTTCTTCAATTTACAAAGCGTATTGCACAAAAAACATACCATTTTATGCAATACAAAGCAATTATTGCATAAAAACTAACTCTATAATATGAGAATTTACTTTTTTTAGAATAATAAAACACCAATAACTACCCCCCAAAAAATCTATATGAATTAAACATCAATAAAAATTAATTCGGGTAAAAAGAAAACAAGTGTACCAGTCCAGTCTTTATGTTATACATCCAAACTACACTAAACCGATAAAATTGTGCTTCAAAGGTTAGATTAAATAGAAATTATAAAAAACTTATAGCTTCGTATTTGATTAGAAAATAGCATTTACGGAAACAAACAAAAACACACAAAATGAAGAAAACATGTTTACCAAAAATTCAAAATTCAAGTTGTTTCAGATTGTTTTCGTGGCACACGATAGTATTTGTGCTTGTTTCTTTTTTAACAAAAAAGCATATGTTATTGATTTATAAGGATATAGAAGTGTATTATAAGCAAAATCAAAATGATGGCACACATTTTGGCACACATCATGTTTCTCTTTTGTCTCACGTGTGCCAAGATAAGGCACAACATACTGATTTTCAAGATGGTTGAAAATTCTCAAAAATAGATTTGAAAAGTTGACATCATACTGTGTAGGAAAATAAATAAACGACATGTGACAAGAGGTGTAAGACAGGTCTTTTTGTTGCCGCATATTCTGGCACACGTGTGCCAAAAATCACGAAATGTGTGCCAAACTCAGATTATATGTAGCTGATATATAGAATTTTGCGAAATTCTACTTTTCAATATTAATATTTTTTCGTAGTATTGCATCGGGCAAGTAAAGATGAGGAAGACACTTTTCAAAATAATGAGACAACGAGATTCCAACCTATATTTCTCAACAACTCGCAAGGCATAAGCAATGAAGAAGACAATGAAGATATACAAGGACATACCGTCAGGCTATCCGCTCTGCCTCCACAGCGATTGCCCAATGGCTGACAGCTGCCTGCGGCAGTTGGCTTATCGCCGGTATGAGGAGTTGGGTACGTTCCTGAAACTCATCAATCCCTCGAAGTGCAGCAAACAGGCAGACTGTCCACACTATGTGAATAACCAGCCTGTAAGGTTTGCCAAGGGCTTCGTGAACTTCAAGAAGCGGATGTACCCCGACCAGTATGACACGTTCATGACACTGCTCATCTGCCACTTTCCTCTAAAACCTATTTGCAAACTTTAGTCGGAAAAAGGGTAAAAAGGAAGGAATCGAGTATCAAATTCGTGGGTTAAGTGCATATCAAGTCGATCCACCACCCCTCAGTGATGGACAGATATAAGGTTGCTACTTTCCTCTACAAGCTTGGTTAGCTTATGCCGGTGTCCAACTCCTTCCCGTGTATCTGCAAATTTGCAAACCGGGCTGTCATGCGCCACAAAGATAGTTACATTGCACGGGAAGATATATCGAATGGCTAATTGGCCATAAACGATTCAAGTTATCCGTTATTCTCCCCCTTCGCTCTTTGTTCCTCAAGCCTTTTAAGGTAAACGTCAATGAAGTCCTCCTCTTTGGAGAGCATGTGCCATACGGCCACAAGTATCCTGCGGGCGATGGCCACCTGGATTTTCATCTTGCTTTTTTCTTGACAGTTGTCTGGATGTAGCTGAAGTTGGAGAAGAAACAGTTCCGGGTTCTTGATGCGGCCCATGCGATTTCTATCAATATTTGTCTGAGATACCTGTTTCCGTGTGTCACTTTTCTGCTTTTGTAGTGTCCGTTGCTGACATCGTTTCGGGGTTTCAAACCACACCATCCCACTAAGCAGGCTGCCGTGGCGAACATTTTCATGTCTATCCCTGTTTCCGCAATGATAGCCGTGGCTGCGCGTCCCTTTACTCCGGGGATAGTCTGGAGGCGTTCGTACTGTTTGGGAAAGTGCTCCTTGCAAAGTGCCGTCAGCTCTTTCTGGCATTCTTTTATCTGACGCCCAACGAGGTCAATCGTTTCTTTTAACTGTCTGAATACGGTCAGGTCAGTCTTGGAGAAGGATGCCGTGACAGCCGCTTTTACGTTCTCCCGCCCGTGCTTGTTGAGCGTGCGCCCATGGACGAGCTTGACAAGCTCCTCGGGGCATGTCTGCCCCTCGATGATGGCCTTCAGTACAGACTGGTAGCTTTTGCTCTTGGTGGAGGAGACATAGTTGCTCAGTCTGAACCCGCACCGCTGCAAGGCGGCATCGAGCTTGTTGCAGTTGTAGGTCATGTCCTCATTCAGGTCCATGATACGCCGGTTGAGCTTGCGCATGTCCTGGGCAATAGGTTCGGGCACGAAACTCCCTTTGATCAGATTCTTCAGGACGCATTCCGCTATCCATTGCGCGTCCTTGACATCGCTCTTCTTGACAGGCAGCTGCTTGATGAAATAAGGATTTACCAGTTTGAGATCCATTGAACCGCAAAGCTCGTTCCACACGGGAACCCAATATACGGCGGTGCTCTCCATCGCACATTCCGTAACTCCGCGACAAAGCATGTCATCACGCATCTGACGAAGTTCAGGGGTCAGTACCCCGTAGGTTTTCTGAAAAATAACGCTCTCGTTATACCCCATGATACAAAGATAAATGCTATCTTTGTGAACATCAAGGTCGGCGACTGTTCGATTCCTGTTCATATATAAACATTTTAAAATTCGACCTCCAATTTAGTAATTTTGTGACAGTGAGCACGTAGGAGGGGACAGGAAACAAGGCGCCTGCCTTGTTTTTTATTCTGCCGGTGTAGAATCTCATGGATTTTATCTACATTTGCTTCCAACAAAGTCAGCGGAAGATTTTCATTGAAAGGAAACAAAACAAGGACTTTGAATACATTGAAAGTAGGAAAAGCAGCGAATAACAGCGTTCCAAGAAACCGGGTCAAGGCTCACACGACCAGTTTGCTTGAACCATCGAAGTGCAGCAATATTGAATGAACATGAATAAAAGAGAATACACACAAGCCAACAAGGATTGGCTCACAGCTAAAGCACAGGAAGAGGGCGTAAAACCACTTCCTAAAGGTATATATTATAAGGTATTGGCAGAGGGCAAAGCAGACGGAAAGCATCCCACGCCCAGAAGCATCGTTACGGCCCATTACACGGGTCGTACCATCAACGGCAAGCCGTTTGACAGCAGCCTTGGCGGTGTTCCGTTGGCTATCCGCCTCTGTGACCTCATCGAGGGTTGGATCATTGCCATGCAGCAGATGTGTGTGGGCGACAAATGGGAGGTCTATATCCCTGCCGAGATGGGCTATGGCAAGTTCTCACAGCCAGGCATCCCCGGAGGCTCCACACTCATCTTCGAGATAGAGCTGCTTGGCATTGCGTAAATTACAGATAGACCTACCGAAAGACTAATGGTTGGAAAAGGAGGAGTTTCACCATTCAAAGAATCGCTGGAAAACATGGAGGCTACTGGCCAAATGTATACATGCACTTCACTATTACAAAATGTATATGCTAAACAATGAAATACAACGATAGGCCGCATCGGCAAATAACTTATGAAGAAAAAGATACTTTTCCTACACGGCGTCTTTGCCACAGGTAGCTGTCCGATGGCCTTGGCGCTGAAAGAGGCTTTCGAAGGACAAGCCATAGTGCTGACTCCCGACCTACCTCTGCATCCCAAGGTGGCATTGAAGAACATACATGCCATCATTGACCAAGAGAAGCCCAACCTGCTCCTTGGCAACAGCTGTGGAGCCTTCCTTGCCCAGATGCTCTCCCCCATTGTTGGCATTCCTGCCCTGCTCGGCAATCCACATTTCAAGATGACGGATTTCCTGAAGGAGCGCATTGGCGAGCATACGTACAAGTATCCAAGGATGGACGGCAACCAGCGATTGGTCATCGACGAGCCACTCATCCAAGAGTTTACAGCACTTGAAGCCCACCAGTTTGACGGCTGTAGCCCCCGCCATAAGGAATGTGTTTGGGGGCTCTTCGGCGAGCGAGACTCCTTGGCTCACTTCGAGCCACTGTTTCTGGAGCACTACAACAAGGCCTACCACTTTCCTGGAGGACATACACCCACCGAACAGGAAGTCAAGACTTGGTACGCACCTTTGGCGCAAAAGATGCTCCTGATGACACATTAAGCAAAGTTATATATCTAAAAACAGTCCTTAGGAATATGCATCAATACTCACTCTATTACCTGCTTGCCGCCAATGTCGTGACATTCATCCTCTATGGTATGGACAAATACAAGGCGAAGAAAGCCAAATGGCGCATATCCGAAACCACCCTCCTCACCCTGGCAGCCATCGGAGGTAGCATAGGAGCTTGGGCGGGTATGCGGATTTGGCATCACAAGACGTTGCACAAGAAGTTCAAGTATGGCATCCCCGCCATCATCATCTTGCAGATTGCCTTGGCGGCCTATCTGCATACAATCATATAGTGTGAACATGAACGAAAGAAATAATGCCGCTCAAGTGATTTGCATACAATACTACAGCTCGCCATGTGGGGAACTCATCTTGGCATCGATGGGTAACGAACTGTGTCTATGCGACTGGAATGGTATGCCATGTGCCGAGCGAAACAAACGTAGGATCGGGCGATACGTGAATGCAGATTTCAGAATAGAGACTTCCTCTGTCCTTGAAGAGGCAAAGAGGCAACTTGATGACTATTTTGCAGGCAATCGCAAGGTGTTCAACATTCCACTGCACCCTGTCGGAACAGATTTTCAGCTCCGGGTCTGGAGGGCATTACTCGACATCCCCTACGGAGAAACAAGGAGCTATCTGGAGATAGCACAACATATCGGCAATCCAAAGGGTGTAAGAGCCGTGGCACAAGCCATTGGTGCCAATGGCATCGACCTTCTGATCCCCTGCCATCGTGTTATTGGCAGCAATCGCTCCCTGACAGGCTTCACAGGAGGATTGGATAAAAAAAAGTTATTGCTGGAACTTGAGAGAACAAACTCCATGAAATAAGACGAATCACTCATGAAGAAAAAGATATTGATCACGGGGAGCAGCGGATTTCTGGGCAGTCGGCTGGCTCACTACTACAAAGAGAAGTATGACCTGTTGTTGCCCACGCACAGAGAACTGAACATCAGCCGTGAGGAAGCTGTCAAGACCTATCTGGAGGAACACCGTCCGGATGTGGTCATCCACTGTGCTGCACTCAGCAACACGTGGTATTGCGAGCAACATCCCGATGAGTCACATCGGGTGAACGTGCAAGGCTCGGTGAGGATTGCCAAGGCCTGCAAACTGACGGGAGCCAAACTCCTGTTCATGTCGAGTGACCAAGTGTATAATGGAACACCGCAACTCGGGCCTCTGAAAGAGGGAGTCTCACTTCTTCCGGTGAACATCTACGGTCAGCACAAGCTGGAAGCTGAGCAAAGAGTCCAGTGGAATCTGCCCGAATCCGTTGGACTACGACTGACGTGGATGTATGATCTGCCCGACAGTCCAATGAAATTGAACAGTAACCTGCTGGTCAACCTGCGAAAAGCCAATAATGAAGGTATTACTATTCACGTGGCCACCCATGAATATCGGGGAGTGACCTATGTCTGGGAAGTAGTCAAACAGATGGAGAAAACCCTCTCGCTGCCCAGAGGCATCTACAACTTCGGCAGCGGCAACACACTGAATAGCCATGCGCTCCACCTGAAGGCAGCCCAACTGATGGGCTTGAAGGAACCCTCGGAGTGGATTCTGCCAGACAACAATAGATTCAGCGAACAAACCAGGAATCTGACGATGGATTGCGCACTCATTGAAAAGCAGGGCATTCATTTCCAAGATAGCGTGGAAGGAATCAAAGAGGCTATGCAGAGGCCCTTCCGCACAGTGTAAGATTCAAGCATTGCAGTACATACGCACGCACATTGACCAAGAGAAGCCCGACCTGCTCATAGGCAACAGTTGTGGTGCTTTCCTTGCACAAATGCTTTCCCCAGTCGTGGGCATCCCAGCCTTGCTCAGTAATCCGCACTTCAAGATGACGGACTTCCTGAAAGAACGCATTGGCGAGCATACATACAAGGCAAGACCCATTCAGGGTCGAAAGATCCGAAACGCCCTAACTGGGCAGAAGTATTTCTCCAGTTAGGAAAAAATATTTGGCTAACTGGAGATAGAAATAGACTCTATAAGCCGTAAGCTTGTCACTGTTGAAGCCGTAGGCTTGCGGCTACCTATAGCCATAAGCTACGCAAAGCAATAATCCAACAAGTTTGCTTTGTATTTTTACTATATTTGCAGCGTCAATTTAAAAGAGCACAGTGACAAAAAGATGAACAAGATAGACCTTGCCTTACAGATTGCCACCAAGGCGCATGAGGGCCAGGTGGACCGGGATGGCAATCCTGTGATACTGCATGCGCTCACTGTGGGTCTCATGGGACACACAGATGAGGAACGGGCAGCAGGTTTCCTGCATGACGTGGTGGAAGATACGTCGTACACCTTCGACGACCTCCTGCATGAAGGTGTCCCCGTGAGCCTTGTCAATGCCCTTCGTCTTTTGACACACGAAAAGGGAGTGTCATACGACGAGTACATTACTCGAATCATCGAAAGCAAGAATCCCATTGCCTTACAGGTGAAATACAACGACCTGCAGCACAACTACGCACGAGGAAAGGCTTACCCCGACCTTCAAAAGAAACATGGCAAGGCACTGGAGCGAGTGAAAGCAGCCATCGAGCAATGTTCAGAGATCGCACTCTACAAACCTCTGTCAGGACAATCGTTCGCAGTCTTCGCAGGAGGTTGCTTCTGGGGTGTACAGCATCAGATGGAGCGGCTAAAAGGCGTAAAGCGAACCTTAGTGGGCTATACAGGTGGCGAAGAGGAATTCCCCCAATATGCAGACGTGCGTGATCATCACACGCATCATGTGGAGGCTGTTCTTGTGGAATATGATGCCCATGAAACCACTTACACCGACCTCTGCAAGCTATTTTTTGAGATACACGACCCCGCTCAGACAGACGGTGTTGGGCCAGACATCGGGCAACAATACCGGAGTTGTATCTTCTATGCAAACAGCCAGCAAAAGCAAGAAGCAGAAGCGGTGATCGACATCCTGCGCCATAAGGGCTATGAGGTGAACACCTTACTGCTTCCCCTGGGCAACTTCTGGATTGGTGAGGAATATCACCAACGCTATTACGAAAAAACAGGTGGCGAGCCCTATTGCCATGTACGAACAAAGAAATTTTAATATTACATTTAGGTTATTCTTATGGTAAGACAATGTTTTATTCTATTCGGTTGCCTCGCTCTTGGTGAACTCATCGTCAGGGCCACAGGCGTAAAATTACCAGCGAGTATCATAGGCATGCTGATTCTCACGCTATTATTAAAACTAAATGTCATCAAGCTGGAATGGGTACGTGGTTTGACTGATTTTCTCATAGCCAATCTTGGCTTTTTCTTCGTGCCGCCTGGCGTGGCGCTCATGCTCTATTTCGACTTAATCAAAGCAGAGATCGTGCCCATAGCCTTGGCCACACTCTTGAGCACCATCATCGTGCTCCTCGTCACAGGCCACACCCATCAAGTCGTGAGCAAGGGAGAGAACAAGGTGCGTGAAAAAATACACGCAAAGAAACAAGAATAATGAACCTCTATAAACTGGGAATATGAAGACAATCCTCTGCAACGAATATTTCATGCTCGCCCTCACATTCGGCGTGTTCTATGCCGCCAAGACCATCCAACGTCGTTTGGGTTGGGTGCTTTTCAATCCCATATTAGTGGCCATCGCACTCATCATCGTCTTTCTCCTGGCCATGGACATTCCCTACGAGACCTACCATGAGGGAGCCAAGATGATCGAGTTCTGGCTAAAGCCTGCAGTCGTGGCCCTTGGTGTACCGCTTTATCTTCAGCTCTCTTCCATCAAACGTCAGTTCGTGCCTATTTTGGCCTCGCAGATGGTAGGTTGTATAGCCGGTATTGTGAGTGTAGCAGTCATCGCCAAGATGTTGGGAGCATCCGACACAGTAGTCATGTCGCTCGCAAGCAAGTCTGTAACCACTCCGATCGCTATGGAAGTGACGCAGGTGTTAGGCGGAATCCCATCGCTCACGGCTGCGATCGTGGTGATCACAGGCCTCATCGGTGCGATCATCGGATTCAAAACACTCTCTGTTGGACACGTCAACAATCCTATGGCGCTCGGACTTTCTTTAGGAGCTGCATCGCATGCCATCGGCACCTCCGCAGCCATGGACCGTGACCAGTTTGTCGGAGCATACGCCAGCCTTGGACTCACGCTCAATGGCATTCTCACGGCTCTGCTTACTCCCACAGTCATTGACTTGATCCAATGCTTTTGAGATGGAAATAAAGAACGTACAAATCGGGCAGACCCAAGCCATCATTCTTCGTCCTGAAAAGGACAACATTCATTTCTCTTTTTTGGAGACACGAAGATACGAAAAATCCCTCGTTAATCTTGTTCCTCGCCAGTAGCAGGCTCGACTGCTTTCTTCGACTTCTTGGGCATACGCTTGGCTTTCTTCAACGCCTCGGCGATGATCCACTGCAACTGCCCGTTGGTCGAGCGAAATTCATCCGCCGCCCAAGTCTCGATCGCATCCATCATCTCCGTGTCGATGCGCAAGATGAAACTTTTTGTTTTTGCCATATGCGTATGCCCTCCTGAAGAATTAATGATTCAACGTGCCTGTGTTCACAACCGGTTGCGCAGAGTCCTCTCCACAGAGCACCACCATCAAGTTACTCACCATGGCTGCCTTCTTGTCGTCGTCCAGCTCCACAACCTGTTCCTCGGCCAGTCGATCCAGCGCCATCTTCACCATGGAGACCGCACCCTCTACGATCTTCTCCCGAGCCGTGATCACCGCCGAAGCCTGCTGGCGACGAAGCATAACTGCAGCAATCTCAGGGGCGTAAGCCAAATAGTTGATGCGGGCCTCCACAACCTCGATACCAGCGATCGCCAACCGTTCGTTCAGCTTCTGCTCTAACTGCTGGTTGATCTCCTCGCCTCCCCCGCGCAAGGTCAGCTCGCTCGTTTTGCCATCCACATCATCATAAGCATATTGTCCGGCCACTTGTCGCAACGCCGCATCGCTCTGTGTTTTAACAAATTGCTCCAAGGCGTTCATGATGCTCTTCACGTCCGTACCGACGCCATCCTGCGTCTTCGCCATCGTCTGCGCATCAATCTCAAACATCGCCTTATAGGTATCGCACAATTTCCAAACCAGCACCAAACCGATCATTACCGGATTACCCACTTGATCATTCACCTTAATCGGCTCCGCATCAAGGTTACGCGCACGCAACGACAGCTTCTTCGTCGTGATGAAGGGATTGACCCAATAAAAACCGGTCTTCGAGAAGGTACCTCGATAGGCACCGAAAAACATCATCAGTCGTGCCTCTCCCGGCTCCAGCATCACAAAACCGGCACTCATCACAATGCTCAGTATAAAAAGCAAAGCGCCTCCTAAGCCCAAAGGCACACTTCCGTCCTCCACGCCAATAATGAACGTTCCCACACTAAGCGCAAACAGCGCAATAATCACAAACAACATTAGGAACCCATTCAGGGTAACACCACCAAAAGAAACCTCTTTCTTCTCCATAACACATTATTTTTTAGTTGTTCTCAATTGGACACCTCTATTCGTGCGCACCTCAATATATGATATCATTTTGATATCGCGAATGTATCATATAATTTCAAACCCACAAAGCATTTTCAAGAAAAAAACGAGGGTGTGTCAAAAAGCACTCCTTCTTTTTTTACGCACAAAGCCCCGACTCTCACTAGCTGGGGCTTAGTTATTACCTAAAGATTTCGTATCTTTAGGCATAAAAATGACTAAAGAAGGCATGGATTGGCTGATAAGACTGTTTTATGAGCTCACAACCGCTGTTTTTAGGTGCTGGGAGCACATAAATCAAAGAAATCTTCAAAAGATCGCAGCTTTGAGAAAATGAACCGATGTGTGTAGTGATGAACAAAAAAGAAGGTGCATCGCACATTATGACACACCTCCTTTAAATGAATGGATTTTTAGAATTACTTTTGAATTTCTTGCTTTGGTGCGACTACATAACGAAAGACACCGGAGAGGATTGCCACAAGCACTAATCCACCCATTATCATATATTTGGTCATCTCGTTATTGAAATGTGTAGTGCCGACCAACACCAAGGTGATGCCGGCGAGCATCATCAGCGATTCCATCAAATCTTTATTGACTTTCATACGATCTGTCTATTTTAAAGGTTTATACTTGCTCCTCAGCCGTCTCTGTGGGGTGGCTAAGTCCTTTCATGATGCCATAGAGGCCAAAACCGAGTGTCCCCATGACGACTACCAGCTTGAGGTAATCGTTGGGGATAATGTTGCTGCATGCCAACACACAGCCAATAATCGTAAGCAAGACATACAGATAGATGCCATATTTATGTGAATTCTTTTTCGTTGTCATAATTCGTATTTTCTTTTTTAGCGGTTGATAATTAGTCATTGTGGGCAACAACCCACAATCTCATACTGCGCTGTGAAGCCATACAGGATGAGAAGCCGGATCAAGCCCAGCAGGACATGCGTACACATACCTTTGCCGAACGTCTGTGTTCGGCAGGAGATGTTGGGACAGATATTGAAAGTAACCGCTAAAGAAGGAGCTTCCGGAGGGCGAACAAGTGTTGCCCCTCACGGCAAGCCAAACTGGAGAGGTGATTAATATAAGTAAGGTTTCTATGTTGGGAAAGGCGGTGGAGCTGATTGGCCTGCTGTAAAGCTGTCTCATGCAGGACCTTCTCGACCGTCTTTAGGTGGCGCAAGGTGAGGTTGTGCCCGTTGGCTTGGAAATTACGCCGGGCGAGCAACCCTTGGCTGTGTTGCAATGCCTCACTCAATACCTCGATCTTATGCTCCAGATCGGAAGTGGCTGTCTCTTGCATACCCGTCTCTTGGAAGGCAATCTGCTGATCGCCTTGCTCTTGGTGGTTTTCCTCGGGAGCGAAGAAGAACATACCAAGCAGTAGTCCTATGAGATAGAATATGCGTTTCATGCGGCAAATGTATGCTTTTCTGTGGGATAAACAGCCAGGGTGTGCCATTTGTTTGTTACTTTTGCGAAAATTTTTGAGAAAAGTTAGGAGAGAAGAGCGATGCAGAATGAAAAATCGTTGGGAAAAGCGTGGTTGGAGGCGGCTCGTCCGCGCACATTGCCGGCTTCGTTAAGTCCGGTGCTGTTGGGCTGTGCCTTGGCTTATCGGGATGGGGTGTTTCAATGGATTCCCGCCCTGCTTTGTGTAGGCGTAGCCCTATTGGCGCAGATCGCCAGCAATTTTGCGAATGATTATTTTGATTTCAAAAAGGGAGCGGATGGTGCCGATCGATTAGGGCCTGAACGAGCAGTGGCCCAAGGTTGGATCACGCCTAAGGCAATGTTGATCGGGACATTCGTCACGTTGGGGTTCTCTTGCTTGATGGGTTGTGGACTCTTGTTTTATGGTGGTTGGTGGCTGATTGGAGTAGGATTGGCGATTGCTCTTTGTGTGTTAGTCTATTCGGCAGGGCCTTTCCCGTTGGCTTATAATGGGTTGGGGGATGTCTGCGTGGTGCTGTTTTATGGCGTGGTACCAGTCTGCTTCACCTACTATGTGCAAGCGCTCTCCTTCTCATTGTTGGCCTTCCTGCTCTCGTTAGCAGTCGGATTTCTTTCGGCCAATATCTTGATTGTGAATAATTACCGGGATTATGCGCAGGATAGGGCAGCAGATAAGCGCACGAGCATTGTGCTGTTTGGTCGCCGTTTCGGGCGGGTTGCCTATTTGGTGAATGGCCTGATCGCTTTGCTGTTGGTCTTTCCGTTATTATTGGCTGCTCCCCTTTGGTTGACGGCGCTCTTCGGTCTCTTTTTTGTGTTGTTTGTGGCCACTTGGCAAGAGATGCGGAAGCGAGAGGGACGATCCTTGAATGCCACCTTGGGGCATACGGCTCGCAACGTATTCCTCTTCTCCCTGTTAGTAAGCCTACTGCTCTGCCTCTGAGCCAACAAGTGCCTGTTTCATTCCCTCCTGCGACTTCACAAGACCTACACACGCCCTTTGGTAGCTATCCTCTTCTTGCACACAAAAAAAATCCCGATTTCGCTTGGAAATCAGGATTTCATTGCCTTTTATTCTTTTCAAAGTGGTGCCACCAGGAATCGAACCGGGGACACAAGGATTTTCAGTCCTTTGCTCTACCAACTGAGCTATGGCACCAGCAGTGCGCAATCATTTTTGATTACGGCTGCAAAGGTAGGCATTTATTTTAAACCTGCAACACTTTTATCTACTTTTTTCACGACAAAGAGTTCCAACCCTGCGCACGGAGGGCTACCTCACCGCCATCACGCCCCTGCAAGTAGCAACCTAACTCCGGTTTCGTTATGTGGCCAATGACATGAACCCCTTCCATCGCCTCAACTTTCTCGTGGTCGGTCAATGGAACCGTGAAGAGCAATTCGTAGTCCTCGCCACCATTAAGGGCAGCCGTCACCAAATTCATGTTGAATTGTTCGGCCATTGCAGCTGTCTGATAATCAATCGGAATACGATCCTCATACACCCGGCATCCCACATGGCTCTCCTGCGCAATGTGTAGCAACTCTGAAGAGAGGCCATCCGACACATCCATCATGGAGGTAGGTAGCACATTTGCTTCCGCTAACATACGAATGATATCCTTGCGTGCTTCTGGCTTCAACTGACGCTCCAAGAGATACTCCTTGCCGGAGAAATCCGGTGCGAAATCTTTCTCTCCCTTAAATACGCTCTTCTCTCGCTCCAAAAGTTGCAAACCCATATAGGCTGCACCCAAATCTCCGGAAACACAAATCAAGTCGGTCTCTTTTGCCCCCGAACGATAAACCACCTTACCCGGCTCTCCCTCACCGATACAAGTAATGCTGATGGTTAAACCCGTACGAGAGGCGGAGGTGTCACCTCCTACCAAATCAACGCCATAGATGTCGCATGCCAAGCGGACACCGGCATAAAACTCCTCCAAATCCTCGATACAGAAGCGTTGCGAGATACCTAATGAAAGAGTGATCTGTTTCGGTTGACCATTCATCGCATAGATATCAGAAAAATTCACAACCGCCGATTTATACCCTAAATGCTTCAAAGGAACATACATCAAATCGAAATGAATCCCCTCCAACAACAGGTCTGTCGTGACCAACGTCAGCTTGTCACCATAAGCCATCACGGCGGCATCATCACCCACCCCTTTCAATGTACTAGGGTTTTTCAGTTCTATATGCTCCGTCAGGTGCTTGATCAAACCAAACTCACCTAACGTCGCTATTTCTGTTCTATTACTCATCTTTTTATTCTGCTTTACGTTCGTTACTAAATAATGTTACATGTTGTTCTACCAACTGGTTGAATCGCTGTTCATCCGCCGTCGAGAAACCAACCGTTATCGGCAAATAATAGAGGGAAGCCTTCCATGCGGGAGGCAGGAGTGAGCAAGTGCACAAACGAGCCGCATCCTTCTCCGTAACAATCATCAGCTTCGCCGAAGTGGAAAGTTGCTGATAAGCGGTATCAATCCGTCGCATATCCGCCTCCGTAAAGGCATGATGATCCGAAAAAGCCATTGCGGTAAGCCGCTTCGCCTGTTGCTGCAACAACCGCTCCAAAGGCTCTGGATGCGCTATACCTGTCCACAATAAGACCTCTTCTTCTGCCAATGAAGCCAACGTACGAGGTTGCGCCTCTTTCGGAAACAGGGGACACAAATCGCCATAGCGTATCTCCGAGAAACAGAGTGCTTGCCCCTCTCGAAGCGCCAACTCTTTGCAGATAGTCTCTCGATCCGCCTCCGTCGGTAACGGCTCACATTTGGTGACAATCACCACATCCGCTCGCTTCGCCCCTGCTGCCGACTCCCGCAAACGACCCACCGGCAAAAGCGCATCCCGTGTATATAAGCGATGGCTATCAGTCAACAAGATCGAGAACGAAGGCGTTACATACCGATGTTGATAGGCATCGTCTAACAGCAAGAGTTCCGGACGTTGCCCCTCTGGCAACGCCATTAACTGCCGTATGCCCACTCTCCGATCTTCCGACACCGCCACACAGAGCCACGTAAACTTCGTTTTCAACTGAAACGGTTCATCGCCGATTGTCTCACTGGTATCATGAACGTCTGCCAACCGAAATCCTTTTGTACGCCGTTTATATCCCCGGCTCAACACGGCCACCCGATACCGTTGGCTCAACAACCGAATCAGGTATTCCACATGTGGCGTTTTACCCGTGCCTCCTACCGCCAGATTACCGATGCAGATCACTGGCAGTAGGAAATGCTCAGAAGGCAAAACGCCCCAATCGAAAAGGCGATTGCGTAAAGCGATCACCCCACCATAGAGCCACGCAAAAGGAGTCAACACCCGGTACAGAGGAAAGTCAGCACTCATCGACACAAACCGTTATTGCACATTCCAATCAAATGGTAAGCGTGCCCAGACTCCTTGCGTGTCACGCACTTGACGCAAAAGCTGGATTTGGGCATAATCATCACCCAGCAACCATTGCATCAACGAGATTCGCATACCGCCTAATTGTTCATCCAAAAGTTTATCCCACCAATTCTTCGAGGAAGATACCGTTTGAATGCTGTATTCCGAAAGATCTGCCAAATCGGCCGCCACCTGAATAGCCGTATCCAAATCTCCTAAGCGATCAACTAAACCATTGGCCAACGCCTGCTCACCCGTCCAGACACGTCCCTGTCCGATCGCATCAATGGCCTCCACACTCATATTGCGTCCATCCGCACAACGAGACAAGAAGGTACGGTAATTCCGCTCAACAGTCCCCTGCACCAACGCCTTCTCCTCGACGGTCATCGGGCGAGCTATATTACCCAAATCAGTAAACGTATGGGTTTTTACTACGTCAGAAGTCACATCCAACTTCTCAAACAGGCCGGTCATGTTGGGGAACATGCCAAAGACCCCAATCGAACCGGTCAACGTATTGGGTTCAGCCACGATCTGGTTGGCCGCACACGAGATGTAATAACCACCCGATGCCGCCACGTTACCCATAGAAACTACCACGGGTTTCTCTGCTTTCAAAGCCTTCACCTGTTTCCAAATTTGATCAGATACATAGGCACTACCACCCGGCGAGTTAACACGGATCACGACGGCCTTCACCTCCTCATCCTCCTTCAGTCTGATCAACTCTTTGGCCATCTTCTCCGTAATGAACGAGGTCATGCTGTAGGTCTGATCCGCTGCCTCCGGCACGATCTCTCCCTCCGCATACATCACCGCAATGCGCTGCTTGGAGCTGTTTTGAGCCGGTTTCAAAGAGGCAATTTGCTGGCAATTCGCAAAGTGAAGTTTCTCGTCAGGCGCACCTACCTTTTCCTTCAAATAAGTCTCCACCTCAGAAGCATAACGCAACTCATCCACGAGCCCCAGCTTAACGGCTTCTTCAGGATCCGCAAAACTCAATCCTTCGTTGGCGAAGCGATCGATCACCGCTGGTTGCAGGTTGCGAGATTCCGCCATGCCCGCACGCAGCACATTCCAGGTCGAGGAGAGATAAGCAGTCATTTGCTCTCGGTTAGCCTCGCTCAAATGATCCAGCATATAAGGTTCAACCGCCCCTTTATAGGTTCCCACTTTAAAGATCTGCATCTCCACACCAGCCTTCTTCAGAATGCCTTTATAGAAAGTGGTCTCTAACGCCAACCCCTGTATGCCTAATGCACCTTGCGGGTTTAAGAATACCTTATCCGCTGTCGCACAGACAAAATAGGTTCCTTGCGTATAGTTATCCGCATAAGCCACGATAAACTTACCACTTTGTTTGAAGTCAATCAACGCCTTACGTATTTCCAAAAGGCTGGCACCTCCCGCTGAAAGATATCCTGCCTTCAGATAGATTCCGGCCACATTAGGATTCTCCTTAGCCACCTGAATAGCAGTCAATACCTCTGAAAGCGAAAAGACTTTGAGGTCATCGCCCATAACAGAAGCCCAAGGACTCTCCGTCGCATGGTCTTTCAACGCCCCGCTCAACGACAGATTTAGAATAGTCTGTTTTTGTGGCACATAAGAAGAGGAGGATGTGGTCATCATGGCTAACATACCTGCTCCCACAATCACACCCACTACCACCAATAGGGTCACGCCTACGATCACCCCCAATACAGAGGCAAATAGCATTTTAAAAAACTGCTTCATTGGATACTGTTTTTATTGATTCGACAAATGTAGAAATATTTCCATCACCTCCTGATCACTCCAACACACTTGTTCATACACATCTTGCAGGAGTGCTGGATTGATCTTCTCAAAATCCTCCGCTAAAGGAGTAATGAAAAGGCCACCAATATCTGCCGCACCAGGGCTGGAAAGCAGATGATCAGCTCCCTCCGCCTCATACTGCCAAGGCCGATGACGCTTGCGAGGGATCAACGCCAAGATCCACTCCTCCTCACGATACCAACCGAACAGGTTCATCATCGGTTCTACCTCCCCCTCCGGCACGGGTAGCAGATCATAAACACGTAGGAAAAGCGTCTTCATCTCCTCCTTGGTTTTTGCTTTCAAAATAAAACCATTGCGCAGATAATGATGCAGCAAGATCGCTGTGCCCTCCGCAGAAACGTAGCGAGGGGCGGACAGCTCCTGCTCCTTGGCCATCACCTCCTCATCCAACGGCATCAAACCCCAAGTGACCGCCTGGAAATGGGCATGATCCGGTGCGGAAGCCCCACAACGAGGCCCGTTATAGAATAGCGTGAACTGATCCAAGCTACGCACCACCTCCAAGAAATCATCCAACTGAGGCACGATCAACTGAGGGGTATGCGCTAACGAGGGAATCGTGAAATGCTCCGGGAAAATCGGGAAGGGATTGCAGAGCACTTGATAACGCTCCCCGAAAGGCAAACGCAACTGTTCCTCCGGCAGGTGGTTCGGACAAAGGAAACATTTGCGTGCCTTGATCGAACGAGCATCTACCTTCGCACCTGATGAGACAATGCGAGCGGGATTGAACTGTACCTTCACTTTCAACCCGTTCCACTCGAACTGCTTCAAATGCACCGCTTCCAATGCCTTGAAATTTTGCGCCACCAACGGCCATACACCTAACTGCTGACGCAACAACGCACTCGCCTCCGCAGAAGTGACTTTATGCTTCTCCTCCATGCTGCTTATTTATGTTAATGCGGGCTTCCAATTCCCACGTACGAATCTTATCTTTATACAGATTGTGCTGATTCATCTTGACGACATCTAAGGAGGCATCCGAATTATCCTCCCAACGACGACAGAGATAAAGCACATCATAGATACGCCCAATCTGGTAGTGACGGCTCATGCGCAATCCCAAGGCATAATCCTCCCCATAGCTGGTGTTCGGCAGGTTCACTTGTCGCAACAACGGTGTATAGAAGGCTCTGGGAGCGCCCAAGCCATTGATGCGAAGGGCATTGTTCCGGCCATTCTCGGGTGTCCATTCCTTATGATCGATGATACCCGGCTGAATCATCTCCATCTGGAAATTGGTCATCATGTAGGTACCCACCACCATCGCACATTGTTGCTCATAGAAGGCCTCCACCACCTTTCGCAACGTATCGGCATCGCTATACACATCGTCGCTATCCAACTGCACCACAAAACGGCCACAAGCCGAATGATGCACACCCAAGTTCCAACAACCACCGATACCCAAATCATCCCGCTCAGGAATCAAATGAATGATCCGTTTATCCTCCTGCGCCAACGCAGCGACCCGCTCCGTCGTGCCATCAGTGGAATGGTTGTCAATCACAATGATATTGAAGGGGAAGGCGCACTGCTGCTTCAACACAGAGCGAATGGCATCCTCAATGGTTCGCACCCGATTGCGCACCGGGATAATCACACTGGCCTCTACCTCGAAAGCCTCCTCTGAGAAAGCGATCGGTTGGAATATCGGAGCCAAATAGGCACCGATACGCTTCAAATGATCTGTGCAAGCGGCCTCCATCTCCACCTGAACCGCCCGATTGCGGGGATCCACATAGTCGAACTGCTTCTCGCCCGATTTGCGCAGGTCGTGCTCCACCTCCGTATAGAGAAACTCACTCACATGCGTCAACGCCCCCATGCAAGAGACACGCAAACGCAGGTCATAAAGCGCCGCATAATGATACTCCTCCGTCATCTCCTCTACCGCCTGCTGCAACAGATCCGAACGATACAGCAGCAACGAACCGAAATCGAAATCATCCCGCAAGCTACCCTTTTGGTAGTCAATGACTGGATGAGGCGTACGCTCTCCCGCCTTCAACGCATAATAGTCGGCATACAACATACCCGATTGCGTATCATCTGCCAACGTGATCAAACGCTCCAAAGCGAACAAGCCCAAGGATAACGCATCCGTCTTCGTATATAATAAGGTATAATCACTTTCCGCTCTTTGGGCGATCGCTTTCAAGGCAGAGGTGCAATTCATACGATCCGCCCAAATGATCTCCGCTCCCGGCAACTCCTCCACCTCCGGATCACGGGTAATCACATATATCGCTCCCACCAGTGGAGAAGCGGAAAGCTGCTGAATGGTTTGGCGAACCGCATCCACCGCTCCATAGGGAATAAAACAATTAATTCTTTTCATTTATCATCAATAATTTAGGATTCATGGTTGTTTATGGAAGGATAGCCTGCAAGATGGCTTGCGTCAGCCGGTAGCGCTCCTCCGCCGTCTGCAAGGTTTCTAACGGAAAACCTAACGCACAGGTATGCGCTGATCGCACACCGGCCGCAATCCGATTCTCCGTGTAGCGTAAGAAAGGGGTTGCCTCTTCACCCGTAGGCAGCAAGCCATCCACCGCCTCCACCGCATAGCAATCGGCATTGGGTTGCATCCGGAAGTTCAATTCCCCTAACGATGCCTGCCCTCGCAAAGGATAGGCACTGACACGTCCCGTACGGGCGGCTTGCGCAGTGGCCAACTTCACCGGCAATAGCTTCCGAACGAGGGAACGCAGCGACTCCGAACGCTCAACATCCGAAAGCCAACGGGATCCGGAAACCAACAAGGCCTTCTCCCCCTGTGCGAAGGAGGCCACCGCCTTCCATAGTGTCGTATCGGCATCCGCCAACCGCTGCTTCCCGAAAAGCAGATCCATCATCGCATAATCCTCCGTCTGGACACGACCGTTCAATAAGGCTTGCGCTCCACAAGAGGCATAAGAATAACCGGCTTGTGCCAATGCTTGTCCATGCACATAGGGATAATCGAACCGATTTCCGGCAATCACTTTCCCCGCATAGTCGTTGAATGAATCGCCATGTCCATTGCGATCATTGGAGATCCATTCCGCCGAACGTCGAAACTCATTTTGTGCCCCGATAAAGGCAAAATCATTCAGGTAAGGCACACCGCCATCCTGGGTATAGAGGAAGCCCGCCAAACTATCTGAGGCTTGCGTCATCACCATCGGGCCATCCACCCGATCGAAAGCGTTCACGATCAGTATCGGTTGCTTGGATCGCTCCCGCTCCGCACGATAGGCACTCAACACCTCCGAAGGGAAACTAATGCCACCCTCATTCCATGCGGCCACCTTATACCGATAGATCACCCCACGCTCGATGGGCAAAGTCACTTGCTCTCCCTGCACAAGGCGACCGTTATCGAAATCGCCAGTTCCTTTCGCCGTATAGAGCACATAGGCCTTCGGCTTAGCGGTTGGCTCTAACGGATCAGGTGTTGGCTGCCAAGCCAAACGTACCTGGTTCTCTCCCTCGAAGGTCACGGAAAAGGCCTGTGGAGGCAACGGTTGCACCACCGCCTCCTGCCGGTTTTGTGCGGCGATATGGCGCAACATACCTTTATATATAGCACGACTCACCACAAAGCGGAACTTAGGATCCAATCCGTAACACATATCCGCAAAATTCTGGTGAGAGAGCAATTCCAACAGCATCGTGGGAACCTCAGCCACTCTCGCCTCGATATAGGATTGATTCCACATGCCTCGGCGACTCCATGCCGGATTAAATGTCGCCTGAATATCCGACACGATCTGGGATTGGATGCGATCGGTCAAATCTCGTGCCACCCAACGGCTCTGTCCATTGGCGTAACGAGCCCCATTCGCTTGCGTATAATAAATGCCTAACGTGCCCACAATAGAATCATCCGGTGTGATGCCCGCATCGGTATGGAAAGCGAAACTCAAATCAACCGGGATATGTGCCGCCTCTCGCAACCAGTTCACCCAGCGAGGACGTGCGAAAATGTCATCTCGATAGTCATCGGTAAAGGCAGTGGAAGAATACACCGAATCCGGCATTCCCGCCCATTGCAGCCAATAACGAGCCGCCTCCGTGAAGCGGGGGAATCCACTGGCTTCCGCCTCCACGGTCGAGCCCTCCAACGGTGCCCGTGCGATCGATCCATAGCCGCCCCCAAAGCGAACGGCATCCGCCGTGATCAGCTTACCCGCCTTCTCCGAGCGGTTGGTCAGGCATACGCCCTCCTCCGCATCGCCTCGAAAATAATAATGGCCTAAATAGATCCATGTGCCCCCTCCCATTGTCTGGTTGACCGCTATCGAGGTGGTTTCTCCGGCATGATAAATGGTATAGTGCGCCTGCTCCGTACTGTTGGGCAAAGAACGATAAGCCACATAAACGGCATAACGGCCCGGTTGCTTGATCTGAGGCATCCAACGAGCCACACTCTCCTGCTCCCCCTTAATGGTCACGGTTTGTCGGAAACCGCCCTGCGTGAAGGGATTCTCCCCGTCTCTCAACGCCTGCTGCGGAAGCGCATAACCGGCACTGCCGCCATCTCGCCAAGGCTTCTCTCCCTGCTGCTCCTCATAGCGTCCCTCACCCGAGGCACCCTCTCGATCGACGATCACCTCCTCCGTTTGCGTGTCTCGCTCACGGGGCAAGAACACCTGCGCACCGGCATTCTCCAACATCGGCATCAAAAAGGGAACCACATAACTATGGGTATAAAGATCCTCCACCGTGCCAAACATACGTGCGCGCTGCCATTCCCAACGCTGTCCCTTTTGGGTATAATACAAACCATGGCTCGACCAAACCGTAATGTAACGATCCTGCAAACCCTTTTCTATGGTATAAGGGCGAGAAAGTGGCGTGATCAAACCGGGACGCACCACCTTCTGCGCAAAACGGCGTTTTTTATCCACATTCTTCTGCTTGGCATACGCAGGGATCAACTCCTCGACGGGGGTTCCACGGGTCACTAAGGTAAGGCGACGGGCATCAGGGAACAGGGGCCGTAACGTGTCATACAAGGCTTCCACCATTTGTGGGCGAAACGGGATGTCTTCCAATGCCTCATTCACCTCGATGCGCACCGTACGCTTCGCCTCCGTCAGCGAAACCACCCGTATGGATCGTATCTGCGCATAAGGCTTTGCAAATTGTTGAATACGAGAAGCTATTTCTGCTTTCAAGTTCTCTTTCTCCACCCCAAAGGCCGTTCCTGTCACACACAAGAACATCAAACCCAGCAACCACTGTTTCCAAAATCTGATACTACTACTTTTCATGCTATGCAACCCTGTGAATCGTTTTATCGGTATCCCGCGTTACCGACCCTGCAAAAGTAGCTATTATCTACTTCACAGCAAAGAGGAAAAGAAAGAGAGGCAGGTAATCTTTCAGTTCCGTATGGAGCAGGGCAAGCGCCTTATCCCGGTAACGCTCCACCGTGCGTGTTGAGACACCCATCTGTTGAGCCACCTCGTCCAAGCTCTTCCCCTCCATGCGGTTCAGTTCGAAGGCCAACCGATACTCCGGCGGCATCAAGGCAAGCGTCTGCGCCAACAGCTCCTCCAACTCCCGGAGTTGAATCAGTCGATCACCCTCCTCGTCCTCCGGTTGATCGAACAACGATTTCTCAAAAGACTGTTGAGTCTCCTGCCGGCGCAAGTAATTGAGGCAAAGATTGCGCACGCTGGTCAGCAGGTAATTTTGGGCGGAGCTCATCACGGTAATCTGTTTGCGTTTATCCCACAAACGGAAGAACACCTCTTGCACGATGTCTTCCCGGGTCTCCCGGTCATCAATGAAACGTTTAGCGAAGAGGCAAAGAGACGGATAGTAATGCTCGAAGAGGTAACGAAAAGCCACCTCATCGTCATGCAGCGTAATGCTCCGCAGCATAAAATCAATCTGTTCAGATTCCGTGTTCTTCATTTTGCATTAATCATTTTTATGTGTTTGGATGACCATTCACCCTCGCAAAGGAACAATTTATCCCTTAAAAATCCAATATTTTCAGAAAAATCGTTTTTTGGGCAAAAAAAGTAGGAAATAGCTGTCGTGTTTTGTTGCTTTGTGTGTCTATAGCTAAAACGGACATAAAATGACAACGCAAACAGACGACATAAAGAGACTGTGGAACCGAGCCAAGGCACTCGATGAGGCCATCCAAGAGTACCGCTCGATCGACACCGAGCGGGCTTGGCAACAAACCTGGCAACGTTGCCAACGCAGCCAGCGGAGAGGATTCACCTTCTACCTCCTGCGCATCGCTGCCATCCTGATCCTTCCATTATTGATCTCCACCCTCACATTGGGCTACCTATATATAAACGACCATCGGCAGTCACAAGCCATCGCCTACTTAGAGGCCACCTCCGCTCCCGGCATCGTCACACAGATCACCCTGCCCGACAGCTCGAAGGTTTGGCTCAACAGCGGAAGCCATTTGCGCTATCCCTCCCGTTTCGTAGGCATGGAGCGCAACGTCACCCTCCAAGGCGAAGGTTATTTTGAGGTACAATCCGACCGACAGCACCCCTTCTATGTCGCCACCTCCGATGGATTCCGCGTGATGGCACACGGCACGAAGTTCAACGTCAATGCTTATGCCGACGACGAGCTCATTGAGGCCACCTTGGAGCAGGGAGCCGTGGACATCCTGATCGGTCATCAGCGTGAGACCTTATCCCCCGGCGAACAGGCCATCTTCAATAAAGAGGCCTTAACCATGGAGATCCAACAGGTACAAGTGGATGTCACAACAGCTTGGCGAGAGGGTAAGCTGATCTTCCGCAACGCCACGATGAAGGAGATCACGAAGCAACTCGCCCGTCGCTACAATGTAGATATCAACCTGCATGACGAAAGCCGGACGCCGCAACGCTTCCGAGCCACCTTCACCAACGAGAGCCTCCCGCAGATCTTGGATTACCTGCGGATGAGTGCCCCCATCCGTTGGTCGTCCACCACGGTTAAACAGCAAACCGATGACACGTTCAGTCGTCAGCAATATGATATATGGGTAAAATAAAAATGAGTATAACAACAAACATGTTTCACTTAAATCAGAGAAAGGAGAACACAGCCTATGCAACAGAGAAGCTAAGATCGTATCCATGAAAAAAATGAGGCAAGCGTAAGCCCCCCTTACACCTGCCTCTCCAAATCAGACAACATTCGTTTTGGGAAAACCCAAACAATTAGTATCTAATTTCAAAATCATTGCAAAGTTATGCATTTCAAACAATCAAGAGGGATGCAAACAACACATAATTCATCCCTTTGGCCGAAAATGATGCGAACGGGCCTTTGCGCCTTCATGCTGACGGTCATTCAACCGCAATTGAGCGACCTGTACGCTCAAAACGTAACCGTAACACTCTCCATGCGCAACGCAACCGTGGAGCAAGTGTTGGATCAGATCGAGAAAAAGACCGATTACACCTTTGTAGCCTCCGATCGTACCGTCGATCTCAACCGTAAGGTATCACTCAATGTCCAATCCTTGAGCCTCGAAGAGACCTTGCAAAAGCTTTTCGCTGGCACAAACGTCAGCTACAAGATTGTCAACAACCAGATCATCTTGTCCAAAGCGCAAGCCTCACAGCAGAGCAAGCGAGTAAAGGGTACCGTAGTCGATAAGAACGGAGAGCCTATCATCGGTGCCAATGTCGTAGTGAAGGGAACGACCAACGGAACCATCACGGACATAGATGGTAACTTCTCGTTAGAGGCACCAGGCAACGCACAACTCTCCATCTCCTTCATTGGTTACGAGGCACAAGAGGTCGCCATCAACAACCGCAGTCAATTATCCATCACGTTGGGTGAGGATTCCCAAGCCTTGGACGAGGTCTTAGTGGTTGCCTACGGTACGCAAAAGGTGCGTTCAGTGACGGGCGCAATGGGTAAGTTGGATGCAGAAGAGATGGCCGATATCCCAGTGCCCAATATCGCCAATAAGATGCAGGGTAAATTTGCCGGAGTCTCCATCACACAGGCGAATGGAGAGCCGAATGCGGGTATGGCCATTCGTATCCGTGGTGCAGCTTCTATCAATGGCGGTAATGCCCCGCTTATCGTGGTCGATGGTTTCCCTATCACGACAAACAATGGCACCGGCTTGGAGCAGATCAGTCCGGAGGAGATTGAGAATATCACCATTTTGAAAGATGCGGCATCTGCTTCTTTGTATGGATCAAGAGCCGCGAATGGCGTTATCTTGGTGACCACCAAAACAGGAAAAACCGGGAAAACCAGTGTTGATTTCAGCGCCTATCTGGGTGCGGCTCAGGTTTCCAAGCGTGGCCGTCCAGATGTCATGAACGCACAAGAGTTCGCCCAGTTCAAGAAGGAGTATTATGAGGACGCTGCCAAATATGAGGGCTACACCGGTGGTGTACCGGAGTGTTACCAGAATCCTTCCGCTGTGCAGGATGGAACGGATTGGTATGATGTCTTGCTGCAAACCGCGTTGACACAGAACTATAATTTAAGTTTGACAGGTGGAACCGACAAGATTCAAAGTGCCGTCAATTTAAACTATAACAACCAAGAGGGAACTATTATCAATACCTATTCACAACGGTATGCTGTGCGTGCCAACAATACCTTCCAGGCATCCGAACGTGTGAAATTTGGTTTGAATCTTTCTGGTTCTTACACGAAAGGCCGTGTGACTGGCGGTTTAGGTGGTGGCCGAAACATCATCGGTTCCTCTTTCTTGATGGATCCACAGCTGAAATATCAAAACGATGATGGCACTTATCCCGTTTCTTTCTCTCAACCGGGCATGTTTGCGAATGCCAATTACTATTTGGTACTTCGTGACCGCAATGATAACACCAGCACCATGCGTGGTATTGTCAATGCTTTCAGCGAGGTAGGAATCATCGACAACTTGAAGTATAAGATCAGCTTGAACGCCGATCTTTCAAGCGACAAGAATGACTCATGGGTTCCTTCAGAGGCAAATGGTGGTATGTTTAGTGCGCCACCTAATCCCGCATGGGGCAACTACCATAACAGCAACAACACAAACTGGTTGATTGAGAATATCTTGACATGGAACAAGACCATTGCCAATGACCATAATGTAGATGTGCTGTTAGGTTATACCACCCAGAAATCCACATCGGAATGGAGCCATATCAATGCCAGTGATTATCCCGACGATGAGGTCTATTGGTTCAATGCGGCAACGACAAAGGTCGGCCTAGGCGACAGAGGACAGTGGGCGATGATCTCCTATTTGGGTCGCTTGAACTATGACTTCAAAGAAAAGTATCTCTTGTCTGTCTCTTTCCGTCGGGATGGTTGCTCTCGCTTTGGTTCGGAAGCGAAATTCGCGAACTTCCCCTCTGTATCAGCAGGCTGGATTGCTTCGGATGAGGCATTTCTGCAGAAATATGATTGGTTGAGCTATTTGAAGGTGAGAGCCAGCTGGGGTAAAGTAGGTAACTACAACATTGGTAACTACAACCATCTATCTACCATCGGTACGTCTAATTTTGTATTCAATGGAGGTATCGCTCCTGGACGTGCGCAGGGAGGTATCGGCAACTCCAATCTGACCTGGGAAACGACTGAGTCCTACGACGGTGGAATTGATTTGGGATTGTTCAATGATCGTTTGTTCATCGTCTATGATTACTACCGTAAGACAACCGATGGATTGCTGTATCAGATTGAAATCCCCTACTCTTCCGGTTTCGGCAACATCCAATCCAACATTGGCGAATTCCGTTTCTGGGGTCATGAGTTGAATATCGAGACCAAGAACATGGTCGGTGCGTTCAAGTGGAATACCAGCGTAAACCTCTCTTTCAACAAGAACAAGGCGATCAAGTTGGGAACAAACAATGTGCATATTGGTGGAAACCTAAACCAAATGGATTATAACCGTACAGCGGTCGGTATGCCTTTGGGTATGTTCTATGGCTATGTCTATGACGGTGTCTTCATGACGCAGGCGGAATATGAGGCAGGCCCGAAGCACGCCTCCTCTGCGGTAGGAACTGTACGTATGAAGGATCTGAATGGGGATGGTATTATTGATTTCAGCGACCGTACCTATATCGGTAATCCCAACCCGAAATGCATCTATGGTATCACGAACACCTTCTCTTGGAAGAATTTTGATGCCAGTGTCGTATTAACGGGTTCGCTCGGTGGTGATATCATCGATGGTACTTACGAGTGGACAGAGAACATCGACGGTGTGTTCAACGTGCGCAAGTGCGTGGCGGATCGTTGGCGTTCGGAGGAGAATCCGGGTAATGGCGAGATACCGAGAACCATGGCGGGTACAACGGAGTTGTTCCGTTTCAATAACACGCGTTGGGTCTTCAAGAACAATTACATGACCTTGAAGAATTTGACAATCGGTTATACGGTTCCTGTTCCCTCTAATAAATATGTGAAAGGTTTGCGTATCTACGCCAGTGGCCAGAATCTCTTCACCGTGGGTTCCTATCCGGGTATGAATCCGGAGGTGAATAACAACACCAGTGGTTTGTTCCAAGGTGTAGATGCCACAAGCTATCCTGTGTCTCGTATTTATACAGTTGGTTTGAATGTTAATTTTTAAATCGTAAAGAAACATGAAGAAGTTATTCAATATAGTCATCGCAAGCGCAGCGATGTTACCTTTGGTTTCTTGCGGAGATTCGTTCTTGGAATTGACACCGGATACGGCCATTACCGCAGAAACGTTCTATAAAACCGCTACGCATTTTGAGCAGGCGATTACCGCAGCTTACGTACCGACACGCAACATCGCCTTAGACGGCATGTTTATGGATGAGATGCGTTCTGACAATACCTTTTATACCCTGTATGCGGGTGATAGAGGCCCATACAGCACTACGGAAGTACTCGCGCTTTTCTTGGATGACGAACTGGTGAGCTGGATGCCTGATCGGTACAACAGTGTGTATGTCGGTATCTCACGCGCCAATACCATTCTTGACCGTATGGAGGAATCGGAGATGAACGAAGCGGAAAAGACGGCTTACAAGGCAGAGGCACTTTTCCTGAGAGCTTACTATTACTTTGACTTGGTGCAGCACTGGGGTGGCGTACCCCTCATGTTGCATGAGGTGAAGAATGAGACGGATGCGTTTGCCGCCAAGTCGAGCAAGGAGGAGGTCTATGCCCAGATCATCGCGGATGTATCGGAGGCGATCAATTTAGGGTTGCCGATGGCTACCAAGTTCCCGCAGAGCGGTAGAGCGACGATGGGCGCCGCAAAGATGTTGCGTGCATACGCTTACATGTCACAGCCTAATAAAGACTACAAGGCAGCCGAGCTGGATCTGTTAGATATTACGAAAATGGGCTATAAGCTCTTAGATGATTATGCGGATGTGTTTGATCCAGCCAACAAGAACTCGCAAGAGTCCATCTTTGAGGTTCAGTTTTTGGAGGATGGAAGCTCTGATCAGTACAACACCATTCCCTGGCGTATGATCCCGAAGTGCAGCAACAATGATTTCTTGATGGGCATTGCCGGATCCAACTATGCCGGTACCAGTGGTGGATGGTGTGTGCCCACGGAAGAGATGATCGCTTCCTATGAGCCAGGAGACAAGCGTTTGGATGCCTCCGTAGCGGTCGCTGTGGGCACGGAGGATGCCAGTCAGAACTTCACCTGTACTGAGGTGAAGACGGTTTCAGACTATCAACCGGTTGATGGGGAGACCGCTCATTTCTTCGTGCGGAAGTATTATCATCCGCCTTATCAATTTAGCTTACGGGCTGGCGACAATTTCCCCGTCTATCGGTATGCGGGCGCCTTGTTGCTGCTTGCGGAGAACTTGGTGGCTCAGAACCGGGCTTCTGAGGCTCTTCCCTATGTGAACCAGGTGCGTCAACGCGCAGGTTTGCCTGCTCTCGCCAGTGTGAACGAGAAGGCCGTGGCTGACGAGATGCGTCATGAGTTGGCTTTCGAGAACCACCGCTGGACAGACCTGATCCGCACAGGCAAGGCTATCGAGACCATGAATGCTTTCGGAGAGACGATGAAAGCCAAATATCCGTGGATTCTCCCGGGTGCTTTCAATGTGAATGAGAACAGATTGGTGTATGCGTTCCCGATGCGCGAGATGCAGATCAACTATCTGTTGGAGCAGAATCCCGGCTACAGTGCGGGTAGATAAAAGGTGAGTTCGAAAGAACCAAGCGGAGGTTTCTTTGCCTGAGTACGTTCCGCTTGGTTCTTTTTTTATCTTTGAGCGTAAATACGTAGAGTCTATTCAAATAATCATAAAACAATAAGAACGATGCGAGTACACAAGATAATACGAAATCTGTCCGGTTTAGCCCTCATTGGATGGTTATCCGTGGCCTGCGCGGACAAGCGCCCGGCAGATAGCTTTGCCACGTTGGCTGATGGTTTTGCCGATCCGGCATCCACCTATCGCACGGCTCCTTTTAACGTATGGAACGGCGAGGTGACTCCTGAGGAGGTAGAACGGACATTGACGGAATTAAAGGAGGCAGGAAGCGGGGGCGCCTTCATCCATCCCCGTCCGGGCTTAATCACGGAATATTTGGGAGAGGAATGGTTCGCTGGCTTCCAAACAGCCTTGGATTGGGGCAGACAAAACGATCTGGATATTTGGATCTATGATGAGAACTCTTATCCAAGTGGGTTCGCGGGGGGTCATGTGAACGCCCAGATGCCCGAGTCATACAACCAAGGACAGGGGTTGAAGCTGGAGAAATGCGAGCAGCTACCTGCGGATGTAACGGATTATTACCTGATCCTGCAGCAGCAAGGAGATCAGTTTGTTGACATTACACCGAACGCAGCCGATTACAAAGGGAAAGCGGGCAGCTACTATCTCTATAAAAAGACCTATTATGGTAAATCGGATTGGTATGGTGGCTTTTCCTACGTGGATCTTTTATATCCGGGTGTGACTGAGAAGTTCATCGAGGTGACCATGGAGGGCTATGAGAAGCGATTTAAAGCGGAATTTGGCAAACAGATCAAAGGCATCTTCTCCGATGAGCCCAATATCCAGACATCGGGTGGCTTACGTTGGACGCCCGATCTGTTCGACGTGTTCCAGCAAAAATGGGGGTATGATTTGAAGGAGAAGCTACCCCTGCTGCAAGAGGAGATCGGAGATTGGAAACATGTCAGACATAACTACTTCGAGACTTTATTGCAGTTGTTCATTGATCGTTGGTCAAAACCTTTTCATGATTATTGCGAAGCGAATAACTTGCAATGGACCGGGCATTACTGGGAACATGGCTGGCCCTATTTGAATGATGGCCCGGACAACATGGCGATGTACGCATGGCATCAACTGCCGGCTATCGACATGCTGTTCAACCAGTTCAACGAGGAGAGCCCAGTAGCTCAATTTGGCAACGTGCGCGCCGTGAAAGAGTTGCGCAGCGTGGCCAATCAAATGGGACGCACCCGTACGCTCAGCGAGACCTATGGCGGTGGCGGATGGGAAGATACCTTCAAGGATTTCAAACGCTTAGGCGACTGGGAGTATGTGCTGGGCGTAAACTACATGAACCAACACTTGGCTCTCCAGACGCTGACAGGGGCGCGCAAATATGATTACCCGCCAGTCTTTACCTATCATTCACCGTGGTGGCAAGACTATAAGCTGTTGAACGACTATTATGGCCGTCTCTCTTTCGCACTTAGCAAGGGTGAACAGCAGAATGACATCTTGGTGTTGGAGCCGACTTCTACCTTGTGGTGCTATTACTCCCACGATCAGAGCGCGGAGCAGCTCTCCAGGATCGGCCAAAGTTTTCAAACCTTCGTGACCCAGTTGGAGCAGGCGCAGGTAGAGTATGACCTGGGATCGGAGAATATCATCAAAGATCATGGTCGGGTAGCCAATGGGCAATTTATCGTGGGGCAATCTTCATACAAAACCGTCGTGTTGCCTCCCCTTTTAGAGGTGCTCAACCGTCCAACAGCTGAATTGTTGAAACAATTTGTAGCGGAAGGGGGAAAGGTGATCGATTTTTCTCAGTTCTCGCTGATCGATGGCCAACCCGATGCATTAGTAGCGGAAATCAGCCAGGCAGCCTCGGTGGTCAAGGAGAAGGAGTTGACCGCACAGGTCATGGATCAATATCTGCGTGAGGGACAGCCTCGGTTCGAGTTTAGTGGCGGTGACCTCTATCACCAACGCCGGCAGTTCAAGGATGGGCAATTGCTTTTCTTGGTCAACTCCTCCATGGATGAATCAGTGGAAGGCACGGTATCGCTTGCCGGTAAGAGCGTCGTACAATTGGATGCCATAGACGGACAGATCTATAGCTACCCGTTCGAGGCCAAAGAGGGAATCCATCTATCCTTTGATTTGGAACCCGCGGGCAGTTTATTGCTGTTTGTGTCGGAGAAAGCGTTGGACACGTATCCGGCTCCTGCCTCTGCTGCTTGCCAGAACAAGCTGGCCGCTCAATCAACCGTCCAAGTCACCCGTTTGCGTGAGAACGCCTTGAATATCGACTTCTGCGATTTAGAGATTGATGGGGTGACCACCCGTGATTTACATTGTTCGCAAGCGGCAGACCAAGCCTTTAAAGCATTTGGCTTCGCTAATGGCAATCCTTGGAACACGTCTGTCCAGTATAAGCGGAACATTCTGAATCGTGATACGTTCCAAAGCGGTGGCTTTAAAGCGACTTACCGCTTCCAGGTGAACGAGGCGTTCGACTATGGCTCCATGCGCTTGGTGACAGAGCGTCCGCAATTGTTCAAGGTCAAGATTAACGGCACGGAGGTGAAACCGATCCCAGGCGAGTGGTGGTTAGATCGTAGCTTTGGTGTCTATGACATCGCCCAGTGGGTGCGGAATGGCATGAATGAGGTGGAGCTTTCCGTCTCTCCCATGAGCATTTTTGCGGAGATCGAACCAGTTTATGTGATCGGTGACTTCGCGGTGATGCCTGAGAAGTTAGGCTGGAGCATCTCCGCCCCTGTGCCATCCCTGACGTTAGGCAGCTGGAAAGAACAACACCAACCCTTCTATCCATGGGGTGTAGCCTATACGAGGAACTATGTGATCGAGGATCTTTCCCGACCCGTAGCTGTTCGACTGAATGAGTGGAACGGCACGGTGGCCGAGGTTTATGTGAATGATCAAAAAGCCGGTGTGATCGGTTGGGATCCGTATCAGTTGGACATCACTTCCGCCCTGAAGAAGGGCACGAACAAGGTTGAGGTGCGCGTGATTGGCAGCCACAAGAACCTGTTAGGCCCGCATTATCATCAAGAAAAGGGATTGGCCTCACCTTGGCATTGGAAGAATATTAAATCACGCATTCCGGCTGCTAATTACCAGATGCTGGATTACGGATTGATGGAAGATTTCGATCTGATACAATAGTTTTCCAGTGATGGATCAGGATAGAAAGAACATTTTCATCATCTTACATAATAGGTTTTTAAAGTTAGTTTAGGTCAACATGTGGGGAGCTCTTATCGAGGGTTTTGATGGTCCCAAGGCGGGGCTCCCCTTTGTTTTTCTAAATGTAAAGGTTTCCGAGGGCTCGGAAGGTATTTTGCGGAGGGCGTGAAAGTTTCAAACGCCTTTGAAGGTATTTTGCGGAGTGCGTGAAGGTTTCAAACGCCTTTGAAAGCATTTCGCAGAGCGCGCAGAAGTTTCAAACGCCTTTGAAAGCATTTCGCGGAGCGCGCAGAAGTTTCAAACGCCTTTGAAGGCATTTCGCGGAGCGCGCAAAGGTTTCAAACGCCTTTGAAGGCATTTCGCGGAGTGCGTGAAGGTTTCAATCGATTTTGAAAGCATTTTGCAATATGTGCGGATGTTTAATGATTTTGGATTAAAATGCGTATCTTCGTGCATCCAAGTCATTTGACCTGGTTTAGTATCACTTAATGTTTAATTTAAAAAACAGTAATCCGTATGAAGAAAGTGCTTGAAAGAAAGTATTTGGGGTTGGCTCGTAATGGCGAGCATTACCACCTGTTTTTGTCGTTGCTGCAATGCGTGACACGCGCGACGGCAGAGGAGTTGAAAATCTTGGCGGTTTGGTCGGTATTCTCTGACACGCTCGAAAAGGAGAACGAGGCCTACCTCAACAGCCAGAAGTATGAGAACACGGTGCCATTAGGGGAGGCGAACAAGGCGTGCGACCAGCGCTTCAGCGCATTCAGTATGAACGTGAAAGCGAAGGCAAAGAGCTACGTGGCAGAGGTGGCCGCGGCGGCCGACCGGATAGCTACGGCGATGGAGCCTTATAAAGGCGCGGCCCGGAAGGCACATGCCGAGAATATCGCGATGGTGCTGGATATGACGGAGAAGTTGCAGTCGGATAAGTATGCGGCTGACATCACGACCTTGGGTTTGACGGCCGATCTGGAAGATCTTCGCCAGTCGGCTATTGTGTTTGACGCCGCGCTCTCGGCGAAAGCGAACGAGCGTTTGGCCCGGGTGAGCGCCGCGAATATGTTGGAGATCCGCCCCGTGGTGGAGGCGGCATTCTCGGATGTGGCCGATTTGCTGACGGCGATCTACCTCGTGGCAACCTATGTGGATCAAGACGCAGCGAAGGCGGCGAAGGTGGAGGCGATCATCGACAAGATGAATGCGGAGATCCTCCGCTTGATCGAGACGTTGAACCGCCGAGGCGCGGGTGCGAAACCGGAGGTTCCTCCTACGGATCCCACCACGCCCGTTGAGCCGGAACCGGAACCAGAACCGGAACCAGAGCCCGAAAATCCGGATGTGGTTTGATGGGTCATGAAGCATCGAGCCGGAATGACCGGTTTTGTATAACAGAAAAGCCCCCGAAGATTGGATCATGTCCTCTTCGGGGGCTCTTTTTAGGTATATGCTCGGCTATAGCTTGGCAATCTCCTCTGGGGAGAGGCCGCTTAAAGATCAAAATCATTCTCACATGCTTCCACCTCTTTCTTGAAGAGGATGATCTCCGCATTCTCTGTCTATCGTTTGATTTCTAATCCAAACCTCATCTATACAGAATTGTGGCAGAACGGGGAGCCACCGTGACACTGCTACCCGAGATTCCTCCCAGTCCGTTCAGGTCAATACGTCCATCATGCGCCACCTTCTCATAGTGGCCCTCGGGGATAGACACACTGACCTCAACATCCTTGGCGTTGAGCACCACGATGATGTCTTGCCACGTATCTCCTCCGGCATGATCAGCCAAACGAAAAGCCACCACATTGGAGGGTGCCTCAAGGAACGAGAGGTGACGACGCACGAGGTCCGCATCATTCAGCCGGAAAGCCGGATGCTCATTGCGCAAGCGGATGAGTCGGCGATAATAGTCGAACACCTCCGGATGCGTATCCTTCCGGCTCCAATCAATGGCA